>JADLAB010000076.1 GCA_020848455.1 Polyangiaceae bacterium
CCGCACGGCGAGCCGGTCGAGCACGAGCCTCGGGTGCACCTCCGCGCCGAGCCCCACGTCGGCGCCGTCCCAGATGACGCGCACCGTGCCGGTCGAGGCGACGTGCGCCACGACGGAGGCGGTGCCGGCCGGGAGGGTCACCTTGCTGGCGAGGTAGGAGCAGGTCTCCGTGCGCGGCGACACGTAGAGGTCGAGCGGCAGCCCGCGCGCGGTGGCCGACTCCGGCAGCGCGCGCCGCCAGGTCACGGTGTACGCGCCCCAGCTGTAGTCGGCCGCGCCGTTCGACCAGCGCTCGGCCGGCGCCTCGGGTCCCTCGCGGCGCGCGAGCCCGTCGCCCGGGTCGCGGAAGGGGCCGAGCACGGCGAAGCTGCGGACGAGACCGTCCGGATCCGGCGCGACATCGTAGGCGCGCGTGGCGAGATCCACCCAGGGCTCGGGCGCGGGTGCCGGCGCGAGGACGCGGCCGAGCAGGCGCGCCTCGCTCGCGAGGGGGCCTCCGCCCGCGGCCAGGGCCGCGAGCCCCGCCCGCACCTTGCCGAAGCTCGCGCGCTCGTCGAGCGCCGCCGCCACGACGAGCCCCGCGAGCGCATCGTCGCCACCGCGCGCGGCGCGGGCGAGCGCGGCCTCCGCCATCGCGTCCGGCGTCGCGGCCGTCCAGCGCGCCTTCGGGGGCCCGTCGGCGCGTCCCTCGGCGGCGAGCCCGAGCGCGGCGAGCGCCCCGCAGGCGGAGAGCACGAGGGCGAGGCGCGAGCGGCGTGGGGTGCGGGTGGGAGCGCGCATCGACCTCCGTCCATAGCGCGGCGCCCGCACGGTCGCGAGCCACCCCGCCCGCGGACCCGTGCGGTAGGCTCCCCGCCGTGACGCACGCGCCGTCGAAGATCGTCTTCGTGCTCGGCAAGGGCGGCGTCGGGCGCAGCACCGTCGCGGCCGCGCTCGGCCTGTCGCTCGCGCGGCGCGGCCAGCGCACGCTCGTGTTCGAGTGGACGCTCGCCGAGGCGATCGCGCCGTGGTTCGGCCTGCCCCCGGCCGGGACCGACCCGGTGCTCGTCGCCGAGCGGCTGTCGGTCGCGCGCTACGAGCTCGACGAGGCCCTGCGCGCGTACTTCGTCGACCACCTCGGGCTCGGCCTGTTCCACCGGCGCATCGTGCGCGGCGCGCTCGGCCGCTTCGTCGACGCCGCGCCCGGCATCGCCGAGATGCTCTTCCTCGGCTCGCTCTTCTGGCTCTCGTCCCAGGCCGAGGCGGAGGCCGGGCTCGCCTTCGACCACATCGTCGTGGACGCCCCCGCGACCGGGCACGGCGCCTCGGTGCTCGACATGCCGACGACGCTGGGTGAGCTGCGCGCGTCCGGCCTGCTCGGGCTCGAGGTCGAGCGCATCGCACAGATGATGCGCGACCCCGCCTGGACGAGCGTCGTCGCGGTCGCGCTGCCCGAGGAGCTCGCCGTCGCCGAGACGCTCGAGCTCGTCCCGCGCGTCGCCCGCTCCCTCGGCCGGCCGCCCGTGCTCGCGATCGTCAACCGCAGCGTGACGCGCTTCTTTGCGTCGCCCGCGCCCGCCGGCTGGCTCGCGGCGCTCGGCGCGGCCCTGCCGCCCGACGAGCACGCGGCGCTCGTCGGGCTCGACGCCGAGCTCCGCGCGCGGGCGCGCACCGAGCGCGAGCTGGTCGCGGCGCTCGCCGGCCTGACGAGCGACGGTGTGCTCGCGCTCGAGGACGTGCTCGTGGCGCGCGGGGACACGCAGCCGCGCCGCATCGTCGAGGCGTGCGCGGACGCGCTCGCGGCGCGCGTCGAGGTCGCATGAGCGCGCGCCTGCACGTGCTGCTCGGGGCCGGGGGCGTCGGCAAGACGACCCTCGCGGCCGGCTACGCGCTCGCGCTCGCACGGGGCGGCGCGCGCGTGGGCCTGCTCGGCATCGACCCCGCGCTGCGCCTCGGCACGGCCCTCGGGCTCGACCTCGGCGCGGGGGAGGCCGACGTCCCCGGCAGCGGCAGCCTGCGCGCCGCGCTGCTCGCGCCCGAGCAGACGCTGCACCGCTGGGCGGTCGAGGCCTCGCCGGACGCCGCGGCGCGCGCGCGGCTCCTGGCCAATCCGCTCTTCGTGGCGCTCGCCGAGCGGCTCGCGAGCGCGACCGATCTGCTCGCCGCGGCGCGCGTCGCCGAGTGGGTCGAGCACGACCCCGAGCTCGCGCACCTCGTCGTCGACACGGCGCCGGGGCTCGGCGCGGTCGAGTTCCTGCGGCGGCCCGAGCGCATCGCGGCCCTGCTCGAGGGGCGGCTCGTGGCGCTCTTGCGGCGGCTCGGTCGGCAGGGGGTGCGGCGGGCGCCGCGCGGCATCGCTCGGCGCGTGCTCGCGGGCGTGATGCGCATCGGCGGCTCCGCCCTGTTGCTCGACCTCGCCGAGCTCATGGCGCTCGCCGAGGGGCTGCTCGCCAAGCTGCTCGAGCGCGTGGAGCGTGCGCGGCGCTGGCTCGCGGACCCGTCGACCGAGATCCTGCTCGTCGCGGCCGTGCGCACCGACGCCGCGGACGTCGCCGAACGCTTCGCCGCGGCCCTCGAGGAGGTGGGCCTCGCGCCGAGCGCCGCGGTCCTGAACCGCGCGCTGCCGCCCGGGCTCGGCGCGCGCCTCGCCGGGCTCGACGTGCCCGAGCTCCCGGACGCGCAGGCGCTCGTGCGCTACGCGCGCGCCTACGCGAGGCAGCAGGCCGAGGTGGCGCGCGAGGCCGGGCGCTGGGCGCGGCGGGTGGTGACGCTCCCGTCCGTGCGCGGCCTCGACGGCGCGGAGCGCCACGCGGCGCTCGGGGCGCTCGGCGAGGCCCTGCGCGCGGGGCTCGCGGCGGGACCGGCGGGGTGAGGCTGGGCGTGCGCGCCGCGCAAGTCGCCGCGACCGAAGCCGTCGGCCGAGTAGGTGGTCTTGGGTCTTGTGTTGTGCTCCGAGGTAGGATAAACGGGCGCTCTGTGGGCCCTGAGTAGCGGCCCGCCTACACACGACCCAACCACCGAAGGGGATGAACCCATGAAGAAGTCCTGGATGCTGCTCGTTGCCGGTGTCGCGCTCGCGCTGCCCGCCTGCGTCGCCGAGGGGCCGGACGCGACCGGCGAGGGCGTCGGCGTGAACGACGAGAGCCTGCGCCAGATGTGCGGCGGCTTCGCGGGCATCCCCTGCCCGAGCGGCAAGATCTGCGTGGACGATCCGCGCGACAGCTGCGACCCCGAAAACGGGGGCGCCGACTGCAGCGGCATCTGCCGGCCCGCCAAGCAGCCCGCCGCCAAGCACTGCAAGGACCCGGCGCGCGAGTACATCTCGACCGACCCGGCCGAGTGCGCGCTCATCAAGTACGCCTGCGCCTCGGGCGTCGGGTTCTCGGACGAGTGCGGTTGCGGCTGCGAGCAGGCGACCTGCGGCAGCAACACCTGCGCCGCGGGCGAGTACTGCTGCAACGCGAGCTGCGGCATCTGCGCGCCGAACGGTGGCGTGTGCACGCAGCAGGTGTGCGAGCCCACCTGCCAGGTGTCCGACTGTGGCCCGGCCCTCGGCATGATGAACTACCTCTGTCCCGACGGCGTGACGGTCGCGGGGCCCACGGGCAACTGCATCCCGAGCGGCGGCAGCTGCGGCTGGGAAATCGTCTCCTGCCCGTAGCGGCGCCTGTGCATCGATCGACGCGGGCCAGCGGCGCCCGGCGGGGGTACACTCGCAACGCAGGAGGCACACCATGGCCCGACGGGCACGCGTGAGCATCCAGGTCGCGGCGCTCCTCGCGGCGAGCGCCGCTTCGTGTACCTCGATCCTGGGAGACTTCGAGCGCGGCGGTGGTGACGCCACCGGTGCCTCGGGAGGCGGCGGTGGCGCGGTCGCGTCGCTCGTGCTCGCGCCGACGGGCGACCTCGTGCGCGTGCTCCGCGGCGGCTCCTCCGTGCTCGGCGTCACGGTCGCGCGCAGCGGTCCGGTCGGCGACGTGACGCTCGTGCTCGAGGGGCTCCCGGCCGGCGTGACCGCCGAGCCCGTCCTCTTCCCGGCGAGTCAGTCGTCCGGGGAGCTCCTGGTGCAGGCGACGGCGGCGGCCCCGCACGGCGCGGTCGTGGCGAGCCTGCGCGACGCCGCCTCGCTCGCGACCCCGGTCGACGTGCCGCTGCTCGTCGCCGACACGCCGGGCACGCTCGACGCCAGCTTCGACTCGGACGGCGCGCTGTCGACGTTGCCGCCGGGCGGCACGACCGGCGCCGCGGCGCTCCGCGTGGTGGTGCAGCCGAACGGCGCGCTCGTCGTCGGCGGGACGCTCGCCGCGAACAGCGGCTGGGCCGTGATGCGCTTCGGCCCGGGAGGCGCGCCCGACGCGACCTTCAACGGTGCGGCCGTGGCGGTCCTGCCGACGACCGGTCAGCTCCACGGCTTGGCCCTCGACGTCGCGAGCGGCAAGATCGTCGCGACCGGCGTCTCGAGCTCCCAGCTCACGGTGGTGCGCCTCAACGCGGACGGCTCGCCCGACGACGCCTTCGGCAACGGGGGCGTGCTGCGCACGTCGACCGTCACCTACTCCCAGGGCTCGGAGGGCTGGGCGGTGGCGGTGCAGCCGGACGGCAAGATGCTGGTCGCCGGCACGGACCTCGCGGCACCGCCGCACGGCATCGTGCTGCGCCTCGAGGCGAGCGGCGCGCTCGACGCCTCGTTCTCGGGCGGCACCTTCGACGACCGCGACGACACCAGGCTCGAGTCGGTGCTCGTCGATCCGGACGGCCTCGTCGTCGTGGCGGGGCAGGACCTCGCGGCGAGCCCTCCGGCGTTCTGGGTCACGCGTCTCACGAGCGCCGGCGAGCCCGACGCGGCCTTCGGCACCACCGGCAGCGTGTCCTTCGGCAGCGGGTACCACTTCACGCACCAGATCGTGCGCCTGCCGGGCGGCGATCTGGTCCTCTGTGGCGAGGATCACATCAGCCAGTCCGTCGCCAGCCTCGGCCGGCTGACGCCGGCGGGCGTGCCCGTGTGGCCGTCGGGTGGGGACATCGCGTACGCCATCTTCGGCCCCACGAACAAGGCCTGGGGCTGCGCCGCGCCGGCGGACGGGAAGATCGTGTTCGCCGGCTTCGGCTTCGGCTCGTTGGAGCACGAGGGCTACGTCGTGCGAGTCGACGGCGACGGCCTCGAGGACCCCGCCTTCGGAGAGCTCGGCACCGTCGCCTTCGTGCCGCCTGGGGGCTCCCCGCCGAAGTACTCCCTCTACGGCGTGGCGCTCTTGCCCGACGGCCGCATCGTGGCGGTCGGCAACAAGGACGACGCCGGCTGGTTCGTGACACGCCTCTTCGACTGAAGAGCCGTCCGCGCGCGGGCCGGGCATTCCGGCGGGCGCAGCGCACGCTCGGTCGGACGGCTCGAGTGCCGCCTAGGAGCGCTTCGTGCCGAGATTGCTGGGCCGCGCCCGCACCTCGTCGACCAGCGCGAGCAGGGTGGGAGCCGCGATCGGCTTGCGCAGGAACACGAGGCTGCCGCGCGACGCGTCCGAGCGCACGCCGTCGGCGCTCATGAGCACGAACGGCACCTGCACGTTGCGCGCCCGGACTTCCTGCAACAGCGTCGCGCCGCCGATGCGCGGTAGATCGAGGTCGCAGAAGACGAGGTCGAACTCCCGCAGGAGCAACAGGGCGAGCGCCTCGGCGCCGTCCGTCGCGACGACGACGTCGCAGCACACCGTGGCGAGGAGCCGGGCGCAGCCGTTCGCGAACGAGAGATCGTCGTCCACCACCAGCACGCGCACGGTCGGCAGGGTCGCCGCGTGGGGCGGGGGGTTGCTCGGGAAGCGCCGCCGCACGCCGCTCGGCGGCTTCGGTACCGAGCGGATCCCCTCGAGCTCCGGCTCGAAACCCGGCTCGCGGCTCGCGTCGCGCTCCGGCTCGAAGTCCGGCTCGCCGCTCGCGTCGCGCTCCGGCTCGAAGTCCGCGGTGCGCTCCATGAGGCAGCGGTCGACGAGCTCGAGCAGCTCGCGCTCGCTGCCCGGTCGCAGGAAGGCCTGCACCTGACAGGGCACGGTTCCCGCCGGGGGAAGCACGGGCAGCGGGTCGCCGGTGAGCGCCACGAGCGAGCGTGCCTCCGCCAGCGTGCCGAGGCGGTGGAGCGCCGCGACGTCGCTCTCGCTCGCCGACGGGTGGACCACCGCCACCTCGAAGCGCCAGCCGTCGGCGGCCGCCTCGCAGCACTCGCTCGTGCTGCGAATGGCACGCGGCTCGTGGTTGCGCCGCAACAGGGCACGAACCCACGACCGCGTGACCAGGGCATCGCTGCCGACGATGAGGACACGCGCCATGCGAATTGTCTCAGGGTCGAGAGTACGCGCGATCAGGTCACCCGCGCAATCCCGGTCCCAGGACCGGCGCACGCGCCGTCCGGGGGTGCGCCGGTGTCAGGCGCGCAGCCACACCACCGTGAAGGCGTCGCCCCCCTCCTCGATCGCCGCCGGGCGCAGGGCGGCGACGCGGGGGTGGGTCGCGAGGTGCTCGCGCAGGGCGTTCCGGAGCGCGCCCGTGCCGTGGCCGTGGAGCACGAAGGCCGCTGCCTCGCCGGCCCGCGCGCAGTCGTCGAGGAAGCGCTCGAGGTTCGCGATGGCCTCGTCCACGCGCTGGCCGCGCAGATCGCAGGTGGCGGAGCTCGTGCGGACCATGCGCGCCGTCGTGTCGGCGCGGGCGCTCGTCGACGCGCCGCTCGGGGCCCGCTCCTTCGCCTGGCGCTCGCGCGCGGCCCGCGCCGCGCCGCCCGCCGTCCGCTGCGCCGCGCTCGGCGTCGCGAGCTCGCCCACCGGCACCCGCAGGGTGAAGGCGCCGGCCTTCACCTCGACCTGTCCCCGCTCGGGCGCAGACACGACCTCGGCCACCGCACCGAGCCGCGCGACCCAGACGCGCGCGCCCGGTCGCAGGGCCGGAGCGTCGACCGGGCGCCGCAGGGCGGCGTCGTCGGCGCGGAGCGCGCGCCCGACCTTGCCGTCGATGCCGACGAGGCGCGCCTCCTCGTCCACGCGGCGTTCGGCGGCGCGGAGCCGCTCGGCCACGGCCGGATCGCGCGCCGCGCTCCCGAGCTCCTCGACGAGCGCGCGCAGCCGGAGGCGCGCCTGCTTCACCTCCCCGTAGAGCTTGCCGGAGGCACGCGCCAGCTTCTCGCGCTCGCGCGTGCGCACGGCCGCGCGCTCCTCTTCGAGCTCGGCGCGGAGCGCCGTCGCCGCCGCGCGCTCGGCCTCCGCGGCGGCGCGCTCGGCCTCGAGCCGGTGGCGCTCCTGCTCGAGCTCGCGCACCAGCCGCTCGCGGTCGCGCGCCGGGCCGGACAAGAGGGTGCGCGCGCGCGTGACCACCTCGGGCGGCAGGCCGAAACGCGTCGCCACCTCGAGCGCGCTCGACGCGCCGGGGGCGCCGAGCGCGAGGCGGAAGGTCGGCAGCATGCGCTCGAAGTCGAAGCCGACGGCGGCGTTGGCGAAGCGCGGATCCGTGGCCCCGAGCTCCTTCAGCCGCTCGTGGTGGGTCGTGACGGCCACGGCCGCGCCGCGCTGGAGCAGCGTCTCGAGCACCGCCACGGCGAGCGCGGCGCCCTCCTCGGGGTCGGTGCCGCCGGCCGCCTCGTCGAGCAGGACGAGGACGCGCGGCGCGGCGCGCCCGACGATGCGGCCGAGGTTCGCCACGTGGGCGCTGAAGGTCGAGAGCGACTGCGCCAGCGACTGCGCGTCGCCGATGTCGCTCAGCACCTCGTCGAAGAACCCGATGTGCGACTCGCGCCGCGCCGGCACCGGCACGCCGGCGCGCGCCATCCAGGCCGCGAGGCCCAGGCACTTGAGCGCCACGGTCTTGCCGCCGGCGTTCGGCCCCGAGACGACGAGCGCCTGGCCGGAGCGGAGGGCGAGGTCGTTCGGCACCACCTCGACGCCCCGCGCCACGAGCAGCGGGTGGCGCATGCCCTCGAGCTCGAGCCGGGGCTCGGCGTCCGGCACGAAGACGACGGCGCGCGTCGCGGCCGCGTACTGGCAGAGCGCCGCGAGCACGTCGGCGCGCACGCAGGCCTCGAAGGCCTCGGCGAGCGGCCCGGACAGCGCCTGCACTTGCCGGCACAGCTCGCGCAGCACGCGCTGCTCCTCGCGGCTCACCTCGCTTGCCGCGAGGGCGAGCTCGTTGGCGAGCTCGGTGATCTCGGGCGGCTCGACGTAGAGCGTGACGCCGGTCGCGCTCGTGCCGAGCACGATGCCGGGCACGGAGCGGTGCGAGTCGGCCCGAACCGGCAGGCCGTAGCGCCCGTCGCGCTCCACCGGCCCCGCGTCGCGCAGCACGTCGGCGTAGCGGGCGCACAGGCGCGCGAGCTCGCCCTGCATGCGCTGGCGCAGCTTGCCGACGCGCCGGCGCGCGTCGCGCAGGCCGACCGAGGCGGCGTCGCTCACCCGGCCGTCGGGCTCGAGCGTGCGGTCGAGCTCGGCGCGGAGCGCTGCGAGCGCGGGGCTCGAGCTCACGGCGGCGCCGAGGGCCGGCCGCTCGACCGCCTGCGCGCGCGCCCAGGCGCGGAGCTCGTCGGCGTACGCGAGGACGATCGCCACGCGGCGCAGCTCGTCGCCGCGCGCCTCGCCACCGCGCGCGATGCGGGCCGCGAGCTCCTCGACGTCCGGGAACGCCCGTGCGGGCAGGCCCGCGCCGACGTCGAGCGCATCGAGCGCCTCGCGGGCGAGCTCGGCGCGGGCGACGGCCTCCGCGAGCGTGGGGGCGGGGCGCAGGCTCCCGAGGCGCTTGGCGCCGCGCTCGCTCTGACAGCGCGCGGCCAGCGTGTCGCAGAGCCACGGCCACTCGAGGTCGGCGGCGGTCTTGCGGAACGCCTCCTCGGCGCCGCCCACGGCCGCGGCCGCCGGCTCCCGATCTCGCTCGCGTGCCACGATGGTCTCGCTGGTCTCTGTCATGCTCGCGCTCCCGCGCACGAGGGCCTCGCCGGGCGCGGCCCGGGGAGCCTACACGAAGCGGAGCGAACGGAACCACGGAGCTCGGCGCGGACCGCCCGGTTGGCCGGGGCCTGGTCTCCGTGAGTCCGTGCTTGTCTCCCTCCCAGCTCTTGGCCGGCAGTTGCAGGCCGGGCCGTTCGGCGCGGCCGGCCGCCCGGCGGCGTGGTATGGACGCCCATTGCCGGATATCTCGACTCCCGTACCGCCGAGGAAATCATGAAACAGCGCCCCGCCGACGAGCACGCCCCCGCAGGCACCCCGACCGACGCCCCCGACGCGCCGCGCGTGTCGCGTCGCTTGCTGCTGCAGTTCGCCGGCATCGGTCTCGCGGCGCCCGCCCTCCTCGCCGACTGCAAGGGTGACGAGGAGGAGACGCCCGCCGAGGTGCTCGTGCCGGGCGACGCCTTCTTCAAGCAGTCGGTCGCCTCCGGCGACCCCCGGCCCGAGAGCGTCGTCTTGTGGACGCGCGTCGAGGACGGCAGCGCGGACATCCCGCTCACGCTCACCATCGCGCGCGACTCGGCCTTCGCCGACGTGGTGGCGACGCAGGCCCTGCTCGCCACCGCCGCCCACGACCACGTCATCAAGCTGCGCGTCTCCGGGCTCGCGGCCGGCAGCTACTACTACTTCCGCTTCGTCTACGACAAGGGCGGCACGAAGTACGTGTCGCGCACCGGCCGCACCAAGACCGCGCCCGCGGCGGGCAGCGACGTGCCGGTGAAGTTCGCCTTCGTGTCGTGCCAGGACTTCATCGGGCGCTTCTACAACGCCTACGCCAAGATGCTCGAGATCGTCGACGAGCTCGACTTCGTCGTGCACCTCGGCGACTACATCTACGAGACGACCGGCGACCCGAACTTCCAGAGCACGCCCGGCGCGCGCGGCGTCGCCTTCACGGACACCGCCGGCGCCATCGCCTTCACGGACGCGAACGGCGACGTCACGCACTACGCCGCGCAGTCGCTGTCGAACTACCGCGAGCTCTACAAGGCCTACCGCACCGATCCGTACCTGCAGCGCGTGCACGAGAGCGTGCCCTTCATCGCGATCTGGGACGACCACGAGTTCACCGACGACTGCTGGCAGGACACGTCCACCTACTACGACGGCAAGGTGGACGAGACCGCCCGGACCGAGCGCCGCCGCGCCGCCGAGCAGGCCTACTTCGAGCACATGCCGTGCGAGTTCGGCATCGACGCCGAGGGCGCGCTCGCCGTCGACGCCGACCACGTGCCCATCGTGGATCCGGCGACGGTCATTCACCGCGACTTCGAGTTCGGCCAGCACCTGCACCTCGTGATGAGCGACACCCGCACCTATCGGCCGGACCACCTGGTCGCCGAGGACGCCTTCTACGGCACCGTGGTCGTCGACCAGACCGCGCTCGCGGCGGCCGGCGAGGATCCCGCGGCGGCGGGCTGGGCGCCGTACCTCGACATCGACGCCGGGGTGTTCGCCAGCTACAAGTTCGCGGCCCTCGCGGCGCTCGAGGCCGACTACCAGGCGGCCGTCCCGACGATGACGGCCGCCGAGGCCCAGGCCCGCGCCGCGGCCGCGCTCACCGGCAACGTGACCATCTCGGCCATCAACGACCTGACCACGGGCATGACGCCGATCGACCCGGCGGGCGCCCCGCGCGGCATGAGCATCGACGAGCTGCGCTTCCAGAAGGGCAAGCTCTTCTCGAACGACGGCATCAATGCGCGCTACCTCGTCAACAAGCGCACCTTCGACATCTTCGCGCGGGCGCGCTTCGCCGCGTCGGCGCAGTCGCAGGACTTGTTCGGCGCCGCTCAGCAGACCTGGCTCGACAACACGCTGAGCCAGGCGACCGCCACCTGGAAGGTGCTCGGCACCTCGATCTCGCTCGCCGCCATGATCATCGACATGCGCCCCGCGAGCTTCCCGCCGAGCCTCGAGGGGCTGCCCGACAGCGCCGACATCCACTCCGGGGCGAGCCTGTTCCAGGCCTTCTTCCCCGAGCCCTATCTCTTCAGCGTGGATCAGTGGGACGGCTTCCCCGACAAGCGCACCCAGCTGCTCGACACGCTGCGCGGCATCGAGAACACGGTCATCATCTCGGGTGACATCCACTCGGCGTACGTGAGCGACTACGGCAAGGGCGCGACCGGCGCCTACAACGTCCACGAGTTCACCGGCGTGCAGGTCTCGAGCGAGAGCTTCAAGGGCTTCACGCGCGGCAAGGTCGACGCCGTCGTGCCGGGCGCGAGCCAGAACACCGGCGTCGCCGCGCTCATCCTGCACCTCGAGGAGTTCCTGATGCAGGCCAACCCCTCGATGGTCTACGCCTCGAACGACACCGTGGGCTTCTCGACCATCGAGGTCGACGCCACGCAGCTCACCTCGGTCTACTACTTCGCGCCCGAGGACTTCGCGCACGAGGACCACAACACCGACCGCGTGGCCGCGGCGGCGCCGTTCCAGACGCGCACCTGGGTCATCCAGAACAACCAGCTGTCCGAGGTCTAGCCTCGCGCGCGCCACGCCTCAGGGCATGAAGCAGCCGGCTCGCTCGCGCAGCGAAGTGCCGCAGCGCGGGCGTCGTCAGGTGTGCGTGCCGAGCACGACCGGGGAGAGGCTCCAGCGGAAGTTGTCGAGCAGGACGAGCGTGTCGTAGATGTGGTCGCTCACGTCGAACACGACGAGCTCGAGCGTGATGGTCTCGCCCGGCACGATGGGCGCGTCGGTCGTGAGCCACTCGGTCGAGCCGCCCTGCACCTGGTCGAAGCCCGTGCCGGCGAGCGAGGCCGTGCCGAAGGGGCAGGGCCCGCAGTTCTTGCCGTTGCCGCCGCAGTCCTGGAAAAAGCCGTTGTTCACCGACACGGCGTTGTTGAGGGCGTCGAAGGAGATCTGGTGGTCGGCCGGAATCGCCGGGGCGCCCGAGGTCAACATCGCGAGGTAGTAGTCGTTGAACGTCGTGCACTGGTAGGTCTGGTACTCCGCCGAGTAGAAGCGGAAATCGTACGAGAAGCCCTGGGCGTTGGTCGGCGTGCGGATGGAGAGCCGGATGTTGACCGAGTCGTTTGCGCCCGTGCCGACCGGGCAGGTCGTGCCGGCGCACTGGCCCGGCACGAGCCCACCGCCGTGGGCGTTGACGTAGGTGGACAGCGGCGGAGCGCCCGGGAAGCCGATGGCCGAGGTGAAGGTCGTGCCGGCGATCGGCAACACCCAGCCCGCGTCGTTGGCGTCGCGCGCCATGCCCGAGGAGATGACCCCCAGCGTCGCGCCCTTCTTCGGCACGACGCCGCCCGTCCCGAAGGCCGTCAGGATCGCGGTCTGGTTGTTCTGCAGGCTCGCGAGGTCGGTCGCGTTCGGGGTCGCGCCGTTCGCGAAGCGGTGCACGGCGCTGATGAGGCCCCACTTTCTCGACGCCATGGGCGGGTTGGCCGTCGTCGTCTGGCAGAGGTCCATGGCCTGGGCGACCTGGGTGGCCGTCACGGCGGTGAAGTCGGCCACGTTCGAGCACGCGGCGGGGGCGACCGAGTCCGAGGTGGCGGGGTCGCAGTCGTTGTCGATGCCGTCGTTCAGGGCCTCGAGGGCGCCCGGGTTCACGAGCCGCGGGCTCGGGCAGGAGGCGCTCGCAACGTCGCAGCAGTCGCCGTTGCAGGTCGTCCAGCCGTCGCCGTCCATGTCGACGACGTCGTCGACGACGTTGTTGCAGTCCTCGTCGACGGCGTTGGCGCAGAGCTCGTAGTGCGGCAGCACCTGTCCGAGGCACGCGCCCCACGAGGTACCGCTCGGGTCGCAGGTCTGCGTGCCGCCGTGGCACGGCCCGACGTTCTCGGTGCCCGGCGTGCCCTGGTAGCAGGGCTGCGTCGAGCCCGGCGCGCACAGGCACGGCCCGTCGAGGATCGTGTTCCACTCGCAGCCGTCGCCGAGGTCGCCGTTGCAGTCGGCGAAGGCGCCGATGCACGCCGACGCGCACACCTGGCCGAGGCAGGCCTCGACGGTGTTGACCCCGCCGGGGCAGGGGTGGCCGCACTGACCGCAGTTGTCCGGGTCGGCCACGAGGTTCTTGCACTGGTCGGTGCAGCAGGTGAGACCGGCCGGGCAATCGTGGTTTGCGTTGCAGCCGAACTCGCAGATGCGCTCGGCCGAGCACACCGTGCCCGGCAGGCAGTCGTCGTCGGTCAGGCAGATGACGCACTGGTGCGTCTGCAGGTCGCAGTGCTGGAAGCCGAGGTCGACGCACTCCTGCTCGGTGGCGCAGCCCGTGACGCAGTCGTGGGAGACCGGGTCGCAGTACTCGGTGCTGCTGCAGCCCGTGCCATCGGGCAGGCACACGACGCAGTTGCCCGTCGCCGGGTCGCACACCGGGCCGCCGGGGTCGCTGCTGCAGTCGCCGTTGTCGACGCAGCCGTTCGGGTGGTTGCCGGCGCCGCCGTTGCCGCCGTTCTGGGTGGTGCCGCCGGTGCTCGCACCCGAGCCGCCCTGGTGGCTCGTGGTGCTGGCGCCCGAGCCGCCGTTGCCGGCGCCGAGCACGATCTCGCCCTGGGTGTCGCAGCCGGCGAAGGCCGCGAGCGCCGCGGGCACGGCGGCGAGGGCGAGCGAAGTGACGAGCGCGCGCGAGGGGAGCTTGCGGATGGTCATGACGTTCTCCAGGGCCTCGCGGCCTACTTCGACAGCCCCACGGGCGAGGCGTCGACGCTCCAGCGGAAGCGGTCGAGCAGCACGAGCGAGTCGACGTTGTGGTCGCCGGCGTCCCAGATCATGAACTCGATCTCCATCGTCTCGCCGGGCACGACGGGCGCCGTGTTCGTGAGCCACTCGGTGCCGCCGCCGTCGGTGAGGTTGTTGCCCCAGCCGCCCATGCCCGTGCCGACGAGCTCGAGCGTGCCCGAGGGACAGGTGCCCGGCGGCGAGCCGAGCGGCGGGAAGCACACCTGGAAGAAGCCGTTGTTGACCGAGAGCTGCCCGCCGAGGGCGTCGATCGCGATGTTGCCATCCGCGGGCAGGGGCAGCTCGGGCGGGTTCGCGTTCGGGTCGGGCAGCCACGAGCTCGTGAGCAGCGTGACGAAGAAGTCGTTGTAGGCCTGGCAGAGGTACTCGGGGAACTCGGCCGAATAGAACTTCACGGCGTACGAGAACGACTTCGCGTTGGTCGGCACGCGGATGCGCGCCCGGAGCGACACGCTGTCGTAGGCCTGCGTGCAGGCGGCGCCGTTGCACGCCGGGCAGTTCGCGGGCGAGGGGAATTTCCCGCCGTTCGGCCCGAGGAAGCTCGCCGGCGCGCTCACCTGCGTGTTGCCGTTGAAGTTGCCCGTCTGGCCCGCCTGCGAGCCGTTCTGCGGGTGCACGTAGCCCGCGTCGCCCGGCGCCCGCGCCGTGCCCGACGAGAGCGAGGCCATGGTGGGGCCGCGCCTCGGCTTGCCCTGCTGGGCGTCGCTGCCGTACTGCGCGAGCACGCCCGCCTGCACGTTGTCGTTCGCGGGCAGCGTCGTCGACTCGTCGGCGAGCGTGAGCGCCGTCGAGATGACGCCCCACTTCTTCTGCGCGAGCGGCGGGTTCTCCGTCGTCGTCTGGCAGAGGTCCATCGCCTGGATGAGCGCGTCGCTCGTCGTCGGCGGGCTGAGGGGTGCCGGGCTGCAGTCGGCCGGCGCGACCAGATCCGAGGTGGCCGGGTCGCAGTCGTCGTCGACGAGGTTGCCCGGGTACTCGTAGGCGCCCGGGTTCACGAGCGCCGGGGCGGAGCAGAGGTTGGGGGTGTCGCAGCAGTCGCCCTGGTTGGGTGTCCAGCCGTCGGCGTCGGCGTCGGTCTCGCCCGGGTCGCCGCCCGAGCCGCCCGTACCGACGTTGCCCGAGCCGCCGGAGCCGCCCGTCTGGCTCGAGGTCGTGCTGCCGCCGGCGCCACCGGCGCCACCCGGCTGGCTCGAGGTCGTCGTGCCGCCGGAGCCGCCCGTCTGGCTGGAGGTCGTCGAGGAGGAGGTCGTCTGGCCGCCGTGGCCGCCACTGTTGCCGCTCGCACCGGTGCCGTTGCCACCCGTGCCGAGGCCGACCGTCTCGTTCGACGAGCAACCGAGCCATCCGGCGAGCCCCAGTGCCAGGCCACAAGCTCCCAATCCCAAGCGCGTCATCGTCGATCTCCCGTCCGCCATCTTCACGCGGGGCCTCATGGCACGATGGTGGTGCAGCCGAGCACGATGTCGATCTCGCCCCCGGCGTCGGCCTTGACCTTGTTGCACGTCGCGTCGCAGAGCAGGATCTGCTGCGGGCTCTGGTTGTCGTCGTAGTACCAGGCATCGCCGTTCGGCGGGCAGTCGGCCGGGCCCGAGACCTTCGGGAAGGGCTGCGTCCCGCCGCCGAGGCCCGGCGTGTACTCGACGTTGACCTTCGTGTAGTCGATGGTGCCCTGCTGCGGCTGCGGGATCTGGTAGACGCAGCCGAGCGCCTGGCCCTGGATCTGGTTGAGCGCGTTCAGGAACTGCTCGCCCACGTCCTGCGAGGTGTCGACCAGGAACGCCGCCGTCGTGCCGCCGGCCGCCGCGATGCCGTTCAGGGCCGACAGCGACGTGCCGACGCCGATGACGAAGGTGAGCACGCGCGGGGTGCCCGCGGCCGCGCCCGCGGCGATGGCGTTGATGTTCGCGAGGTTCGTGTCGCACTCGGTCGGGTCGCCGTCCGTGGCGAGCACCACGATGGTCACGTGGTCGAGGTGCGCGCTCGCCCAGCTCGTCGCGTAGCTCACCGCCCCGGCGAGCGCGGCGCTCGTCGGCGTGGCGCCGACGGGCACGTGGCCGAGCAGCGAGGTGAGGACGTCGGCCCTGACGGCCGGCAGCGTCTGGATCGGCACCTCCGGCGTCGCGTAGTCGACGGTGCTGCACGAATCGACGCCGCTGCAGGTGCCGGTGCCGTTCACGACGAAGCACGAGCCGCAGCCGGCGCAGTCGGCGTTCGACTGGCACGAGGCGGGACACTGCGCGGTCGTCACGAGCGGGAAGTACTGCAGGCCGATCCCGATCCCGAGCGCCGCGGGCTGCTGCACGAAGGCCCCGAACGCCGACGTCACCGCTCCCCACTTGTCGCCGCCGCCGGCGACCGGATCGGTCATCGACCCGGACTGGTCGAACATCACGTACATGTCGAGCGGCTGCTTCTCGGCCTTGACCGACTCGCTGGCGCAGCCGCCGCCGGCGCCCTGGTAGCCGGCCTCTCCGCCGGTGCCGGTGAAGATGAAGCCACCTTGACCGGTGCCGCCCTGATGCGAGCCGCCCGCCCCGCCCACGTGGCTCGCACCGGTGCCGTTGCCGGCGGCCGCGCCCGTTCCTTCGGCATCGCCGGACTTGCAGGCCGCCGCCGCGCCGAGCGCGCCCGCCGTGGCAACGAGGGCGCCGAGGTAGAGGATCTTACGTAGGGACATGATGCTTGGACCTGTGGAGCGAGCGCACGCGGGGCCATTTCCGCTCGCAACGTGATTTTCCAGCCCATCAGATTCGTTCCCCAGCGTCAAGTGGGGCGAGCAGCAGAACCACGGAGGCACCGCGACACGGAGCGGACACGGAGGAGCTCCGTGTAGCCCTCCAGTCCCCGTGTCTCGGTGGTCTTCTCTTTGCTGACTCCTCTCGGTGGTGCGCCCCTCGTGGCTGGATCGATCTCGGAGTCGGAGCTGCTCGAGGGGTAGTCAAAGGTCGTATCCGCGTGCCGCGCGGTCCCGTTGCTGCTAAAGCGCCCGGCGTCGGAATCGTGTCGCTCGACTGCAGCACTGCTGCGTCCGTGCGAAACGTGACGTCGTTCGGGCTGGGGCCGGAGATGAGGATCGGTAGCAGTATGTGGACGCGGCTCGGCACATTCGGCGCGCGGCTCGGCGTGCTCGCGGCGCTCGGGCTGGGGCTCGCCGCGGCGCCCGGCAGCGCGCGCGCCGACGATCCGCCCAAGGCCGACCCGCAGGTGGTGCCCGGCGCCGACGCCGGTCCGCCGCGCACGGGCGACGGCGCCGGCAAGGTCGAGAACCGCGCCAGCTGGAAGCGCGACGGCGTCAACCCGTGCAACACCCCCGACCCGGGCTGGGGCATCTACGACAAGTGGTCGCGCGCCCCCTCGATGGGCCAGATGATCGCCCCGGCGCACGGTGGCATCTCGAAGAGCGGCGCCTTCGACCTCATCGTGCACTTTCACGGCCACGAGGCGGTGCGCAAGGAGTTCGTCAAGACGGCCAACGGCGTCGTGCTCGTGGGCATCGACCTCGGGCTCGGCTCGGGCCCGTACTACCAGGCCTTCGCGACCCCCGCGGCGTTCGAGAAGCTGCTCGCGAGCGTCGAGGCCGAGATGGCGCGCCGCAGCGGCAACCCGAAGGCGCACGTGCGCAAGCTCGCGCTCACGTCGTGGAGCGCCGGGTACGGCTCGATCGCGCAGATCCTGGAGCAACCGGCCGGCAAGAAGGTCGACGCCGTCGTCCTCATGGACTCGCTCTACGCGGGTTACGCCGACGAGGCGCAGGGCACGCTCGACACGAGCCAGCTGCAGCCCTTCCTCAAGTTCGCGCGCCGGGCGGCGGCCGGCCACAAGCTGATGCTCGAGAGCTACTCGTCGATCCGCCCGCCGGGCTATGCGTCGACGGCCGAGGTCGCGCACTACCTCGTGGGCGAGCTCGGCGGCAAGCTCACGAAGAAGACCAAGAAGGACGTGCTCGGCCTCGAGATGTTCGAGCGCTACGACCGCGCCGGCTACCACGTCGCCGGCTTCAAGGGTCAGGACAAGCCCGACCACTGCGCCCACATCGGCCTGATGAAGGATGCGGTGAAGAAGCTCAACGCCCGCTGGAGCCCGCCGAAGGGCACCGGTCCGAAGCTCGCGAAGGACCCGAGCGCGAAGAAGGGCAAGGGCCCGAAGGCGATCAAGGCCGGCACGCTGACCCACGTCGTGGCGTCCGGCCAGTCGCTGAAGTCGATCGCCAAGCGCTACCAGGTGACCGTCGACGAGCTGCGCGCCCTCAACGATCTCGTGCCCGGTGTGCGCTTGCAGCCCGGCCAGGAGCTCGCGCTGCCGAAAGGTGCGGTCCCGCCGAAGGCGAAGGGCGACAAGTCCGCAGCCAAGGACAAGGCCGCGGCCAAGGACAAGGCCGCTGGTGCGAAGGGCAAGAGCGACGCCCCTGCCGTCAAGGACAAGCCCAAGCCGAAGGTGCTGCCGCCCGGCCAGGTGCACGTGGTGCGCGACGGCCAGTCGCTCAAGCTCATCGCCAAGCGCTACAAGGTGACGGTCGACGAGCTGCTCGCCTACAACGGCCTCGCCCGCAAGAACAAGCTGAAGCCGGGCGACAAGGTCGTCATTCCGCCGAGGCGCGTGCTCGGCAAGGCGCCGGCGAAGCCCCCCGCCGACGGCGCCAAGGCCGCGGTCCCGGCGACTGCGCCGGCCCTGCCCGCGCCCGCGGCGCCGGTCCCAGGTGCTCCCGCGGCCGCACCCGAGTCGACCTCGCAGCCCCCGGCGTCCGGCGGGACCCCGGACGGCGCGCACGCGCGCTGAGCCTCGGGCCGGCGAGCATCTCCCGCGACGCATGGCGCTCGACAAGGCCGCGTTCGACGCCCTGTTCACCGCGATTCGCGGGGCGAGCTCGGCGCGCACGTGGTCGCGCGGCATCGAGCTGTCGCGCACGGGTGCGGTGCGCAGCATCGAGCCGCAAGGCAAGGCGGGCGAAGAGCTGCACGTCCGGGTCCGCACCCCCGGCCGGGCGATTGCGCCGAGCGTCATCCTGTACCCGGCCGACGAGGGCTGGACGTGCGACTGCGACGCGCCCGAGGACAGCTGCGAGCACGCCGTGGCTGCCGTGCTCGTGTGCCGCAAGCTCGCCGAGACGGGGGAGCTCGGCGCGCGCGCGGAGCTCGAGGACGAGAGCCCGCCACCGGCGCCCGCGGCGCGGCCGGCACCGCGCACCGCGCCGTCGGCCGCGCGCCCGGCGTCGTCGCCCGCCCCGCGCCGCGGGCAAGAGAACGAGCTGCGCCCGGCCTCGCCGGTCGCCCCGACGCCCGCGACCCGCACCGGCGCCCGGCTCGCGTGGCTCGGCTACCGCTTCACGCGCCGCGCCGACAAGCTCGCCCTCGGCCGCGTCGTCGTAGAGGGGGGCGAGGAGCGGCCGCTCGGCCACCCGCTGCTGTCGGCCGCCGCCCGCGGCGAGCGGGGCGCCTTCGAGCCGACGCAGGTGGACTTCCAGATCGAGCGCCTGCTCGAGTCGTGGCGCCTCGCCGCGCTGCCCGCCGACCGGGTGGCGTTCCTGCTCGATCTGCTCGCCGACGCGCGCGACGTGCGCCTCGAGGGCGCGCCCGTCGTCCCGCGCTCCGCCCCCCTCGCCCCGCTCGCGCGCCTGGTCGAGCGCGACAAGGTGCTCGTGCTGCGCATCGAGCCGCCGGCGGGGGCCACGCCCGTCATCCCCGGCATCGGCCTCCTGGCTCGTGCGGGCGAGCCGCCCGAGCTGCGACCCCTCGGCGCCATCCTGCTCGCGGGCAGCCGCTGGGAGCAGCTGCCGGTGGAGCGCAGCTTCGGCCCCGAGGAGGTGAGCGAGCTCGTCGGCGACGTGCTGCCGGCGCTCGAGCGGCAAGGCGTCGCGCTCGAGATCAAGACGCGCCGCTTCGAGCGCCGCTTCGTCGAGCTGCCGCCGCGCCTCGTCGTGGAGGTCGCGCAGGAGGGCGGGGCGTTGTCGGTGCGCGCCAGCCTCGTCTACGGCGACCCGCCCTGCGCGCGCATCGATCCCGGCGGCCTGCGCGACGCCGGTCGGCTCGTGCACCTGCGGGGCCCCATCCCGAAGCGCGACGAGCGCGCCGAGCGGCGCCTGTGCGCCGCGCTCGAGGCCGAGCTCGGCCTCACGCCTGGCAAGCGCCGCATCGTCGAGGGCGACGAGGCCGCGCGCTACGCGAAGCGGCTGCGCGCCTTCTGCCCGCCGGCGCCGCCCGCTCCGGCGGAGCGCGTGCGCGGCGAGGCGCGCGCCACGCCGAGCCGCTGCATCGTCGGCGACGCTCACCTGCGCCTCTACCCCGACGCGCCTCTCGCGCCGGAGATCGCGCTCGCCCCGGACGGGCGGCTCGCGGCGCGCTTCGTGCTCGGCCCGGGTGCCCGCGCGTCGGCGGAGGACGCGGACGCGGTGCCGCTCGCGCGCGGCGAGCTCGCGGCCGATCCCGAGCGAGTGCTCGCCGCGTGGGAGGCGGGGCAGAGCCTCGTCGCGCTCGACGGCGGCGGCTGGGCGCCGCTGCCGCACGACTGGCTCGCGCGCCACGGCCATCGGCTCGCGGAGCTGCTCGCCGCGCGGGCGCCGGACGGCGCCGTGTCGCCCCACGCGCGCCCGGCGCTGCTCGCGTTCGCGGACGAGCTCGAGCTGCCCCGGCCGCCGGCGCTCGCAGGTCTGGCGCCGCTCGTCGACGGCTTCGAGGCGCTGCCCGAGCCGGCCCTGCCGGACGACCTCTGCGCCGAGCTCCGGCCCTACCAGCTGCGCGGCGTCGCGTGGCTGTCGTTCCTGCGGCAGGCCGGGCTCGGCGCCGTCCTCGCGGACGACATGGGCCTCGGCAAAACTTTGCAGGTCCTGTGCGCCCTCAGGCGCGGCGAGCGCGCGCTCGTCGTGTGCCCGACGAGCGTGGTCCACGGCTGGGCGAGCGAGATCGCGCGCTTCCGTCCGGCCCTGCGGGTCGCGCTCTACCGCGGCGTCGGGCGCGAGCTCGACCGGCGCGCCGACATCGTCGTGACGAGCTACGCCATCGTGCGCCTCGACATCGAGCGGCTCGCCGCCGAGCACTTCCACGTGTGCGTGCTCGACGAGGCGCAGGCCATCAAGAACCCCGACAGCCAGGTGGCGCGCGCCGCCTACCGCCTCGACGCCGAGTTCCGCATCGCGCTCTCGGGCACGCCCATCGAGAACCGCCTCGACGAGCTGTGGAGCATGCTCCACTACACGAACCCGGGCCTGCTCGGCGGGCGCTCGAGCTTCGAGGCGACGTACGGGCGGCCCATCCTTGCCGGCGACGCCGACGCGCTCGCGCGCATGCGCACCAAGATCCGCCCGATGGTGCTGCGCCGCACGAAGAAGGAGGTGCTGTCGGACTTGCCGCCCAAGACCGAGAGCGTGCTCTGGGTCGAGCTCGACGAGGGCGAGCGCGCCGTCTACGAGACGGTGCTCGCGGCGACGCGCGAGGAGCTCGTGAGCGAGCTCGGCGCGATCGAGGGCGGGCGCGGCAACGTGCTCGCCGTGCTCGAGGCCCTGCTCCGGCTGCGGCAGGCGGCGTGTCACGCGGGGCTCGTGCCGGGCCAGCACGCCGAGCGCTCGACCAAGGTGGCGCTGCTGCGCGAGGCGCTCGAGGAGGCCTGCGCGGACGGCCACAAGGCGCTCGTGTTCTCGCAGTGGACCTCGCTGCTCGACAAGGTGGAGCCCGAGCTCCGCGAGGCGGGCATCGACTTCGTGCGCCTCGACGGCTCGACGCGCGACCGCGGCGCGGTGGTCGGGCGCTTCCAGGACGCGGCCGGCCCGCCCGTCATGCTGGTGTCGCTGAAGGCCGGCGGCACCGGGCTCAACCTCACGGCGGCCGACCACGTATTCCTGCTCGATCCGTGGTGGAACCCCGCCGTCGAGGACCAGGCCGCGGACCGCGCGCACCGCATCGGCCAGGACCGGCCGGTCGTCGTCTACCGCCTCGTCGCCAAGGACACGATCGAGGAGCGCGTGCTCGCCCTCGGCGCGCGCAAGCGCGCGCTCGCCGACGCCGCGCTCGAGGGCACCGGCCGGGCGGCGGCGCTCGGGCGGGAGGATCTGCTGGCTCTGCTCGCGTGAGCCACGGCAGGCGGGCCCGCGGCGCGCGCCCGCGCCTCACAGCGTGTCGACGTAGTCCTCGATGTCGTAGAGCTGCGTGTGGAGCTCGGGCATCTGGAGCGGCACGCCGCGGATGCAGTTGCACGCCGTCACGAGGTTCCGCTTCTCCTCCGCGGTGGGCTTGGCCTTCTTCAGCAGGGTCTTCAACATCTGCTGCAGGTAGCGCTTGGCGTTCGCCTTGGGCGGATCCGAGCCCAGCTGGGCGATGACCTTGTCGATCTTGGAGAGCGCGTCTTCGAGGGTGGCGGTGCACTGCGCGTGGGTCGAGATCATCGCGGCCTCCGGTCGGTTGGAGCGGGCGGACGACGGAGCGTACACGTCTTTGGCCGGGGGCACCCAGCCCGAACGGGCGCCGCGGCGCGGCCCCGGTCAGTGCGAGCAGTGGCTGTGGCGACTGCAGCTGCAGTGAGGACAGCGATTGCCGGCGAGCAGCAGGCCGAGCACCGTCCCGATGGCCCGAAACACGGCGACGACGGTGCTCCGGCGCTCGGCCGAGCGGCGCAGCTCGTCCTCCATGACGTCGGTCTCGTCCACGAGGCGGCTTCTCTCCTCGGCCGTGAGCTCGGACGGTTCCGCGTTGGCGCGCTCGCCGCAGGCGTCGCACATCACGCCGCGGCCGGTGAGGAGCGTGCGGCGCAGCGGCACGACGGTGCCGCACGCCGTGCACGCCACGTGATCGTCCGCGATGGCCGCCGCGACCGCGCGCTCGCCGCCCGGCGGCTCGGGGGCGGCCCGGCCCGCGGCGCGATCGGCCGTGCGCGCCAGGGCCTCGAGCTCGTCGCCGTCGATCCACACGCCGTAGCAGAGCGAGCAGACGTCGAGCGCGACGCCGAGATAGGGCAGATCGACCGTGTCCGACCCGCAGCGCGGACAGGTGCCGACGCCGCTCGTGCGCGCGCCCGCCGACGCGGACAGGAGGGTCTCCCGCAGCACGCCGAGGTGGTCGCCGAGCTCGCGGAAGGCCTGCGCCACCTCGTCGCCGTCGAGCCACACGCCGCGGCAGGCGCGACAGATGTCGACCTCGAGACGGCTCCCGGTCGCGGGGACGGTGTGCAGCTCGGCGGAGGTTGGACCGTGACAGCGGGGGCAGGCGATGGGGTCGGCCATGGGCGTGGTCGTCGCACGGCCGAGGGGCAGCGGCCAGCCTCCCACTCACGCCCCCGCCCTCGCGCCCGCGCCCGCGCCCGCGTCGACTCGCGCCCGCACCCGCCCCCGCTCGCCCGCACTTGCCTGCGGGCCCCCCGCCAGCGTATAGGAGCGCGCCATGCATCGCCCCACCCGCAAGCTCCAGACTCTCCAGGCCAAGCTCGCTCGCAAGCTCGCGCGCGGCGCCGCGAGCGGCAAGCTCGTCAAGCGCGCCAAGAAGTGGCTCGAGGCCTACAAGGGTCTCGCCGTCGGTCAGGCCGACTGAGCCACCGACGCTCGCGTCGCGCGCGCACCCTTGCGCTCGGGCACACGCGCCCCGAGCAGGCGTAGCGCCGCGTAGAGCGCCGCGGCCGACGCGAGCACCAGGCCGAGGAAGAGCGGCGGGCCGTAGAGCGTCCGCGTCCCGTCGAGGAAGCTCGGGAGCGAGCCCGACACGAGCGCGAGGCAGGTGAGCCCGAAGGCGAAGCCGGGGCGCGCGGGCGTGACCCGCACCGCGGCGGCGAGCGTCACGGGCATCGTCATCTGGAAGAAGAAGAGGCCGGCGAGCACGACCTCGGTGTGGGCGCCGCCGAAGGCGATGAGCGGCGCGGACACGACGAGCGCGCCGACGCCGGTCTCGACCCATCCGAGCCGGTCCGCGAGCCAGCCGCCGAGCGCCTTGCCGCCGAAGGCCGCGAGCGGGAGCCCGAGCGCGACGAGCGAGCCCTTCGGGCACGCGTAGCTGCCGCCCATGCCGACGAACGCGCGCACGGCGATCGACAGGCAGAGCAGCGACACGACGAGCCACGCCGCGCCGAGCGCGGGCTCGGTCGGGCGGACGCGCGGCGCCGGGGCGGCGTCGGACGCGGTGCGGGAGGCGGTGCCGGTGCCCGCGGCGGGGTAGGGCAGCTCCGGGCTCTGCACCACGCTCGCGACCCCGAGGCACACGCCGAGCGCGGCGATGAACGGCCACGGCTCGAAGGCGCCGCGGTTGCCGAGCCACATGCCGAGCCCGAGGCCGAGCGCGCCGGGCGCGACGAACACCCCGGCGGGCGCCGCGCGCTGCGGAGCGACGCTGAGCGCGAAGACGCTCGCGCCGACGTGGAAGAGCGCGTTGCCGAGGCCCACGAGCACCATCGCGAGCACGGGGCCGAAGGGCAGCAAGCCCGCGCCGAGGGCGATGAGCACGAGGCCCGCCTGCAGCACGGGCCGCGGCGCGCGCAGCCGGTCGGTGACAAGGCCGATCGCGAACTGCGGCGCGAAGGCGAGCAGATCGTAGGCGAGCACGAGCCCGTACCCCTCCTCGAGCGTGAGCCCGTGCAGGCCGATGGCCGCCATGGTCGTGCCGACGCTCGTCGCGTCCACGACGAAGTGCAGGGCGCCCTGGATCGGCGCGGCGTGGCGAGCGGACCAGGCCCGCTCCGGTCGAGGTGGCATCGGGCGAGCGTAGCCGCGGCGGGCGCAGGCGTCAGCTCCCGCACTTTCCGGTTGCCCGACCGGGGCGCGCGGGCCCAACCTGATGGCGCTCATGGCGAAGGGCGAACGCGGCGACGGAGGGGGTAGCGGGGCCGGCGAGACCTTCCTCACGCTGCGCCCCGAGGGCGAGGACGTGCGCGCCTTCTACCGCCGCGTCGCGGCGGCGCTCGTCGCGGCGGGAGCGCCCGTCGTGCTCGAGCGCTGTCACGCGGCGCCGGGCGCGCTTCGCGAGGTCGAGGCCGCGCGCAGGGCCGCGTACGGCGCGGCCGGCATCGAGGCCGCGGGCGCCCTCGCGCTCGTCGGCCAGCGCTCGTGCAGCGGGCACGAGGTCGCGGGCGTGCAGCTCTGGCTCGCACCCGCGGGGGCCGAGGTCGCGCCGCTCGGCTGCGACGGCGAGGTCGTCGGACGCGCCTGCGCCCGCGGCGACGCCCGCGTCGTGTGGCTGCCCGAGGTCGGGCCGCGCGATCCGGGCCTCACGCGGCAGGAGCAGGCGCGCTCGATGCTGCACGAGGCGGGGCGCTTGCTCGGCGCCGTCGGCTCGTCGTGGCGGCGTGTGCTGCGCACGTGGATCTACCTGCCCGAGCTGCTCGCCTGGTACCCGGCGTTCAACGCCGTGCGCCGGGAGGCGTTCCGGGAGGCCGGCCTCCTCGCGCCCGCGGACGGCGGCGGGCTGCCGGCGAGCACCGGCATCGAGGGCACCCTCGGGGCCAGCGTCGGGGCCAGCGTCGGCGGCGACCTCGGGGGCAGCGCGCGCGGCCGGGCGGCGTGCAGCCTGAGCGTGCTCGCCCTCGCGGACGACGGGCTGCCGCTCGCGAGCGCGCGCGCCGTCCGGAGCCCGGTCCAGTGCGAGGCGCTCGCGTACGGCGCCGCCTTCGCGCGCGCGGTCGAGCTCGGCGGAGCCGGCGCGAGCCTGCTGTTCGTCTCCGGCACGGCCAGCATCGGTCCGGGCGGCGAGTCGCTCCACCCCGGGGACCTCGGCGCGCAGGCGCGCCACACGCTCGCGGCCGTGGCGGAGCTCCTCGCGGCCGCGGGCCACGCGCCCGGCGACGCCGTGCACGCCGTCGCGTACCTGAAGGACGGCGCCGACGCGCCCGCGTTCCGCGCGCTCGCGGGCCGGGCGGGCTTCGACCCGAGCGTCCTCGTCGAGACCGAGGCCGACGTGTGCCGCGCGGAGCTCCTGATCGAGCTCGAGGTGACGTCGGTCCGGCGCGCGACCTCCGCGCCGTGAACCGCGACGGCTCAGAAGCGCCAGTAGGGCGCGAGCTCGCGCTCGAGCCGGCCGAGGACGGCGCCGCCGCGCTCGGTCGTGCCGGCGAAGGACGGCGGGGTCGCGCCGGCGAGGACTTCCACGCAGGCGCGCGTGCTCTCGGCGAGCGCGCGCAGATCGTAGCCGCCCTCGAGCAGGAGCACGAGCCGCCCGGCGGCGTGCTCGTCGGCGATGTCGCGCACGAGGCCGGTCATCGCCGCGAAGCCCTCCTCGGTGAGGCGCATCTCGGCGAGTGGGTCGGCGGCGTGCGCGTCGAAACCCGCGGACACGAGCACGAGCTCCGGGCGGTAGGCCGCGGCGATGGGCGCGAGCACGTCCTCGAGCGCGCGGGCGTAGTCGGCGTTGCCGCGGCCCTCGGGGAAGGGGACGTTGACGGTGAAGCCGCGCCCCTCGCCCGCGCCGACTTCCTCGAGCGCGCCCGTGCCGGGGTAGAACGGAAACTGGTGCAGGCTCATGAAGAGCACGTCGCTCCGGGCGAGGAATGCCGCCTGCGTGCCGTTGCCGTGGTGCACGTCCCAGTCGACCACGAGCACGCGCTCGAGGCCGAGCGCAGCGCGGGCGTGCGCGGCCGCGATGGCCACGTTGTTGAAGACGCAGAAGCCCATCCCGTGGTCCGCCTCGGCGTGGTGCCCGGGCGGCCGCACGAGCGCGAAGGCGCTGCGCGCGCGTCCGTCGACCACGGCCGTCACGGCCTCGACGGCCGCCCCCGCGGCGAGGTAGGCGGCCTCGACGCTCCCGGCCGAGAGGTGCGTGTCGGCGTCGAGGCTCGCCGGGTGGCCGCGCAGGGACTCGATGTGCTCGACGTAGGCCGGCGCGTGCACCCGCTCGAGCGCCGCACGCTCGGCCGCGGGCGCCTCCGCCCAGCGCGTGCCGCGCGCCCCGTCGAGCGCCGCGCACACCGTGGCGAGCCGTGCCGGTCGCTCGGGGTGCCCGGGCCCGGGCTCGTGGCGGCGCATGCGCGGGTCGGTCAGGAGCAGGATGACGTCGTCGGCGGGGCTGCGCATCGGCGTGCTCGGGCGCGGCGTCAGAAGCCGCGGTCCTTCGTCTTCGTGGCGGTCGCGGTCGGGGGCGGTGCGCCCGTGTCGGTCGCGGTCCTCTTGCCCGGCGTGCCGGCGCCGGCGACTCCGACGGTCGCGGTCGCCCGCGTCGTCGGAGGGACGGGCCCCGATGCGCTCGCGCTCGCGACGCTCGGGGCGCTGGCGCTCTCTTTCGGCTCGACGGCCGCGACGCTCGCGGTCGCGGTCGCGACCGCTGCCGCGGCGGGGTGCGCGCTCGCCGCGGTGGCGCCCCCCGGGCCGCTCGCGCCCGGCTCCGCACCCGCGCCGTCGGCGCCGCCGCGCGTCGCGAGCCACGCGACGGCCGCCATCGCACCGGCGCCGAGCACGCCGAGCGCGAGCCACAGCCGCCCGCGGCCACGCTGCCGGGGCGGCTCGTAGCCGCCGAGCGTCGTCTGCGCGAAGGCCGCCATGCTCGCGGCCGGGACCGCGTGCGTCGCAGGGGTGAGCTGCGTGGAGCCCTCGGGCGGGTGCGTCGCGGCGCGCGCTCCGGACGCATCTGCGCCCGAGGGCGCGCTCGCTCGTGCTGCGCCCGGGCCCACGCCGCCGACGCGCGCCCCGGGGATGGCGTCGAAGGCGTCGGTCAGCTCCTTGGCCGTGGCGAAGCGGTCGGCGAGCCGCACCGCCAGGGCGCGCCGCATGAAGGTGTCGACCTCGGGCGGCAGGTCCGGACGGCGCGCGGTCGCGGGCTCGTAGCTCGCCTGCGAGATCGCGACCGCGATGGCGCCGAGCGTCTCGCCGTCGAAGGGCGGCTCGCCGGTGAGCGCGTGGTACGCGACGACGCCGAGCGACCAGAGGTCGGAGCGCGCGTCGAGGTCCTTGCCCGAGAGCACCTGCTCCGGGCTCATGTACCCGGGTGTGCCCACCATGACGCCCGTGGAGGTCACCTGGCGCGCGGCCGGGAGGCCCGTCTGCTTGGCGATGCCGAAGTCGAGCACCTTGCAGGCGAGCTCGCCGTCGGTGTCGGTGAGGTAGATGTTGTCGGGCTTGATGTCGCGATGGACGATGCCGAGCTTGTGGGCGCGGGCGAGCGCCTTGCCGACCTGCCGCACGATCTCGGCCGTGGTCGGCAGATCGAGCCGCCCGAGCCGGAAGATGCGCGCTCCGAGGTCTTCGCCCTCGAGCATCTCCATCACGATGTACGGCAGCCCGTCCGCCGTCACGCCGTGGTCGAAGGTCTGCACGACGTACGGGCTCTTGATCTGGGCGGCCGCGGCGGCCTCACGGCTGAAGCGCGCCAGCACCTCGGGCTGACCGAGCCCCTCGCTGGCGATGAACTTCACGGCGACCTGCGTGCGCAGCGTGGTGTGCTCGGCCGCCCACACGCTGCCCATGCCGCCCTCACCCAGCATGCGCAGCAGCCGGACGTTCGGCGTCACGAGCATGCCGGGCGCGAGCTGCATCGAGGGCAGCATACACCGCCGGCCCGTGCCGCTCACGCGGTCGGCGGGCGCGCGGAGCGGGGCGCGCCACCGGGTGGCGCGAGGAGCTCGCGCAGCAGCGCCGGATCGACGGGCTTCGACAGGACGTGGTCGATGCCGGGCAGGTCGTGCAGGCCGTCGGTGTCGGAGCCGGTCAAGAGCACCGCCCGCACGAGCGCCGGGTGAGCGTGCCGCCAGCGGGCGATCGCCGCGGCGCCGAGCTCGTCGCCGTCGCCGAGGTGCTGGTCGCAGACGACGTGGGTCGGCGGGCACGCGGGGTCGGCGAGCAGGCGCCCGGCGCTCGCGAGATCGTGGGCCACGTGCACGACGTCGAAGCTGCGGCGCAGGCAGCGCGCGATGCCGCGGGCCATCGCCGGCGCGTCGTCGACCACGAGCAGGACCCGGCGGGCGCTCGCGTCGGCGCGCGCCGTCGCGGTCGACGCAGCGCGCGCCACGCGCCGACCGGGCAGGCGCAGCGTGAGGACGACCCCGCGCTTGCCGGCCGACGCCGCCTCGATCGAGCCGCCCATCAGGCGGAGCTGCCGCGCGACGAGGTAGAGCGAGAGCCCGTCGCGGCCGGCGCGCTCCCCCGCGCCGCGCGGCTCGAAGGCGCGGGCGCGCTCCTCGTCGGTGAGCGCACGGCCGTCGTCGGCGAGCTCGAGCACGAGCTCCGTCGGGCTCGCTTCGAGGCCGAGCCTCACGCGGCCGGCGCCCGCGCGTGCGGCGCTGCGCACGAGGTGCGCGAGCACGGCGCGCAGGTGCTCCGGATCGCCCTCGGCCACGCACGGCGGGAGCGTGGCCGCGCGTTCGAGCCGCACGGGCGCCCGCGCGCGCGCGACCTCGCCGACGAGCTCGTCGACCCGGTAGGTCGAGGCGCGCGGCTCGCTGCCGGCCCGCAGCGCCGCGACCTCGCGCGCTACGAGCGACTGCAGCTCGAGGCCGGCGCGGTACGCGTCGGCGAGCGCCCCCTCGCGCTCGGGGTCGCCCGGGTCGGCGGAGGTCGCGTACTCGAGGTTGGCGCCGAGGGCACCGGTCGCCGTGCCGAGGTCGTGCAGGAGCTCGCCGAGCCCGAGCAGGGCGGCGCCGAGCGCGCGCTCGACGTCGACCTCGAGCTCCGCGCGGGGCGCCGGCTCGCGCGCCTCGGCGCCGCGGCGCACGGGGCCACGCGCGCGTCGGCGCGAGGGCTCGGGGGGACGGGCGGCACGCACCACGGCGCGATCCTACCCGCTTGTCGCCCGCGCGCCTCGCCTGTCATGCTGGTCCCGGCGCCGTTGCCCGTCTCCCCTCGCCCCTCGCGCCCCGCCCGAGCCATGCCCTGGACCGTACGCCCCCTCGTCCTGTCGCGCTTCGCCCTCGACGGCGGGGCGATGCACGGCATCGTGCCGAAGGCGCTCTGGAGCCGCCAGCACGCGCCCGACGCCGACAACCGCATCGCGCTCGTGGCGCGCGCGCTGCTGCTCGAGGACGTCGCGCGCGGCCTGCGCGTTGTCTGCGAGGCCGGGCTCGGCGACCGGTGGAGCGACAAGGAGCGGCGCATGTACCGCGTCGAGTCGGAGCCGCTCCCGGCGGCGCTCGGCCGCGCGGGCGTGGACCCCGACACCATCACGCACGTCCTGTGCACCCACCTGCACTGGGACCACGCCGCGGGCCTCTTCGTAGGGGCGCTCGAAGCGCCCGAGCTCGCGCTGCCGCGGGCCCTGCATGTCGTGAGCGAGGCCAGCCTGCGCCACGCCGCCGAGCCGAACGACAAGGACGCCGGGAGCTTCCACCCGGCCGAGCTCGGGCGGCTCTTCGGGGCGTCCGTGCTCCGCCCGTGGCGTCCGGGCGAGGCCCTGCTCGAGGGCCTCGAGGGGCGACTCTCGCACGGCCACACGCCCGGCCTGCTCGTGGTCGTCGTTCGCGAGCGCTCGGACGGTCGGCCGCTCGCGTTCCCCGCCGACCTCGTGCCGACGCGCAGTCACCTCGCCACGCGCTGGGTGATGGCCTACGACAACGAGCCGGTGCGGGTCGTCGCCGAGAAGCGGGAGCTCTACGCCGAGCTCGTGCGCATCGGCGGCGGGCTCGCGCTCTACCACGACCCCGACGTCGAGGCCGCCTGGCCCGAGGCGGGAGCTGGCGAGCCGAAGCTCGTGCCCGGCGGGCTGTAGACGACGCCCTCAGCCGCCCGTGCCGCCTGCCGCGGTTGGACGACGCTCAGCCGCCCGTGCCGCCGCTGCCCGCAGTCGAGCCGCCCGTGCCGCCGCTGCCCGCGGCCGAGCCGCCCTGGCCGCCCTGTCCGCCCGCGCCGCCACCGCCCGTCGCGGACGTCGTGGAGCTCGTGGTGGAGCTCGTGGTGCCGCCGCCCGCGCCGCCGCCGCCCGTGTTGAAGGTGCCGGCGCAGATGCTCGTGGTCGCCTGCCCGGGCGGTGGGCAGCAGATGTCGGAGGTGGTGCCGAGCTCCTGCTTCGACGTGCAGAGGAGCCCGTCGTCGCAGTCGGACTCCTCGCCGCTCACGCCGGCCGCGAGATCGCAGCGCTCTCCCTCCCCTTGTTTCGAGCAGCTGGCCACCGCGAGGACGGAGCCGAGCGCGAACAGGCCGGTGGCCGCGAGGACGAGCAGCGGGCGAGACATCGGCGATGCGTTTAGCAGAAAGGGCCGAGCGTTGCTACGCGCTCGCACGCCGCCCGGCGCTCTGCCCCGCGCGCGCGGTGACGCAGCGTCAGGCCGTGCCGCGGCGGTTCTTGGCGTCGATCGCCTCGGCGAAGAGCCCGAGGTAGCTCGCCGCGCTCGTGATCGAGAAGACGAGCGACAGGAGCACGAGCATGCGCCCGACGTGCACGAAGTCGACGACGCCGAAGTCGTACACGCCGAGGTGCAGCCGGTACGGGAAGCCGATGACGAGGCAGATGATGCCCACCATCTGCAGGGCCGTCTTCAGCTTGCCGCCCTCGCCCGCGGCGATGACGAGGCCCTCGGTGGAGGCGATGCCGCGCAGCGCGGTGATGGTGATCTCGCGGCCGAGCAGCAGCACCACCATCCAGGTGGGCACGCGCCCCATCGCCACGAGCCACACGAGCGTGGAGGCCACGATGAGCTTGTCGGCGAGCGGGTCGAGGAACTTGCCGAGCACGCTCACGAGCCCCTGCCGGCGCGCGAGCCAGCCGTCGAGCATGTCGGTGATGGCGGCCGCCGCGTACGCGATCGCCGCCCAGAAGCAGTTCTCGGGCGTGCCGCGCTCGAGCAGCACGAGCACGAGCGGGATGAGCAGGATGCGGAAGAAGGTGAGCAGGTTGGGGAGGTTGCGCGCGTCGTCCCACAGCGTCTTGCGCCGCTGGGCGCGCTCGGCCGCGCGCACCTGTCGCGCCAGGAGGCGGTCCGGATCGCGCTCCCGGCGCAGCTTGCGGCGACCCTTGCGCCGGCCGGCGCTGCGCGGCACCTCGCTCATCGACGTCGGCGGAGCCTACACGAGCCGGGCGGCAAAACCTACTCCACGAGCCCCGCGCCGAACTTGCGCGGATCGCCGGCCGCCTCGACGCGACGCGGGCCCGCGCCGAGCACGACGAGCTGGATGGCACTCGTGTTCGGCTTCTTCGCCACGGTCTCGCCGCGCTGGCGCAGATCCTCGGCGAGCGCGTCGGGGGTCGCCTCCTCGAGCACGAGCCCGCCCATCGGAGGCACCTCGATGCGCGGATCGGCCACGGCCTCGGCGGCCGTGCGGTCGAACGCGAGCACGGCGAGCACGACCTGCGCCACGCCCGTCGCGATGCGCGTGCCGCCCGAGCCGCCGAGCGCCAAGAGGGGCCGCCCGTCGGCGACGACGAGGGTGGGGGTCATGCTCGAGACCGGGCGCGCCCCCGGCCGCGGCAGGTTGACGCCGGGCTTGCCGAAGCGCTCCTCGGCCGCCTGGCGCGCGAAGTCGTCGAGCTCGTCGTTGAGCGGGAAGCCCCCGGCCGTGACGAGCCGCGCACCGAAGGCGTCGTTCACCGTGCTCGTGAGGCTGGCCACGTTGCCGGCGGCGTCGACCACGACGAGGTGATTGGTGCCGCTCTCGGCGAGCGGGAACCGGTCGGCCTCGCGGGTCGCCGTCTCGGAGATGGCCGCGCGGCGCGCACGCATGCGCTCGGGCGCCGTGAGCGCCGCGACGTCGACCTTCACGAAGGCCGGGTCGCCGACGAAGCGCATGCGGTCCGCGATGGCGCCGCGGAAGGTCTCGGCGAGCACGTGCTGGTAGCGGCCGGTCCCGTAGCCGAGGCGCGCGACGTCCGCGCGGCCGTGCATCGCCAGGGTCTCGAGCAAGAGCAGCCCGCCGGCCGACGGCGGCGGCATCGTGTAGACGTCCTTGCCTTCCCACACCGCGTGCAGGGGCTCGCGCTCGACGACGGCGTAGCTCGCGAGATCCTCGAGGGCGAGCCGGCCCCCGGCGGCGTTCGCGGTGGCGACGACGTCGCGCGCGAGATCGCCCTCGTAGAAGGCGGCGCGGCCCTCGGCGGCGAGCTTCTCGAGGCTGCGGCCGAGCGCCTCGTTGCGCGTGAGCTCGCCCTTCGCGAGCAAGCTCCCCGCGGGCGCGAACACCGCGGCGTAGCGCGGCGTCGCCTTCACCCAGGCCTCGTTCGGCCCGAGCGTGCGCGCGAGGTGCGGATCGAGCCGGAAGCCCTGGCGCGCGAGCTCGGCCGCCGGGCGGGCGAGCTCCGCGAAGGGCCGCGTGCCGAAGCGCCGGTGCAGCTCGAAGAGCCCCGCGACCTCGCCCGGCACGCCCACCATCACGCCGCGCCGCTCCTCCTTCGGGGGCCGCGCGTCGAAGTCGGACGGGCGGAGGTCGCGCGGCCCGACCTCGCGGAAGTCGAGCACGGTGGCGCGCTTCGCCGCGGCGTCCCAGTAGAGCGCGAAGCCGCCGCCGCCGAGGCCGCTCGACACCGGCTGCACGACCCCGTCCACGAGGACCGCCGCGATGGCCGCGTCGGCGGCGCTGCCTCCCTCGCGCAGGACGGCGAGCGCGACCTCGGCGGCCGTGGCGTTCTCGGTCGCGACCGCGAGCCTCGGGCCGCGAGCCTCGGGGCCGGGTGCCGGCGCGCTCGTCGTGGCCGCGCTCGCGCCGGCGCTCGCGCTCGCGCCGCCGGCCGGCGGCCCGTCGGGCCCGCGCCCGAGGCCCCCGGGGCCACACGCCCAGAGGCCGAGCGCCACGGCGATGGCGAGGCTGCCCGCGAGCCCCGCGATGCGGGCGCGGGGCGTCGCGCGGGACGGATCTCGTTCGGTGTGCACGCGCAGGTCTTATCACGCGTCGGCGAAAAAAAGGGCTGGGCGCGAAGGGCGAGCCGGGCTCTATTCGCGCCCTTCGACGGCCGACCGCGCGCGAGGCGCGCGGCGCTCGCGCTCGTCCTCACCGGAGCCAGCCAGCATGCGTTTCGCGTTCGTGATGGATACGCTCGATCGGGTCTCGCCCGACAAGGACACCACCTACGGCTTCATCGAGGCGGCGCAGGCGCGCGGGCACCAGAGCTACCACTGTCAGCCCCACGAGGTCGGTCACGCCGAGGGCCGCGTGCGCGCCGTGGTGCGGCCGATCCGCGAGCGCCCGGGCGCGCTCGAGCTCACGGGCGACTACGAGCGGCTGTGGCTCGACGAGGTCGACGCCGTCTTCGTGCGCAAGGACCCGCCCTTCGACCAGGCCTACTTCTACCTCACGCTCGTGCTCGAGCGGCTGCGCGGCAAGACCCTCGTCGTGAACGACCCGCGCGGGCTGCGCGACGCCAACGAGAAGCTCTACGCGCTCGAGTTCCCCGAGCTCGTGCCGCGCACGCTGGTGAGCTCGGACCGCCTGGCGCTGCTCGACTTCGTGGCCGCGGTCGGCGGTCACGCCGTCATCAAGCCGCTCGATGGCGCCGGCGGCTGGGGCGTGCTGTCGCTGCGCAGCGACGACCGGAACGCGCGCGCCATCGTCGATCTGCACACGCTCGAGGGCAAGAAGCTCGCGCTCGTGCAGGAGTACCTGCCGGCGGTGGCAGAGGGCGACAAGCGCGTCCTGTTGCTCGACGGCGAGCTGCTCGGGGCGATCGTGCGCGTGCCCATGCAGGGCGAGCTGCGCGCGAACATCCACGTCGGCGGCAGCGTGGCCCCGACCGAGCTCACGGCGCGCGAGCTCGAGCTCGTGGCCGCCATGGGGCCCCGGCTGCGCCGGGACGGGCTCGTGTTCGTGGGCCTCGACCTCATCGGCGAGCGCCTGACCGAGGTGAACGTGACGAGCCCGACCGGCATCCGCGAGCTCAGCCGCTTCACCGGCGAGCGCGTGAGCGACCGCGTGATCGAGTGGGTCGAGCGGCACGCCCTGCCGCGCTGAGCCGCCCTCGGTTCTCGGTCGTCCGGTGCGGCTCGGTCGCGTGGGGGCGCGCGAAGCGGCCGTAACTCGGGGTAGAGCGGAGGTCTCGGGGCCGTTACGGCCGGTTGGGCACGCGCAAGTGCGCGATGGGTCGTCGAGGGCGCGAGCCTTCGCCCCGAAATGCGGCTCGAAGCGGCCGTAACTCGGGGTAGACCGGAGGTCTCGGGGCCGTTACGGCCGCTTGCTTGCGGCACGGGCGCGCGGGAGCACGCCTCTGGCCGTGAATGGACCGAGGGGCGCTCAGCCGCCGGTGCCGCCGGTGCCGCCGGTGCCACCCGCGCCGCCGGTGCCGCCCGCACCGCCGCAGCCGGGCGCGCTCACGCACTCGGGCGTGGCCGCGCAGTCGGCGCAGTCGCAGCCCTCGTAGAGGATGAGGCACACGCCGTCGTCGGTGCAGCCGGCCGTGCCCATGCAGACCGACTCGCAGATGCAGTCCGCGCAGCTGCAGGGATCGTCCGCGCCGCAGCTCGCGTCGACGGTGCAGGGCACGCAGGCCGGCTGACCGATGCAGTCCGGGCACTCGCACGAGTCGCCCGGCTGCGTGCAGGTGCCGTCCGCGGCGCCGCCCTGGCACGCGGCGAAGTTGTTGGCGCAGTTGGCGGCGTCGACGCAGTCGGCGCACGCGCAGCCCTCGTTGTACTCGTCGCAGACCCCGTCGTCGGTGCAGTACGGCTGGCCGCAGATGTAGGTGTTGTCGCACTCGTCGCAGGTGCAGGCGTCGTCGCCGTCGCAGGTTCCGTCGGTGACACACGCGCCGCACACGGGCGAGCCTGCGCAGTCGGGGCAGGTGGTGCAGTCCTCGCCCGGGTCGCAGGTGCCGTCGGCGGCGCCGAAGCAGCCCTGGCTGGTCGTGGTCGTGGTCGTCGACGACGAGGTCGTGGTCGTCGTCGTGGTCGTCGTGGTCACGCCGCCGCTGCCACCGGTGCCGTCGTCTCCGCTCTCCGTGCACGCGCCCCACGCCATCATCCCGAGCACCGCGAAGGCTGCGACTTTTCTCATGGTAAGACAGAGTTACCGCGAGGCTGCGAACCACGTCAAGCGCCCGCCGGCGCGCAGCGGCGCGCATGCGGCCGCGCCCGCAGGCCGCGCGGGCGAGCGCCGGCGAGCACGATCGCGACGTCCGCTGGCGGCTCCCATCCCGGCCGGCGCCGCAAGACGCCGGCCCGGCTCGCGTTTCCATGAGGAGGCCCCACGACCGCCCGGCGTCCACGCCCGGTCGGTCACGGTCTCGCGGACCGCCGCCGTCGATTCCGAGGAAGCTTCGGGGCAGGCAGCCGGTTGTCGAACAGCCAGCCAAGGGAGAACGCGATGCAACGACCCCACGATACCCGGCAGCTGCGGCTCGTTTTGCGAACGCCGTACCAGCTCGTGCTCGATCTGCCCTCGCGCCGCGTGTCCGCGGCCGCCCGCCACGGACGCCTGTCGATCGAGCGCGGCAGCGCGCCGGTGCTCGACTCGCTCGTGCCGGGCGACCTCTTCATCGAGGCGGCCGACGGGAGCGAGGCGCGCATCCCGGTGGGCTGGGGGTTGCTCACCTGGGACGGCAGCGAGCTCCGGATCACGGTGAGCGAGGCCGAGCTCGAGCACGTGCGCACGCTGCCGCTCGCGGTCTAGCCCGAGAAGAGCACGCCCCGGGCTGGCGCGGCGAGCCGCGCGGCGGGCTTTGCGCTATCGCGGCAGCCATGCAGCGCGCGCCTCGCCCGAGTGCGGTGCCCGCCACGGTGACCGTGGTGCGCTCGAACCGCCTCGAGCGGCTCGCCGACGCGCTCGCGGACGTCGTGCGCGAGCCGCGGGGCGGGGTGCTCGCGGGCGAGTGCATCGTCGTGCCGGGGCGCGCGCTCGCCGTGTGGCTCGGGCGCGAGCTCGCGAACCGCCTCGGGGTGTGGCTCGGCGGCGACTTCGTGTACCCCCGCAACTTCGTCGAGCGCGCGCTCGGCGCCGTGCTCGGCCCAGCGAGCCCGAAGGAGCGGAGCTTCGAGGCCGAGCGGCTCGCCTGGGGGCTGTTCGATCTCTTGCCCGAGCTGTGGCACCGGCCGGAGCTCGGGCTCCTGCGGCGCCATGCCGAGACCGACGAGCGCGGGCGCTTCGAGCTCGCGGGCGCGCTCGGGCGGCTGTTCGACCGCTACCTCGTCTTCCGGCCCGACATGCTGCGCGCCTGGGAGCGCGGCGACGATCGCAGCGCGGCGACCGAGCCGTGGCAGCCCCTCCTGTGGCGGGCGCTCGTGGCGCGCTTCGGCGACCGGCATCCCGCCGCGCTCGAGCCGCGCTACCTCGCGGCGCTCGCCGCCCCCGCCGGCCTCCCGCCCGAGGTCGCGGCCGCCCTGCCGCCGCGGGTGTCCTTGTTCGTGCCGACGAGCCTGCCGCCGCTCTACGTGCGCGTCGTCGCCGCCCTCGCGCGCCACGTCGAGGTCCACGCCTTCTTCCTCTCGCCGTGTCGGGAGCACTGGACCGAGGCGTGGCGCGGCGCGGCGGCCGAGCCGCCGCCCGAGCACCACCCGCTGCTCGCGTCGCTCGGCCGCACCGGCGCCGACTTCGCGGAGCTCTGGCAGGAGGAGCTCGAGCGGCTCGAGGTCGGCGAGCAGGAGCCGCTCGACGCGCACGAGGAGCCGGCGGGGACGAGCCTGCTCGCCGAGCTGCAGCGCGATCTGCTCCTCGGACGACCCCCACCGGGCCCGCCGGGGACGCGCGCGGCGGACGGGTCGGTCGCGCTGCACGCCTGCCACGGACCGCTGCGCGAGGTGGAGGCGCTCCACGGCGAGCTGCTCCGCGCGCTCGGCGACGTCGACGCGCCGCTCGAGCCGGGCGACGTCGGCGTGCTCGTGAGCGACCTCGAGACCTACGGCCCGCTCGTCGACGCCGTGTTCGACCGCGACCGGCACGACCCGACCTTCATCCCGTACCGGGTGGCGGGGCGCGCGACGCGGCGCGAGTGTCCGGTGGCCGACGCGCTCGTGCGCCTGTGCGCGCTCGCGCGGGCGCGCCTGACGGCCTCCGAGGTGCTCGACTTCCTCGCCCTCGAGCCGGTGCACCGCGCCGCGGAGCTCGCGCCCGCGGAGCTCGAGACCGTGGCGCGCTGGGTGGAGCAGTGCGGCATCCGCTGGGGCGTCGACGCCGCGCACCGCGCGGCGCACGGCCAGCCCGCGAGCCACGCGAACACCTGGCGCTTCGGGCTCGAGCGCCTGCTCGTGGGCCACGCGCTGCCGCCCGCCTCGGGCGCGCTCTTCGGGGGCGTGCTCGGCCACGACGTCGGCGAGGGCGATGCCGCGGACCTGCTCGGGCGCTTCGCCGGCTTCGCCGAGCGGCTCTTCGGCTGGCTCGAGCGCCTGCGCGGGGCGCGCGCGCTCGCGGCGTGGCGCACCGACCTCGGGCTCGCCGCCGAGCTGCTCCTGTGGGGCGACGGCGACGGCTGGCAGCACGAGCTCGTGCGCCGCGCGCTCGCCGCGCTGGCGGACGACGCCGCCGCGGCGGGCTGCGACGCGCCCTGCGGTCTCGAGGTGGTCGAGAGCGCGCTCGGCGCCGCGCTCGACCGCGCGCGACCCGACCCCGGGCCCTTCGGCGGCGGTGTGTGCTTCGGCACGCTCGGCGAGCTCGCGGCCGTGCCCTTCGAGGTCGTGTGCCTGCTCGGCTTCGGCGCGGGGCAGTTTCCGCGCCGCCCCGCCGAGCTCGCCTTCGATCTCTGCGGGCATCCCGCGCGGCGCGGCGACCCCGACGTCGGCCACGAGGACCGCTACCGGCTGCTCGCGGCCGTGTGCGCGGCGCGCCGGCGCCTGTGCGTGACCTACACCGGGCAGAGCGCGCGCGACGACGCCAACCTGCCGCCGGCGAGCCCCATCGTGGGCCTCGAGGCCGCCGCGGCCGCCACGACGGCGCTCGCGCTGCGCCACCCGCTCCAGCCCTGGAGTCGGCGCTACTTCGACGGTAGCGACGCGCGGCTCGCGAGCTTCGAGCGCGTCCACCTCGAGGGCGCGCGCGCGGCGTGCGCGCCCCCGCGCCCCGCGCCGCCCTTCTTCTCCGGCGCGCTGCCCGCCCCGCGCGCGGCGGACGCGCCGGTTTCGCTCGCGGAGCTCCTGCACTTCTTCCGCGGCCCGGCGCGCTACCTCTTCGAGCGCGTGCTCGGCGTCGAGCTGCCCGACGTCGACGACGCGCCGGAGGACCGCGAGCCCCTGGCGCTCGACGCGCTCGAGGTGCACCGGCTCGGTGCGCGCGTGCTCGAGCACCGCCTCGGCGGCGTGGGCGAGCACGAGAGCGAGATCCTGGCGCGCGCCGCCGGCCTCCTGCCGCCCGGGGCCGCGGGCGTCGGCGAGCACCGCGCGGCGTACGCACGGGCCCGGGCGATGCAGCAGGCGCTCGAGCCGTCGCGGCGCGCGCCGGCACGTCCGCCGCTCGTGCTCGACCGCGTCACGCCGTCCGGCGTGCGCCTGGTGGGCGCGCTCGACGGCGTGTGGGGCAGGGGGCTGTCGTTGTGTCGCCACGTGCGCGTCGGCGGGCGCGAGTGGCTCGAGCTGTGGCTGCGCCACCTGTGCCTGTGCTGGGTCGAGCCCGGCGGCCCCGGGCCCGAGAGCGTGCTCGTCGCCCGCCCCGCCTCGGACGAGGCGGGGCAGGTCGCCCGCCTGCGCCTGGGTCCGGTCGAGGCGCCGGCCGCGCGGCTCGACGAGCTCGTCGCCCTCTTCCGCTCGGGCTCGAGCGCGCCGCTCGAGCTGTTCCCGACCGCGAGCCTGCACTACGCCGAGCGCGTCGCCCGGGACGGCGAGCCGAGCGCGGCGCTCGCGTCGGCGCGCGCGCTCCTGCGGCGCCCGGCGCGCGAGGGACAGGCGGCGGGGGAACTCGTCGCCGGCTACACCGCGCGCGCCTTCGGCGCGGGCTACGAGCCGGCCGAGCGCTTCGCGGAGCTCGCGCTCGCGGTCTTCGGGCCACTGCTCGCGTGTGCCGAGCCCGACCCCGGCGCCGGGCTCGGTGGCGACGCCGGCGCCGGCGCAGAGGGGGCCGACGATGACCGGGCGCCGTGACGATCCCGCCGGCGCGACGCCGCTCGAGCCCTTCGTGCTCGGGGCGGTCGATCTCGCGGTCGGTGGGCTCATCGAGGCGGGTGCGGGCACCGGCAAGACGCACGCCATCACGAGCCTGTTCGTGCGCCTGCTCATCGAGCGCGAGCTCGCCGTCGACGACATCCTGGTCGTCACCTTCACCGAGGCCGCGACGGCGGAGCTGCGCAGCCGCCTGCGCCAGCGGCTCGCCGAGGCGCTCGGCTTCGCGCAGGCGGCGCTCGCCGCGCGCTCCGGCCCGGAGGCCGCCGCCGGGCCGTCCGCCGCGGGCGACGACGAGCTCGGCGCGTGGCTCGCGGCGCGCGGAGCCGCGCTCGCCGGGGACCGCCACCGCCTCGCGACCGCCCTCTACGCGATCGACCGCGCCAGCGTCTTCACCATCCACGGGTACTGTCAGAGGCTGCTCGCCGACAGCGCGCTCGTCGCGGGGGTGCCGCTCGCCTTCGAGCTCCTGGCCGACACGGTGCCACTCTCGGACGAGCTCGTCGCCGACTTCTTCGCGCACGAGCTCAGCGCCGCCGAGCCGTGGCGCGCGGAGCTGCTGCGCCGCGAGAAGCTCGGCCCGGCGCGCTGCCGAGACCTCGCGCTGCGCGTCCTCGCGGACCCGGAGCTGCCGGTCGTGCCGTCCGCCCGCGGCGAGCGGCCCGACTTCGGGGCTTGCGCCCGGGCGCTCGGCGCCGCGCGGGCCGCGTGGCGGCGGGCCGAGGTGGAGCCCCTGCTCCGCTCACCGCCGCTCCAGAAGCGCTCGGTGACGCACGCGCGCGAGGACTGCGACGAGCTCGACGCCTGGTATGCGGCCGGCACCGCCGATCCGGACGGCGACGCGCCCGTCGAGTGGCTCGCGCCGCGCTACCTCGAGGACCGGCCCGACGCCTTCACACGCCTCCGCCCCTCGAGCCTCAAGGTCCTCAAGGGGCAGCGCCTGCCCGAGCACCCCTTTCTCGACGCCTGCGAGGCGCTCGGCGCGGCGCGCGCCGCGCTCGCGCGCGCGCTCGACGACGTGCTCGTCGACGTGGAGCAGCGGCTCGTGGCCCACGTCCGCGCGACCCTGCCGGCGCGGCTCGATCGCGAGCGCGTGCTCGGCTTCGACGATCTCTTGGTGCGGGCGCGCGCGGCGCTGCGCGCGGACGGGGCGCGGCGCCTGCACGGCGCCCTCGCGCGCCGCTACCCGGCGGCGCTCGTCGACGAGTTCCAGGACACGGACCCGATCCAGCTCGAGATCTTCTCCGAGATCTACGGTGCGGGCCGCGGCGCGCTCTTCTTCGTCGGGGATCCGAAGCAGGCGATCTACTCGTTTCGCGGCGCCGACGTGCAGAGCTACCTCGAGGCCCGCCGCCGGGCGCCGCGCCGTTACGGGCTCGCGGTCAACCGCCGCAGCGACGCCGCGCTCTTGCGGGCCTTCGGCGCGATCTTCGGCCGGCCCGCGCGCCCCTTCGTCGAGGCCGGCATCGCGCTCGGCGCCCTCGCGCCGCGGCCCGGCGCTCCCGAGGCGACCTTCGCGGCGACGGCTGCCGCGCCGCCCGGGGCGCCGCTCGAGATCCTCTTCCTGCGCCGCGCGCCGGGGGAGAAGTTCCTCGCGGGTGACACGGCGGCGCTCGCGGCGCTCGTGGCCGGCGAGCTCGCCGCACACTTCGCGGCCGGTGCGCGTCTCGGGTCGACCCCGCGCGGGTCGACCCCGCTCGGGCCGGAGCACTGCGCCGTGCTCACGCGCACGAACGACGAGGCCTTCGCGGTGCAGGTCGCGCTCGCGGCCGTGGGGATCTCGGCCGCCGTGCTCGGCGACCGCAGCGTGCTCGCCAGCCCCGAGGCCACGGACCTCGCGCGCATCCTGCGCGCCGCGCTCGAGCCCTCGCGCCTCGGCGCCGCGCTCACGAGCGAGCTGTTCGAGGTGACGGCCGCGGATCTCGCGGTGGGGCGCGCGAGCGCGGAGCTGGCCCGCCTCGGCGAGCGCTTCCGCGTCTGGGCCGCGAGCTGGACGAGCCGGGGCTTCGTGCGCCTCGCCCGCGCGCTCGTCGCCGAGGTGGAGCCGCGGCTGCTCGCGCGTCCCGACGGCGCCCGGCGGCTCACGGACCTCGTCCACCTGTGCGAGCTGTGCCACGCCGCGGAGTCGCGCCTGCACCTCGGCCCGGCGGCGCTCGTCGCCTGGCTCGAGCGCGAGATCCACGCGGCGCGCGGGCCGACGCGGCGCGAGGACGCGCAGCTGCGTCTCGACCGCGACGGCGCCGCCGTGCGCGTCACGACCGTGCACCGCAGCAAGGGCCTGGAGTACCCGGTCGTCTACCTGCCCTTCGGGGGGCTCACGCCAGGCGCGCACAAGCCGCGCGGCCCCGTGCTGTTCCACGACCCCGAGGACGGAGCGCGCTTGAAGCTCGCCCTCGACGTGGGGGGCGGCGCGGACCGCGCGCTCGTCGCGCGCGAGCGGCTCGCCGAGGGCGTGCGCCTGGCGTACGTCGCGCTCACCCGGGCGCAGCATCGCGTGTCGCTCGTGTGGGGTGCCTTCAAGGGTTTCGAGAAGACGCCGCTCGCCCACCTCTGGCACGCGCCCGCCGCGGGTGAGGAGCCCGGCGCTGCGCTCGAGGCGCGGGTGCGCAGCCTCGACGACGACGCGCTCCTCGCCGCGCTCGGGGCGATCGCGGCGACGGCGCCTGGCGCCATCGAGGTGCGCGAGCTCGCGGCCGGGCCGCGGGCGGCGCCGCCCCCGGCCGCCGTCGCGCCGGAGCCGCCCGTGCTCGCGGCCCTGGCCGCCGTGCGCCGCGACCCCGGGGCGCGCACGGCGAGCTTCTCCGAGCTCGTGGCCTCGCCCGGGCGCGGCCCCGCGCTCGGCGAGCTCGGTGCGCTCGCCGATGGGCGCGACCGCGACGAGCTCGATGCCGCCCCGGCGCGCACCGTGCGCGGCGCGCCGGCCGCGGGCGGGACCGCGGTACCGCTCGCCGCCTTCCCGCGCGGACCGCGCGCCGGCAGCTTCTTCCACGAGCTGCTCGAGCGCCTCGACTTCGGCGCCGAGCTCGACCGCGGACCGAGCGCCGAGCTCGTCTCGGAGCTCCTGCTCGCGCACGGCCTCCTGCCGGTCGCGACCCACCGCGAGCCCGTGTGTCGCGCGCTCGCCGCCGTGCTCGGGACCGAGCTCCGGCCGGGCCTGCGCCTCTGCGACGTGCCGCGGGGCGCGCGCCGGAGCGAGGTCGAGTTCGTCGCACCGGTCGGACGGCGCCGCCCCCCGGCCGAGGGCGCGCAGGTCTGGCTGCTGCCCGAGGCGCGCGCGCCCGGCGTCGGGGCCGCGGCGCTCGCGCGCGCGCTCGCCGACCACCCGAGCGAGGCCGTGCCGCCGAGCTACCCGCGGGCGCTCGCCGGGCTCGGGTTCGCGGCGCTCCGCGGCCACCTCAAGGGCTACGTCGATCTGCTCTTCGAGCACGACGGCGCGGTGTACCTCGTCGACTACAAGTCGAACCACCTCGGCGACGACTTCGACGACTACGCGCCCGCCGAGCTCCGCGTCGCGATGGCCGAGGGCCACTACTACCTGCAGTACCACCTCTACGCGCACGCGCTCGACCGCCACCTCGCCCTGCGTCACGGCGCCGCCTACGACTACGAGCGGCACTTCGGCGGGGTGCTCTACCTCTTCCTGCGCGGCATGAGCCCCGAGCGCGGCGCCGCGACCGGCGTGTTCTGGGAGCGGCCGCCCCTGCCCCGCATGCGGGCGCTCGCCGACCTCATGTCGGCGGCCGAGCGCGGCGCGGCGCGCGGCCGCGGCCGGGGAGGCGGTCGCTCGTGAGCACGGGTCGCGCCCCCGCCACGTGCGCCGAGCTCTGCGCCCGGCTCGAGGCCTCCGGGAGCTTCGAGCCGCTGGCGCTCGCGCTCGCGGTCACGCTCGGCCGCGTCGCCGGTTCGGTCGCGGTGGCTGCCGGCGCGGCGCTCGCGGCGCGCGCGGTCGCGCTCGGACACGTGTGCGTGGATCTCGCGACGCTGCCCGAGCTCGAGCCCGAGCTCGATGCGCTCGTCGGCGGCGGACCGGCGCTCGCCGCCGCGCTCGTGCGCGAGGGGGGCGCCGCGCCGGCCGCACGGCTCGACGCCTGGCCCGCGGCGGCGCTCGCGCTCGACGGCGCCGGCCGGCTCTACCTCGCGCGCTACGCCCACTACCAGGGGGTGCTCGCGCGCGCGCTCGCGGGCCGGCTCGGGTGGCACGCCCCCGGGCCCGACCTCGCGCTCCTGCGCCGCGGTCTCGGGCGCCTCTTCGTCGGCGAGTCGCTCGCGGGCCAGCGCCTCGCGGCCGCGACGGCGCTCGTTGCGCGGCTCACGCTCGTCGCCGGCGGTCCGGGCACCGGCAAGACGACGACCGTGACGCGCGTGCTCGCGCTCGCCGTGGAGCAGGCGCTCGCGGCGGGCAGGCCGCCGCCCCGCGTGCTGCTCGTCGCGCCCACCGGCAAGGCGGCCCAGCGCCTGGGGGAGGCCGTCGCCCGGGGCCTCGCGGAGCTCGACTGCGCGCCCGAGGTCGCGGCGGCGCTCGCGCCCGAGGCGCGCACCATCCACCGCGCGCTCGGCCCGCGGAGCCGCACGCCGGGTCGCTTCGTCCACGACGCCGAGCACCCGCTCGCCTGCGATCTGCTCGTGTGCGACGAGGCGTCGATGGTCGATCTGGCGCTCCTCGCCAAGCTCCTCGCCGCCGTGCCCGCGACGGCGCGCGTGGTGCTGCTCGGCGACCCGGATCAGCTCGCCGCGGTCGACGCCGGGGCGGCCTTCGCCGATGCCTACGCGGCCCTCGCCGGTCCCGAAGCGGACGACGCGGCGGACGACGACGGCGCCACCGAGGCGCTGCTCGCGGCCTGCGCGGCCGGCGCGCCCTTCGCCGCGCCGCGCGCGGCCGTGCGCCTCCGGCGCGCCCAGCGCTACGCGGAGACGAGCGGCATCGCGGCGCTCGCCCGCGCCGTCCGCCGCGGCGACGCCCCCGAGGCGCTGCGCGTGCTCGCGGACGGCCCCGACGTGGCGCTGCGTGAGCTCGGCCCCCGCGCCCTCGGCCGGGCCCTCGACGAGCTCGCGACGCGCGACGTCGCGCCCTACCTCGCGGCGCGCGCGCCGGGACCGCGCCTCGCCGCGCTCGGGCGCTTTCGCCTGCTCTGCGCCCATCGCCGCGGCCCCGCCGGCGTCGCCGACGTCAACCTGCGCGTCGAGCGCGCGCTCGCACGCTCGGCCGGTCTCGCTCCGCGCGGCCGGCTGCACTACGACGGCCGACCGCTGCTCGTCACGCGCAACGACTACCGCATCGAGCTCTACAACGGCGAGCTCGGCGTCGAGGCCGTGGGCCCGGACGGCGTGCTCGGCGCGTTCTTCCCGGCGTCGAGCCCCGAGGCCCCGCCGCGCGCGCTGCCGCTCGAGCGCCTGCCCCCCCACGAGACGGCGTTCGCGATGACGGTCCACCGCAGTCAGGGCTCGGAGTTCGAGCGGGTGGCCCTCGTGCTCCCGGAGCGTACGTCGCAGCTCGTCAGCCGCGAGCTCGTCTACACCGCGGTGACGCGCGCCCGTCGCTCGCTCGTCGTGCTCGGGAGCGCGGCGGCGCTCTGCGACGCGCTCGGCCGGCGCTCGGTGCGACAGTCGGGGCTCGGGGACGCGCTCGCCGACGCGCGCGCCGATGAGGGTTGACAGCGCCCGACGTTGGGACGCGAGATCGGGTCATCTGGTGAGCCCGCGAGGCTCGGGAGACCGCCGCTTGCTCTACCGACTCGACCCGCAACGGCCCGCGCTCGGACCGCTCGAGCTCGCGCGCGACGAGGCCGACGACGGCGCCACCCGTGCCGCGCTCGCCGCGTCGTTCGAGACGCTCTTCAGGCCCGGCCGGCTCGGCCCGCCCGTCGTCGTGGCGCGGCGTCCGGCCCACCCCCTCGACGCCAGCAGCCTCCTCGTGGGCGTCGACGCCGAGGCGCGCCTGCTCCTGCTCGCCTGCACGAGCGCGTGGGCCGACCGCGGCCTGCTCGAGCAGCTGCTCGACGGGGCCGCGACCTACGGCGAGGACCCGTACCGGCGCCTGCTGCAGGACTGGAGCGAGGGGGGCGGGCACGCCGAGTCCTTCCTGCCGAGCCTGCGCGCCCTGTGCGACGATCCGGAGCTGCGGCCCGAGGACGTCGCCCGCGACCACGTGCTCGTCGTCGCCGGTCCCGGGCGCGACGGCAGCTTCCAGAAGATCGCCGATTTTCTCGAGCGTCGCGGCGTGCTCGTGTGCTTCGCCCCGGTGCGCAGCTACCGGGCGCCGGACGGCCAGCGTCTCGTCGAGGTGCCGACCGTCGATCTGTCGCGCGGCTACCCGACCGAGTACGGCGGCGAGGACGAGCGCAGCTGGCTCGTCGTGCTCGACGAGGCCGGCGGGCACCGCCGCTTCCTCGAGCACCAGGTGGCCGCGGTGTGGGGCCACGCCGACGGGCCGGCGGTGCTCGACCAGGGCGTGCAGCCCGGCGACGTCGTGTACGCCTACGAGCTCGGCGTCGGCGTGGTGGCGCGCGGCATCGTGATGGACCACGAGATCCGCTGCGCCCCGCCCGGCGAGGGCGTCTTCCCCGCGTGCCAGGACGGCAACGAGTGGCAGCTGCGCGTGGAGTGGATCGTCGTGCCGGGCAAGCAGCCGCTGCGCCACTCGGAGGTGCGCCGCAACGCCGGGGCCGGGCTGCCCGTGCGGACGCCCTTCGGACGGCTGTGGCGTGCCGAGGTGGGCCGCGTGCTCGCGCGCCACTGGGAGTGAGCGGCCGCCGAGCCGGCGCTGCGGTGCCGCGAGGCTTGCACGGCCGGCGCGGGACGGCGCATGCTCGGTCCATGCGCGGCACGCTCGGCATCGTCGCGGCCCTCGGCCTGTCCTTCGCCGGCACGGCCTGCGGCTCGAAGGAAGAGACCGACCCACCCCCGATCCAGTTCGGCAAGCAGGCGCCGGGCGGCCCCGCGCAGCGGACGGCCGCGCCACCGGCCCAGCCCCCGGCGGCCCAGCCCCCGCCCGCCCAGCCCCCGGCCGCGACGCCCGATCCGGGCACGCCCGCTCCCACGTCGCCCGGCGCGCCCCCGCCCGACGCCGGCGCCCCGGCGCCGAGCGACGCGGGCGTGCAGGATGCGGGCGGCGACGCAGCAGCACCGGACGCGGGCGGCGGCGCGCAGCAGGGTTGCCTCGCGCGCTGTCAGTCCGCGGCGCAGACCTGCGCCCTGCCGAAGCTCGGGCAGCTGCCCGACCCGGCGAAGTGCCAGGCCGCGTTCGAGAGCTGTCGCAAGGCGTGCTTCTGAGTGAGTAGTTATCAGTTGTCAGTTATCAGTTGTCAGTTGTCGGCCCGAGAGTCGGAGAGGCGGGCATCCGCTGGCCCACAGGGCCGCTAGAGGCTGACGGCCGATAGCTGACAACTGCTCAACGCGCAGCCCGAGGCGGGCCTCCGGGGCTGATAACTGATGACTCCCGTGGCGGGTCTCCGGGGCTGACAACTGATAGCTGAGAACTGACAACTCCTCCGGCGGTCTTCGGGGCTGAGAACTGACGACCGATAACTGACAACTGCTCTACGCGACCTCGTGCCCGACGACCTCGTGGCGCGTCCAGGGCTCCGGCTCGGCGCCGCAGCTCGCGCGGCGCAGGCCCGCCCCGGGGCGCCGGGCGAGCGTGAGCCGGTGCTCCTGCCCCGCGAGCTCGAGGCGCACCTCGTGCCGGCCGTCGGCCTCCGCGCGGACCTCGAGCAGCCGGACCGCGTCGTGCTCGAGGACGCCGGTCTCGGCGCGGAGCCACGCCTCGGCGACCTGGGCCGCGGCCGGCTCGCCGACCCGGCCGCGATAGCGCTCGAGCGCGAACAGGCGCCCCGCCGCGCAGGCGCGCGCGAACGGCCCCGCCTCGCCGCTCGCGAGCCGGCCGTGGTGCCGCCCCGAGGGCAGCTCGAGCACCGTCGCGGCGTAGCGGTGCCCGCCCTGGTGCGTGCTCTCCCACACCGCCTCCGGGCCGAGCTCCGCCGCGAGCGCGTGGTAGAACGCGGCCCCGTGGCGCGCGCAGCACGCGTCGCGCCGGCCGTGCGTGCACACCAAGAAGAGCGGCCGCTCCCGGGCCTCGCCCGTGGCGCCGGCGAAGAGCCGGTCGAGGTCGAGCGCGTCGAGCGCGTCGAGCGAGCCGAGCTCGGCGCGGTAGACGCGGCCCGCGCGCCCGACCGTCGCGGCGAAGACGGCGAGCGGGGCGTCGGGGGCGTGGCGCGCGCCCGGCCCCGTGCGGCGCACGAACTGCAGGCGCGTGCGCGGCAGGCGCGCGAGGCAGGCGTCGAGGGCAGCGCGCGCCGGCGCGGCGAGCGCGAAGCCCGCGACGTCGCGCTCCCAGTGGCCCCGGTACTCGACGCAGAGCAGGCGGTCGGCGTCGGCGATGGCGCTGCCCGCGATGGGCTCGCCGCACCCGAGCGACTCCGCGCTGCAGCTGTCCACCGGCTCGATGGCGCGCCTCCGCCCCGAGCGTAGCTCGGCGCAGGGGCGCGGGCGCCCCTTTTTCCGGGCGTGCGATCGTGGGATATGCTCCCCCGCCCGGCCGAGGAGTGCGGTCGGGGTGACGGACGCATGCATCACACGCCGGACGCGAAGGGGGAGCTGCTCGCCGACCGCTACGAGCTCGTGGAGCTCGCGGGGCAGGGCGGGATGGCCACCGTGTGGCGCGCCGTGCAGCACGGCGCGGCGGGCTTCTCGCGTCCGGTCGGCATCAAACGCCTGCGCCCCGAGCTCATGGGCCAGCGCGAGTTCGTGTCGATGTTCATCGAGGAGGCGCGGGTGTGCGCCGAGCTCGTGCACCCGAACGTCGTGCAGGTGTACGACTTCGGCTACGACGCCGGCGGCTACTTCCTCGTGATGGAGTGGGTCGAGGGCGTCAGCCTCGCGCACTACCTCGAGTCCTACCTGCGCAAGCAGGAGTTCGCGCCCTGGACGCTCGTGACGGCCATCGGCATCGAGGCCCTGCGCGCGCTCTCGGCCGCCCACGTGCGCATCGACCGCAACGGCGACCCGGCGCCCGTCTATCACCGCGACGTCTCGCCCGCGAACATCCTGCTCGGCCTGAACGGCATCGTGAAGCTCAGCGACTTCGGTCTGGCGCGGGCGATGGACCGCGCGCGCACCACGGCGCCCGACATCGTCAAGGGCAAGGTCGGCTACCTCGCGCCCGAGATGCTCGAGAGCGCCCACCCCACCCCGCAGAGCGACATCTACGCCCTCGGCGTCGTCTTGTGGCAGGCGCTCGCCGGCCGGCGCCTGTTCGTGGGCGACAACGACATCGACATCTTCCTCGAGGCGCGGCGCGCCGACATCCCGCCCGTGGTCGAGTTCCGGAACGATCTGCCCCAGGAGCTCACCGCCACCGTGGAGCGGGCGCTGGCCCGCGACCCCGACGACCGCTTCCGCTCGGCGCGCCAGATGGGGCGCGTGCTCGCCAACCTGCTGCGCACCGTGAGCGTGCCCACCGACGCCAAGGTGCTCGCGCAGAGCGTCGCCGCGGCGCGCGTCGAGATGGCGTTCGCCCGCAGCCAGGAGGCCGAGGAGTCGCACGGCGTGCACACGGAGTGACCACCGTCCACGCGCTCCGTGGGCCGCCGGATGGTAAGGTCCATTCTCGTCCGAGCCACCGACCGTCATGACCCTGCGCACCGAGCTCCTGCAACTGCTGCAGCATCTGCCGGAGGAGCGGCTCGCGGCGGCGGCGCGCGCCCTCGCGGCGCTCGAGACCGAGCCGCCACCGTCCTCGCGCGGGCGCTCGGCCGCCGAGCTCGAGCGCACCGTGGCCGCCCTCGAGGCGAGCGAGGCCCGCTTCCGCACCATCGCCGACTACACCTTCGACTGGGAGAACTGGACGGGGCCGGGCGGCGAGCTCCGCTGGGTGAGCCCCTCGGTCGAGCGCTTCACCGGCTACACCGTGGCGGAGTGCGAGGCGATGCCGGACTTCCCGCTGCCGCTCGTCGTGGAAGCCGACCGGCCCATCGTGGCGGCCTACTGGGCCCGCGCCGAGCAGGCGCCGCCGGTGAGCGAGGAGGTCGAGTTCCGGGTGCGGCGCAAGGACGGGGCGGAGCGCTGGGCCGCGGCCACCTTCCAGCCCATCCGCGACGCCGCGGGCGTGTTGCTCGGCCAGCGCTCGAGCGTGCGCGACGTCACGGAGCGCAAGCGCGTCGATGAGGAGCTGCGCGGCGATCTGCGCGTCACGGCGGCGCTCTCCTCGCTCTACCCGTCGCTCATCGCGCCCACGCCCTCGCTCGCCGGCGTCGCCACGGCGATCCTCGAGCAGGCGCGCGCGCTCACCGGCAGCCGCCACGGCCTCGTGTCGCTGGTCGACGCCAACGGCGGCCACGTGGCGCAGGTGCTCACCGACCCGAAGGCCGGCGACGCGGCTGCGGCCCCTGCGCTCGTGCCGCTCGTGCGCGACCACGACGGCGAGTACCCCGGGCTCTGGGGCGTGGCGCTGCGCACGCGCGCCGCCTTCTACACGAACGAGCCGGCGGCGCACGCCGAGGCGCGCGACGCGCCCTTCGGGCAGGACCCGCTCGCCGCCTTCCTCGCCGTGCCGGTGCTGCTCGGGCCCGAGCTCGTCGGTCAGATCGCGCTCGCCAACCCCGGGCGCGACTACGGCGCGCGCGACCTCGCGGCGGTGCAGCGCCTCGCCGAGCTCTACGCGCTCGCCATCCAGCGCGCGCGGGTCGACGAGCGCCTGCAGGCCTCGGAGCGGCTCTACCACTCGCTCGTGGCGAACCTGCCGCAGGGCGTCGTGCGCAAGGACCTCGAGCTCCGCTACGTGTTCGCCAACGCGCGCTTCTGCGAGGGCGTCGGCAAGAGCCCCGCCGAGCTGCTCGGCAAGACCGCCACCGAGGTCCTGCCGACGGAGCTCGCGGCCTGCGAGGAGGCGGCCGATCGCGAGGTGCTCGCGTCGGGGGCGGCGCACGCCGGCGTCGAGGAGCGGCGTCGGCCCGGGGGTGCGCTCGCCATCGCCGAGGTCACCCGCACGCCCCTGTTCGACGCGCAGGGCGAGCTCGTCGGCGTGCAGACGCTCTACTCGGACGTCACCGAGCGCCGCCTGCTCGAGGACGAGCTGCGCCAGGCCCAGAAGATGGAGTCGATCGGCCGGCTCGCGGGCGGCGTGGCCCACGACTTCAACAACCTCTTGTCGCCGATCCTCGTGTACGCCGAGCTCCTCATGCAGGGGCTGGCGCGCGACGACCGCCGCTACGAGGACCTCGGGCAGATCCGCGAGGCGGCCGAGCGAGCGCGCGCGCTCACGCGCCAGCTGCTCGCCCTCGGCCGCAAACAGGTGCTCGAGCTCGCGCCGGTGGATCTCGGGCAGCTCGTGACTACCACCCACCGCCTGCTCGGCCGCACCTTCGTCGAGGACGTGCGCATCGCGCTCGAGCTGCCCCCGGGGCCGACGATGGTGATGGCGGACGCGGGGCAGATCGAGCAGGTGCTCCTCAACCTGGCGATCAACGCTCAGGACGCGATGCCCCGCGGCGGCGTCCTCGGCCTCGGCCTCGGCGAGCGCTGCTTCGACGAGGCCCAGGCGGCCGCGCTCGGCGTGGCGCCCGGCACCTACGCGGAGCTCGCGGTCACCGACACGGGCTCGGGCATGGACGCCGCCACGCTCGCCAAGCTGTTCGAGCCGTTCTTCACGACGAAGGAGCGCGGCAAGGGGACCGGTCTCGGCCTCGCGACCGCCTACGGCATCGCCAAGCAGCACGGCGGCACGATCGTGGCCGAGTCCGAGCTCGGCCACGGCAGCGTGTTTCGCGTCTACCTGCCGCGCGTGACGAGCGAGGGGGCGCGCGCCGCGGTCGCCGCGACCGGGGAGCCGGTCGGCGCGGCGCGGCGCGCCACGATCGCGGTCGTCGACGACGACGAGATGACGCGCCGCATGGCCGCCCGCGTGCTCCTGCTCGCCGGCTACGAGGTGCTCGACCTGCCGAGCGCCGAGAGCTGCCTCGCGCTCGTCGACGCGGGCGGTCCGCGGGTCGACCTGCTGCTCACCGACGTGGTCATGCCGGGCATGGACGGGCGGCACCTCTACCAGGAGCTCGCGCGCCGCCGCCGCGGCATCAAGGCGCTCTTCATGTCGGGCCACACCGAGGAGGTCGTCGCCCGGCGCGGCGTGCCGGCGCCGGGCCAGCACTTCCTCTCGAAGCCCTTCTCGGCCCACGCCCTCACCCTGCGCGTGCGGCAGATCCTCGAGGGCTAGAGGCCCGCCCCGATGTGCACCATCGGCGCCGTCTTCGAGCCCGCGCGCGGGAGCCTCGTGTGCTTCAAGCAGTGCGATCTGCCCGAGCCACGGCGCTTTCTCGAGCCGGCGCGGCGCGTGGGACCGAGCGGCATCCGCTACCTGTCCTTCGAGCGCGTGGGCGCGAGCGGGCCGTGGGCGGGGGTCAACGAGCGGGGCGTGTGCTTCGCCGGCGCCGACGCCTACCTCGACGGCGAGGTGATGCGCGCGACCCGCCGCCACTTCGACCTCGCGCCCGGCGACGTGCTCGCGGCCTACGAGCGCATCCTGTCCGACTCGGCCTCCGCCGCCGAGGGCGCCGACCACATGTGTCGCTTCTACGCTCGCCACGACTGGCCCGACATCGTGCTCGTCGCCGACCGCCACGAGGCCCTGCTCGTCGAGCACTGCCCCGGGCTCGGCTTCGAGGTGGCGCGCCTCGAGGCGGGCTTGCTCGTGGCCACGAACCACTTTCGCCTGCTGCCCGGCGCCGTCTCCGCGGCCGACGATCCGAGCACCCACCTGCGCCTGGCGCGCGCGGAGCTCATCCTCGGCGGGGTGCCCGGCCTCGCGGGCGTCGCCGCGCTGCTCGCCGATCAGGCCGAGGGACCGAGCGAGCGGAGCATCTGTCGCGAGGCCGAGCGACCCGGCGACTACTTCACGCAGGCGACCTTCGTCGCGCGCGTCGGCCCGGGCGAGCTCGAGTGCTTCTACCTGCTCGGCGGCAACCCCCTCACGCGCCCCTACCTGCACTGTCGCGACCCCTTCGGCGCCGAGCGCCGGCGCGTGGTCGCGAGCCCCGTGCACGCCTACGACATGCTCGGCGTGCGCTGAGTCCGGGCGCTACTTGCCGAGCTCCTCGACCAGCCGGGCGGCGCCGTAGATCTTGGCGAGTGCCTCGACGAGCGCGCGGCTGTGGACCGCGACGGCGCGGTTCTTCTGGTCGTCGAAGCCGAAGGCGCCCCCGAGCGAGTGGATGTTGCCGTCGAACACGAGGCCCACGATCTCGGACTTCGCGTTGAAGACCGGCGAGCCGCTGTTGCCGCCGATGATGTCGTTCGTCGTGACGAAGTCGAAGGGCGTGTCGAGGGCGAGCTTCGACCGCGCGTCGAGCCAGCGCTGCGGCAGCGCGAAGGGCTCCTTGCCCGTCGCGCGCTCGAAGGCGCCGCCGAGGGTGGTGAAGGGCGCCACGTCCCGGCCCTCGTCGCTCCAGCCCCTGACGACCCCATAGGAGAGCCGCAGCGTGAAGGTCGCGTCGGGGTACTGCGCCGTGCCGAACGCGAGGAAGCGCGCCTTGGCGACGAGCTCGCCGTTCCGGGTCTCGACCCCATCGACCTCTTGCTCGAAGCGCCGGCGGTAGGCGCGCGCCTCGCCGTCGATGCGGCGCGCCAGCTCGATGAACGGGTCCTTCGAGGCGTCCAGTGCCGCCTTGCCGCCGTCCCAGAGCGCCTGGCGCACCTTCGGGTCCGCCAGCTTCGTGCCCGCGACCAGGCGCCGCGCGAGCTCGCGCGGCTCGTCCGCGCCGAGCAGCTTCTTCACGAGCGCATCGTCCGGCCCGAGGACCTCGCGCAGGTGCACGAGGCTGGCGCCGAGCGTCAGGCTCTCGAGCTCGGCGCTCACGGGCGCGCTCGAGAAGAGCGACTGCTTCAGGGCCGGCAGGTTCGCGTCGCCGAACTCGTGCAGGCGCTCGGCGTTCGGCTTGCCGAGCTCCTCGGGCCCGCGCACGAGCGCCCGCGCGATGCTGAACAGCGTCGACTCGAGGCCCTCGCCCTCCTCGACGAGCTCGTAGTGCCGGTGGAGGCGCCGGCGCGCGGTCTGCGCGCTCTCGATGGCGTCCCAGGCACCGCCGACGCTCGCGGCGAGCGCCGGATCGGCCGCCACCCGCGCGCGCAGGGCGCGCTCCTCGTCCACCTTGCGGGCGAAGAAGGCCGAGTCGTGGAGCGCCGCGAGCCGCCCCTTGTAGGCCTTGATGGCGTTCTCGCGCTTGAAGAGCAGGCTGCGGGCGAGCCGGCGCTGGTCCTCGCCGCGCTGGCTCCACTCGGTGAGCAGACCGCGCTCCTCGCTCCACCACAGCAGGCGCTCGGGCAAGCGCACGTCGCGCCGATTGGCGAGCTGCGAGACGGTGAGGGAGCGTTCGGTGCTCCCGGGGTGTCCGGCGACGAAGGTGAGCTCGCCCTCCGCTGCCCCCGCCGCGGACCACCCGAAGTGCCGGCTCGACGCGAGCGGCGCGCCGCCGTCGTAGATGCGCAGGAACGACACGTCGAGGTCGAAGCGCGGGAACATGAAGTTGTCCGGGTCGCCGCCGAAGAAGGCGATGGCCACCTCCGGCGCGAAGACCAGCCGCACGTCCTGGAAGCGCCGGTACTTGTAGAGGTGGTACTTGCCGCCGCGGTAGAGGTCGACGACGTCGCAGCGCACGGCGTCGCTCGTCGTGCAGGCCTGCTCGAGGCTCGCCACCGCGGCCTTGCGGCGCGTCGCGAACTCCTGCTCGCTCGCGCCGGCGAGCGCCGCCTTCATGCGGTCGGTCACGTCCTCGATGCCGGTGAGCTGGTTCACCTCCATGTCGGGGCAGCGGAGCTCGTCCGCCGCGCTCGCGGCGTAGAAGCCGGCCTCGGTGAGGTCCTTCTGCTTCGTCGAGAGCTGCTGGATGCATTTCTCGGCGCAGTGGTGGTTGGTCATCACGAGGCCGTGGCTCGACACGAGGCTCCCGGAGCACCCGCCGGCGAGCCGGATGCTGCTGTCGCGCACGTGGTCGAGCCACGCCTGGGTGGGCGCGAAGCCGTGGAGCCGCTCGAGCCGCTCGGTGGGGAACTCGTTCAGCAGCCACATGCCCTCGTCGGTGTCGCCGAGGCCCGCGGCGAGCGGCGGGCCGCTCGTCGCCGTCGGGTGCGGCGTCGGCACCTCCGTGCTGGGGCAGAGGGGGGCGCGCTCGGGGCAGGCGCAGGCCGCGAGGGTGAGGCATCCCAGCAGGGCGAGCGAACGGTGCATGGTGGCCGGTTCTACCACGGGCTCCCGCCCGGGCGGTGCGCCCGCTCGAGCGCGCTTCTGTGCACCCGAGGCCCCGTGTATCCTCGAGCGGGTGAGGGGTGCGGTCCCGGTGCTCGGCACGGTCGTCGCGCTCGCGGCGAGCGCCGGCTGCGAGAGCGGCAGCGTGTGCGGCGCGACGCCCACACCGTTCGAGGTCGTCGACGTGAGCCCCGCCCCGGGCAGCGTGGTGGCGGCCGCCCCGGTGGTGCACAGCTTCACGCTGGTGAGCCCGCCCGGGGTGTTCCGGGACTTCACCTTCGCCTACGGCAGCGCGCACAGCGCCGGCGCGCCCGTGCCGGCCACGCTCCACTTCGTCATCACGTCGACGCCCACCACCGTCCACTACGAGCTCGGGCCCGTCACCTGGTCGAGCCCGCCCGGCGACGTCGTCATCGACGTGCCCGAGACCTACCAGGCGCCCGACGGCTGCGCCTACGTCTTCCCATCGCCCCTCTTCGACTACACCGTCGCGGGCAGCGGCGGCGGCCCCTGAGCTCGCGGTGAGCGCGGCGGCTTCAGGCCGCGGCCCACGGGCTTCATGCGCGCCGACCGCCGCCGACCGCCCCCGAGTGTGGACACCTCCGCGGAGGGGGGCATACAATCAGGACCCGGCGGGCACGTCGCCCGCCCCGTAGCGTGGCGCGCGCCGCCGGAACAACGCCATGGAACGTCGCCGCCGGCTCGCAGCCCTTCCCCCCGACCCGCCCGGTCGCGGCGACGATGCGCCCGACTCGGAGCTCTGGGTGGTGCCGGCCGCGGTCCTCTGCGCGTTCTGCGGGCAGCCCGACTGCGCGGGCTGCCACGCCGAGGAGACGCGCTCGGGCTTCGTCGCCATCGTGCCGTGGGAGCGTCCCGGCAAGCTGTGGTCGCGCCTGTGGTCGACGGCCGGGAGCGCCACGCGCTCGGCCGACACGTTCTTCGGCGCGCTGCCCGACGGTCCCATCGGGACGGCGCTCCGCTTCGCGCTGCTCGCGGAGCTGCTCGCCATCACCTCGGTCGCGCTCTTTCTCTTGCCGCTCCTCGCGCTCGCGCTGCCGTCGGTCGCCTTCGATCTGCTCGCCGACCCAGGGCATCGCGCGGCGCTGCTGCGCGGGATCTGCCTCGGCATTCCGCTCCTGTCGCTCTGGATGGTCGGGGCCCACGTGCTGCACGGCGCGGCGCTCGACGCCGGGGCGCGCCGCCTCGGCGGACGCCGGCAGCGGCGGCGCGCGCTGCGCTTCGGTCTCTACGCGTGCGGCTGGGATCTCATGACGGGACCCTTCGGCGCGCTCGGGACCCTGTTCGGCCGCGGCCTGCGCGCCCTCGGCGAGATCGCCGTCCTGTCGATGCGCGTGCCCGGACAGGCCTCGCTCGCCTTCTTGCAGGGCGTCTACGGCCTGCGCAAGGAGACCGCGCAGCGCGCCCGGCGAGCCGGCACGGCCGCGGCGCTCGGGCTCACGCTCGTCTCGGCGCTGGTGGCCCTGGTCGCCGCGCTGCTGCTGCTGTTCTGATCTGACACGCAACTGGATCGCGCGTGTCGGACGAGACTGCGTTCGGGCGGTGCTCGGCTGGCAGGGCTCGGATCAAGGGCGAATGGGGCGGGGATGGCGCGGTCGGACTTCGGTGAGAGGCGACGTCGAAGCCCGGTGCCCGAGGCGGGGTCACGAAACGATGGAGCGCCACGGCTCACCC
>JADLAB010000077.1 GCA_020848455.1 Polyangiaceae bacterium
CGTCTGCGCCGCGCAGGCCTTCCGGCGCGGCTACGCGCCGGCGGACTCCGCCCTGCTCTTCACCGCCTCGGACGACGGCGAGCGCGCCGCGCTCTTCGTCCACGCCCCCGCCGGCGAGCCCGAGCGCTAGACGAGATCGACCATGCCAGCCACCGTCAACGTCAACACGCGCACCGTCGTGCACGCGAGCTCGAACGGCATCGCGACGGCCTTCCCGGACGTCTGCAAGACGCCCACGCCCGCCGGCCCCATCCCCATCCCGTACCCCAACATCGGGATGAGCTCCGACACCTCGCAGGGCAGCGAGAAGGTGAAGATGGACGGCAACCCCATCATGCTGAAGGGCGCCGTCTTCAGCACCAGCACCGGCGACGAGGCGGGCTCGGCCGGCGGCGTCGTGTCGAGCTGCACCAAGGGCAAGGCCGAGTTCGTGAACTACTCCTTCGACGTGAAGGTCGAGGGCAAGAACGTGCCGCGCCTCGGCGACATGATGCTGCAGAACAAGGGCTCCTCGCCGAACACCCCGCCCTTTCCCGAGGTGCAGCCGCCCTCGGTGGCCGTGGTGATGGAGGACGAGTTCGACGACGTCACGATCGAGGCGATCGAGTTCGTGGAGTAGCGGGTCGAGGCACCATGGCGAAGACAGTGCTCGAGCAGTGGGTCAATCTCGACAAGGACCCGAAGTGGGTCGAGGACGACATCACGTCCGAGGCGCGCGTCGGGCACCTGCACTTCGAGGCGAAGTTCAGCAAGGGCGCGAAGCTCGTCAACTTCAAGATCAAGGTGAAGGAGCAGCCGAACAACGCGACCTACAACGCCCAGGAGAAGGCGCGGAACCTCAACTTCACCGTGCAGCAGGGGGCCGGGGCCGCGAGCAACCTCTCGAAGAAGACGGTCAAGCTCGAGCGCAACGTGTCGCTGCCGGCCGCGGGCGGCAACGAGTACATCGTGCGCGCCAAGTACAAGCAGGATCAGGTCGAGTCGACCAAGGCGGTCGTCGCGCGCCGCCGGCTCTTCTACTACTCGGTGAAGATGGATTCGGCGACGCTGCCCGCCGCCGAGGCGATCGGCGACCCCGCGACCATCCTCACCAACCTCGAGACCGACTACTGGGATCCGGCCAAGAACTACTACCTGAAGCTCGTCAAGAAGGGCGACGCCACGATGGCGCTCACGAAATGCCTGCTCATGGGCGAGGAGGACGAGACCGGCGCCACCATCAGCAACTCCTGGGGCGCGACGCGCGCCGGGCTGCTCGCCGACGCCAAGACCGCGCTCGCGGGCAGCCGGCCCGACCTCCAGAAGCGCAAGCCCTTCAACTTCGTCAGCGTCTGGTGCAACTACATCGCGACCAAGGGCAAGACCATCATCAACCAGGAGGCGGTCAACGCCGCGGGCGCGGTCGCGAGCGCCACCCTGCCGAGCTGGTTCGGCAAGCTCTTCGGCGCCAAGATGGCGAACCAGACCATCTACGTCCTGGCGAGCGAGTTCCTGTGGCACGGGCTCGACGACACCGACGACGCGAACCAGAACTGGCTCGAGACGGTCGAGCTCGACTTCGAGGACGCGGCCGGCGCGCGCACGCGCATCGCCATTCCGAACGCCCGCGTGAGCATCGCCGACGCGGCGCGGTTCGCCTTCGGCGGTCATGCCTGGCTCCAGATCGACCTCACCGACGCCGACATGGCGGGCGTCCGGCGGCGCGTGTTCGGCCAGGTGACGGGCCGCTTCCGGCTGCGCGTGAAGGTGCGCACCGTCGCCGGCTGGACGCTCGGCTTCGCCGTCCCGGCGACCAACGTCATCGTGGTCGCCGACAAGTCGCAGTGGCAGACGGTGACCGTCAGCGGCAAAAAATACGTCCTCAACCACGAGTTCGGCCACAAGATCGGCATGACGGCGCAGGGTGGAGCGGCGCAGACCTTCAACAACGAGAACGCCGCCAACATGCCGGACGCCCCGGCCTCGCTCTACGGCAACATCCACCTCGGCCCGACCGACAACAGTCGCAGCCACACGGGCAACCACTGCGGCGAGGGCGCCACCTGGACGGCCGGCGCCTTCAACGCCGCCACCAACCGCTTCGACGGCACCTGGACCGGCACCCCCGCGTGCGTGATGTTCGGCATGGACGGCGTGTGGGACACCGCCACGAACACCATCGTGCCGGCGCCGCCCGGCTACTGTGCCAACTGCGAGCCCATCGTGCGCAAGCTCGACCTCGGCAACGCCATGCTCGGCTTCGCGAGCTGCGTGACGGACTGAGAGCCTGAGCAGGAATGTGAAGTCTGTGATCGAGGGGACGAGATTGAGCTCGGTTTGGAGACGAGCCCGAGCGAGCCCTGGAGCAGCAGGCGGGGAGAAGAGCACGCGCGGAGCGAGGACTCTTGGCTCTCAGCACGCGGCATCCGGACCGAGAATTGTACCCTCACCCCCCTGCCCCGCTCTCCCGAGGGGAGAGGGGGGATGCGAGCCCAGAATCCGCGTCGGATTTCGAGGGCCTGCAACCGAGCCCACGACAGAAGTCCCCGACATGGACCACCCCCTCTCCCCTCGGGAGAGGGGGCCGGGGGGTGAGGGAGATATTGAGGTCCGGATGCCGCCTGCGGGTCCAAATCTCGCAATGCTCACGCTCTGAGGAGTGACGGCCCATGCCCGACGATTCCGACTTCGACAAGATCCCGGTCGGCTCGCTCTCCGACAACGCCTGCACGCCCAAGGTCGACGACGACTGGGATTTTCGCGGCCTCCGCATCGCGGCGCCGCGGCGCGTGCCGCTCACCGGCAAGCCCGACGCCTTCGGCTGCTTCGCGCGCGCGCCCGTGTGCGGGGTCTACCAGCTCGACAGCAACTACCTCGGCTTTCGCGAGCAGTTCCGCACGCGCGTCATCCTGGTCGCGGTCGACGCCCGCAGCCACCGCGCCTACGCGAACCGCCTGCAGACCATCGTGAACCCGGCGCGCATGGCCTCGCCCCTCGACGGGATGATGCTCACCGAGGCCGACTGGGCCGGCCGCTACGTGACCCAGTTCTTCAACCCGAACCTCGTGTCGCTGCTCGCCTTGCCCGAAATGGCGGCCGAGTACATCGTGTACGCCACGCTCGGCCGCTACGTGTCGAACGTGGTGCGCATCACCCTCGAAGGCTGAAGGTCCGGAGGATCGCGTGTCGAACGCCACCCATGTCGAGCGCACCCCCGCGAGCCCCGAGCTGCCCCGCGACTTCGCCATCGCGCTCGCGGTCGAGCCCGTGACGCACGTGCGCGGCGCGCTCGTGCTCGCGGGCGCCTTCAACCTGCCGCTCGCCGAGGCCGACGCCCTCGGCCACCCGGTGCAGCACGCCATCGTGCTCGTCATCCAGCACGGCGACGCCTGGAACGTCGTCACGCCCTTCCGCGAGCTCGTGCTCTTCCCCGACGACGAGCGCGCCACCCCGGGCGGGGTCGGCGGCTGGTTCCAGATCGACGTGTTCGCGGCGCAGGGCGGCCCGATGCCGGGCTACTACCAGCTCTTCGTGTCCATGGGCGAGCGCGTCTCGCCGGTGGTCGAGGTGGCGGTCAGGGCGTAGGGCAGTGGTCGCGACGAGCGACAGCGCGAGCCTCGCGAGCCGCTGGCAGAGCCTCGGGCTCGACGTCGCGACGGTGCGCGTCGGCGCGCGCGGCACCGTCGTCCCGGAGCGCACGCTCGAGAGCGCGCGCACGCTGCCGTCGACGCGCGACGTCGCGCTCGAGACGGGCGGGCCGGACGTGGAGCTCGGGCGCGTGCTCGGCGAGGGCGGGATGGGCGTCGTCAAGCTCGCCCGCCAGCGGACGCTCGCGCGCGACGTGGCCGTGAAATCCGTCCGGCCGGGCGGCGACGCGGCGCGGGCGCGCGCGCAGCTCCTGCTCGAGGCGCGCGTCACCGGCGCCCTCGACCACCCCAACGTCGTCCCGGTCCACGTCGTGCTCCACGACGCGGACGCCGAGCCGCTCATCGTGATGAAGCGCATCGAGGGCCGGAGCTGGGGCGAGCTCCTGGCCGAGGCGCCGGTCGGCCCCGAGGGGCGCGACCCCGCCGCGCTCGACCGCCACCTCGAGATCCTGGTGCAGGTTGCGCGCGCCGTGCACTACGCCCACTCGAAGGGCGTCATCCACCGCGATCTCAAGCCCGACAACGTCATGATCGGCGCCTTCGGCGAGGTGTACGTCGTCGACTGGGGCATCGCCGTGAGCACGCGCGAGGACGGCGTGCCGGGCCTGCCCCTCGCCCGCGACGTGCGCGAGATCGCCGGCACCCCCGAGTACATGGCCCCGGAGATGGCCGCGGGCGACGGCGCGAGCCTGAGCCCGCGCACGGACGTGTACCTGCTCGGCGCCGTGCTGCACGAGATCCTGACGGGTGCGCCCCCGCACGAGGCGCCGACCCTCATCGCGCGGCTCGAGCGGGCGTTCGCCTCCGAGCCGCCCGTCTACCCGCGCGCGGTGCCGCCCACGCTCGCGGCCGTCGCGCGGCGGGCCATGAGCTTCGAGCCCGCCCTGCGCCAGGCCGACGCCGGCGAGCTCGTCGGTGCCCTGCAGGATCACGCGCGCCACCGCGCCTCGACCCTGATGTCCTCCGAGGCGGAGCGGCGTCTCGAGGCCCTCGAGGCCCTCCTCGCGCCCGAGCCCGGCCCCGGCGACGCGCGCGACGCGGCCTACACCGGTGCGCGCGCGGAGCGGACGCGCGCCGTGCACGCCGTCTTCGGCGCCTGCCGCTTCGGCTTCGCGCAGGCCCTGCGCCTGTGGGACGGCAACGAGGCGGCGCGCGCCGGGCTCGCCCGCGCGCTCGAGGGCATGATCGACTTCGAGCTCGCCCGCGGCGCCCCGACGGCGGCCGAGAGCCTGCTCGCCGAGCTCGCCGCGCCGCCACCGGGCCTCGTCCTTCGCGTGCGCGGCGCGGTGGAGCGCGAGGCCGCCCGCCGTGCGGAGCTCGAGCGCGTCGCGCACGACGTCGACACGAGCGTGGGGGGCGCCGCGTTCCGGGCAGCGACGGTCGCCATCTCCGTCGCCTGGGGCCTCGGCTGCATCGCGCTCGGCGTCCTCGGCCGCCACGACGTCTTCGTCATCGGCCAGCACGGCTTCGCCCTCGTCTGCCTCACGGTCGCACTGTCGCTCGTCGGCATCGCGCGTGCGGCGCGCCGGAGCCTGCTCGCCAACGCGGCCGCGCGTCGCCAGAGCTACACGGCGATCCTCATTTTCCTCCTCTACGCCGCCCTGTGGCTCGCGGCGCCGGCGCTAGGCCTCGACTCCCCGGCCACGAGCGCGGTCGCCATGCTCGCGGGTAGCGCGCTCTGGACCACCATGGCCCTGCTCGAGGCGAGCTGGGTGGGCCTGCCGGTCGCTCTCGTCGCGGGCTTCGCCGCCATCCTCGCGTGGCCGCGCTTCAACTTCGAGGCGATGGGCCTCGCGAGTCTCGTCGGCGGTGCGGTGAGTGCGGGTCTGCGGCGCGTGCTCACGGCGCGGCCGCCGGGTCCTTGAGCGCGACGCGTCGGCCCGGGGACCGTCGTCGGGCCGTCTACTTCCCGCAGGCGGCGAAGAACTTCGTGTCGCGGAGGGCCTCGGCGCACGTCGCGTCGTCGTTCCCCGTCACGGCAGCGTCGCACGCGAACCGCTCCATCGAGTCGGCAGCGCACGTGGCGCACAGCTCCTTCAGCTTGGCGCACTTGTCGCCGCCGCACGCGGCGCTGAGCGCCGCCAGGGCGATCGGGAGGAGCAGGAGCGTGAGCAGGTTGGCTTTCATTCGAGTCCCTCTGGAGGCGGGGGGCCGTGCAGCGCGGCGGCCGTCGCGCCGGACGACGTGTACACGAAACCATCGCCCACCGTCCAG
>JADLAB010000078.1 GCA_020848455.1 Polyangiaceae bacterium
GCGATCGGACCTCGACTCCCAGACGACCCGCTGCGCGGCGAGCCAGCGCTCGGCCTGCGCGAGCCGCCGGGGCACGAGCTCGCAGGTGCGCACGCGACCTTCCTTGCGCGAGCGCACGACGCCGCTCTGCTCGAGCACGGCGAGGTGCTTGAGGAACGAGGGAAGCGCCATCGGGAACCGCGCGGCCAGCGCGGACACCGTCTCGGGACCACGCACGAGCGTGCTTCCGTCCGGTTCGACGTTTCCGAGCGCCCTCCTAGCGGGGCGCACTCACGTCGGCAGGGGCGAGGCTTCGGGGGTAGCTGGTGCCGAGCACGCCCGAGCCCCAGCAGGCGAACGCCCTGAACGACTGGCTGCGCCGAGCGCAGGTGTGCCGCGCGCCGGCCGTGATCTCGAGCGCATCGTCGTAGAGGCCCGGCAGCCCCGCGACCGCCACGGGCGTGGGTGAGCAGTCCCGAGCCGCGCCGAAACCGTCGACGCAGGTCGCGCCCGTCGGGGCCCCGAGCTGCGCGTCCGTGTTGTCGCCCCAGCAGACCACGAGGCCCTTGCTGTCGGCCCGCTCGCCCGAGGCGCGGATGGCGCAGCCGTGTCGCGCGCCGACCGAGATGGCGACCGCGTCGGGGAGGCCCGCGACGGCCACCGGGGTGGTCTGCGCCACCGTCGTGGACCCGTTGCCGAGCTGACCGAGCTTGCCGCTGCCCCAGCAAGCGACCGCGCCCGAGGCGCGTCGCGCGCAGGTCTGGGCGCCGCCGGCGGCGAGCTCGACCGCGTCGTCGAGCCCCGAGACCGCGACGGGGACGAGCCGCCGCTCGGTCGTGCCGTCGCCGAGCTGGCCGAAGGTGTTGTCGCCCCAGCAAGCCCCCGCGCCCGAGGCGCGCCGCGCGCACGTGTGAGACTCGCCGGCGGCGAGCTCGACCGCGTCGTCGAGCCCCGAGACCGCGACGGGGACGAGCCGCTGCTCGGTCGTGCCGTCGCCGAGCTCGCCGGAGAGGCCGCCGCCCCAGCAAGCGACCGCGCCCGAAGCGCGCCGCGCGCACGTGTGATGGCCTCCAGCCGCGAGCTCGATCGCGTCGGAGAGCCCCGCGACCGCGACGGGCGTGCGCGAGCACCCCAGGCCCTCGGCACACTCCGCGTGAGTGGTACGGCCGTCGCCGAGCTGCCCATCGTCGCCGTAGCCCCAGCAAACCACGTCGCCGGCGCGGCGTCGCGCGCAGGTGTGACCGCCTCCCGCTGCAATCTCGACGGCATCCGTCACGCCCGAGACTGCAGATGGGGCGTTCGACGGGTCCACCGTGCCATTGCCGAGCTCGCCGGACATGTTTCCACCCCAGCAGACGACGGCGCCCGAGGCTCGCACGGCGCAGGTGTGCTCCTCGCCGGCCGCGATCTGGACCGGCTCGTTGCACGCACCCGCGATGCAGGAGCTCCAACGGCAAGCGCGCCCGCAGGTCCCGCAGTGCTCCGTGCTCTGCTGCGTCTCGCAGCCCCAATCGGGCCCGCAGTCGAGGTGGTCCGCCGCGCACGCGGTCGCCACGCACGTGCCCTGGACGCAGGCCGCGGTAGCCGCGTGCAGGTGCTCCAGTGGCACGGCCGCGTTGCACTCGGCGCTGCTCCCCTTGCAGGCCAGGGGCCAGGCCCAGCGCAGGTTCAGGTTCGGATCGACCGAGTCATCGACCTCGCGGGGGCGTGGAGACGGGCAGCCGGCGAGCGCGAGGGCGGCGAACGCGACGACGGACCTCGCGAGCTTCATGGGTCGACCATTCCTCGTTCGAACCGACGTCGAACCGGCGTCGAACCGGCGAAGTATCACACGGACGCGGCGGCGCCGGCGAGGTTTCGCGCGGCGCTGCGACGACGCGCTCCGCGAGGGCCCTCGGCCCGGCCCGGCCCCTCGGCCCGAGGTGGTATCGCGCCGGAGCCCGTGGCATTCTCGGTGCTCACCTCCGGGGCGAACGCGATGGCGAGCGACGGCAGCAGCAAGGGGCGCAAGGCTCGCTCCGATCCGGAGGTGCGCAAGGCCGCGCTGCTCCTGTCTGGTCTCGTCACGACCGGCGACGACGGCCTCGAGGAGTTCCGCGACCGCCGCGCCGGGGACAAGTCGCTCTCCGTCGACGTGTTGAAGCGCGCCCGGGACATCCTCGACGCCGTCGGCGCCGCGATCGCCGGGACGTCGGGGCCGAGCCTCGCGAACCTCGAGCGTGCGTGGGCGGTGCTCGGCGAGGGCGCGCGCCAGGAGATGGACACCGGGACCGAGGGGGACCCGCCCGCCGGCTCCAGCGCCAGAAGCGCTTCACCCCCGGTGCCGGCGGCCGTTCCCGCGCCGGTCTCGGTCCGCGGCCTCGAGTCCGAGCCGCTGCCCGGTCCGAGCTCGCCGCTCGCCGCGCCCGCGCCTGTCCCGGCTTCTGCGCCCGTCGCGCCGCCGAGTCCGGGCCCGCCGCCCGTCGCCCCCGCGCCGGTCCCACTTGCCGCGCCCGCGCTCCCCGCGCCGGTCCCGGTTCCTGCGCCCGCCGCGCCCGCGCCTGTCCCGGCTTCTGCGCTCGCCGCGCCGCCGCTCGCCGCCCCCGCCGACGTTCGGCCGGCCCCGGCCGACAAGCCGAGGGGCGGGCTCTCTCCGTGGGCGCTCGGCGGGCAGCCCGCAGCTCCCGCGCCGGCCCCGCCTGCCGCGCCCGCGGCGCCCGCGCCGGCAACGCCCGCGGCGGCAACGGCCGCGCCGGCGCTCGATTTCGCGGCGCTCAACCGGGTGAAGCTCGATCTCGGCGAGGAGCGGACGATCACCGGTCCCATACCCGTGCACCCGGGCGGCTCGCTGCCCTTCGTGCGCGGCGAGGCGAAGGCCCCGGCACCGGCCGCGCCCGCGGCGCCGGCGCCCGCGCCCGCGCCCGAGCGGCCAGCGCCGAAGGGCGATCCGCTGAACGCGACGGCGGCGGGGGCCATGAGCCCGTTCCACCGCGGGCCCGATCTGCCGTTCGCGCCCGCGTCCCGCGTGCCGGCTCCGCCGCGCGCCTCGGAGCCGGGCGCACGGGCGGCGCCGAGTGCCCACGATGCGCCACCCGCCGCGGTCGCGGCGCCAGCTCCCGCCGAGGCCGCGCGATCCCTGGCCGACGCGCCCGCTCGGGCCGAGCCCGAGCTGCCGGCCCACCTCGAGGCGCTGACGCTCGAGCAGTACGCCGGCCTGTGCGCCGAGTGTGCGGCCAACCCCGCGTGGACGGCGCAGATCCAGGCGCGGTACTACATCCGCGACGAGGCGCAGCGCGCCCAGCTCGATCAGCTGTGGCGCCAGCGCATGGCGGCCGACCCGCGGCTCGCGGACACGTGGCGCTGGCACTACGCGCGCTACGAGCAGTGGGCGCGCGCCCAGCGGCGGTAGGCAGGCGCCGCCACGCCGCCATAAGTGCCGCGTCTTGAATCAAGACAGGGGGTCTGTGGCGGCATGCGAGCGCCCGAGCGCGCCGGGAGCCGCCATAAGTGCCGCGTCTTGAATCAAGACAGGGGGTTTGTGGCGGCACGCGAGCGCCCGAGCACGCCCGGAGCCGCCATAAGTGCCGCGTCTTGAATCAAGACAGGGGGTTTGTGGCGGCACGCGAGCGCCCGAAGGCGCCCGGAGCCGCCACAAGTGCCGCGTCTTGAATCAAGACAGGGGGTTTGTGGCGGCATGCGACTCCTACGGCGCGAGCAGGATCACCTTCACCTGGCTCGGGACGATGCGCGCGCCCGGGCAGTTGGTGGAGTTCTGCAGGGACACGCTCGTGAGGCGCGTGGCCGGCATGCAGCTCACGAGCACCGTGAAGGCCGCCGTCAGGTGCCGGTCCGGGCCCATCACCATGCCCGAGGCGACGCCCGTCGCGACGCCCGCGTTGTCGCCGTTCGACAGCGGCACGACGGTCGCCATGTTGTGCGCCGGCGCGCACATGAAGAGCACGTTGTAGGCCGCCGGCACGCCCATCGGCCCGGTCGCGATGTTCGGGTACGGGATCGGCACGGGGCCCGCCGGCGTCGGCGTCAAGCACACGTCGGGAAAGCCGGTGTCGATGCCCATCATCTGCGAGTTGGCGAACATGGCCGGTCCTCCTGCGCTAGCCGATCGAGATCTGCTCGCCGTCGATGCGCGCGATCTGGCGCGCCACGACCGCGGTGTTCTGGCCCTTGAGGGCCGCCTGCCCTTCGGCGCGGTACTCGATCGTGCCAGCGCGCACCGCGTCCTCGCCGCTCACGTGGCGGAACGAGCGCCCGAGGCGGCTCGTCAGCTGGTCGGCGAAGAAGTCGGCGCACTTCGACACCACGCGCAGCTCGGCGAACTGTCCGAGCACGCTCGCGGCCAGGGCCGTCAGCCGGCCAATCCCCACGCGCGCCTCCTGCGCGTGCACCTCGAGCGCGCGCGCCGCGATCGACGCCTCGCCGGGGGTCGCGAGCGAGGCGCCGGTCTCGCCCCGGAGCTCGAGCTTGCCGCTCGCGGCGAGCGTGGCGTCGCCGTCGACCGTGAGGCGCGCCGGGCGACCCGGTGCGCGCTCGAGGACCGCGAGCACGAACGGCTCGGGCACGAGCGTGACGAGCACGCGGTCGCCGGGCTCGGGCGCGAGCAGGCAGCTCGCGGCGCGGCGCGTCTTGACCTGCCGGCGCGACCGCCCCTCGAGCCCGACGACGTAGAGGTCGTTCTCGCGCAGCAGGATGGCGCCCGCCACCACGGTTCCGGACGGCTCGCTCTTGCGTTGTGTGAGTGGCATCGACGTCTCCTCAGTACTTCGAAACGTAGTCCTCGGCGCGCGCCTGCTTCTCGTCGTCGCCGAGCGCCGCGCTCCGGTTCGTGAACACGGTGCGCTCTTCCTTGGTCTTGTGGAAGCGCGCGCGGAAGAGCTTGGCGTTCGAGAAGTCCGCGCGCGTGAGATCGGCGCGCGAGAAGTCGGCGTAGGTGAGGTCCGCCCCCCCGAGCTCGGTCTCGACGCAGCAGGCGTCGTGGAACACCGCCTGGTAGAGCGTCGCGCTGCGCAGATCGGCGCGCGTCAGGTTCGCCTCGTTGAAGATGGCCTGGTGGAGGTCGGCCCCGCCGAGGCGCGCCTCCGACAGGTTCGCCTGGTAAAAGAGGCAGTTCTTCGCGTCGGCCTTGCCGAAGTCGGCGCCGGTGAGGTTCGCGCCCTTGAAGTTCGCGTTGCGGAGCTTGGCGCCGCGAAAGCTCGCGCCCGCGAGGTCGCACAGCATGAACTGGCAGCGCGCGAGCTCGAAGCCGTCGAAGCACTTCGGTCCGAACTTCGACTCGACGAGGATGGTCATGTGCATGCGCACGCCGTCGAGCACGGCCGTCGTGAAGTCCGCCTGGTAAAAGGTGGTCATCGTGAGCGCGGCCCCGGCGAGCGACATCTCGGGGATCTTCACCTCGAGCATCTGCGTCCGGTCCATCTCGCTCTGCGCGAGGTCGGCGCGCGTGAGGTCGCACTGGATGAAGGCCACGAGCGGCAGCTTGGCGCCCGCGAGCGACGCGCCCGTGAAGTCGCTCCCGTGAAAACCGACGGCCGTGAGGTGGGCGCCGCCGAGGCGCGCGTTGCGAAAGTCCGAGCTCGAGACGAGCGAGTTCACGAGGTCGACCCCCGCGAGATCGGTGCCGACGAAGTCGCACTGGGACAGGTTCACCTCGCGCAGGTTGGCCCCGGCGAGCTCGGCGCCGCGGAACGACACCTGGTGGAAGATGCCGCCCGCGAGCTTCGCGCCGCGCAGATCGAGCCCCGCGAGCTCGACGCCCCGCACCACCTCGCCGAAGTGGACGGCGTTCTCGAGGCTAGCGCGGTCCATCCGCCTCCACCTCCTCGGCCTTCGGCTCGACGTAGCGAGGCTCGACGCGCGTGTCGAGCATGAGCGCGTCGGCGATGTTGCTCTTGCCGTCGAAGCGCGCGCGCGAGATGTCGGCGCGCGCCAGGTTCGCGCCGCGCAGATCGGCGCCGCGCAGATCGGCCTTCTGCAGGATGGCCCCGAGCAGATCGGCGGCGCGCAGATCGGCGCCCGAAAAATCGGTGCGCGTGCACAGGGCCTGCCGCGCCGAGATGCGGTAGAGCTTGCCCCCGGCGAGGGCGCACTTCGACAGGTCGGCGCCGGTGAGCTTGGCCCCGGTGAAGTCGGCGCCGGTGAGCACCGTCCCGCGCAGGTTCGTGCCGGAGAGGTCCGCGCCGGCGAAGCTCGCCCCCGCGAAGGACGACTCGTAGGTGATGACGCCCTTGTGGAACTTCGTGCCGGTGAAGCGCGCCCCGTCGCCGCGCGTCTGGAAGAACTGACAGCGCGACAGATCGCCCTCCGAGAAGTCGGTGCCGGTCGCGTTGCACTCGACGAAGATGAGCAGCTCGAGGTGGGCGCCGCGGAACACGATGCGCGACAGATCGACCTTCCACAGGAACATCTTCTCGGCGTCGACGCCCGACATGTCGGCCGCGACGATGTCGACCTCCAGCCAGTGCAGGTTGCGCAGGCGCGCCCCGCACAGGCGCGTGCCGTCGAGCGTCGCCTTCCAGAGCACCGTGCCGTCGAGCACCGCGCCCGACAGATCGGTCTGGCAGAGCTTCGCCGCGCCGAGGTTCGCGCCCGTGAGGTTGGCGCCGGCGGCGCGCGTGGCGGTGAGATCGGCGCGCGCCAGCACGGCGTTCGTGAGGTTGGCGCCCGTGAGGTCGGCCCCCGCGAGGTTGGCGCCCTCGAGCAGGGCGCCCGAGAAATCGACCCCCGCGAGGTCGAGCCCCGCGAGGTCGACGCGCGTGAGGTTCGCCCGGGCGAGGCTCGTGCCCGAGTCCTTGGCCGCCTGCACGCGCCCCCGCGCCAGGAGCTGCGCTTCGGGGTCGATCGGCCCGGCGGCGGGCATGAGCTGCGCGTAGCGCCGGTAGCTGTCGCGCTGTTGCTCCTCGACGTCGTGCAGCATGCGCTCGAAGGCCGGGTCGGTGAGATCGCGCTCGAGCTCCGCGAGCGGCGCCCCGAGGTGGGCCGACAGGTGCGCCATGTCGTGCAGCATGGCGAGGTGCTCGTCGGCGACGAAGGTCGGGGGCCCCCCGCCCTCGCTGACCGCCTTCTTGGCCTCCTCGTCCCAGTCGAGCCCGAGCTCCTTGAACTTCTCGCGCGAGCGCGCCTGCATGTCGGCCTGCTGCTGCTCGGCGGCCTTGCGCTCCTCGGCGCCGCGCGCCGCGAGCTTCTCGACGAAGGCGGCGATGGCCTCGATGTCGTTCGGATCGGGCGGCAGCTCGAGCGGGTCGCTCCATGCCACGCCCTCACCGTCCGGGTCGAAGCCAGCCTCGGCAAGCTTGTCGCGCGCCTCGTCGAGCGCGCGCTTGCGGCCGCGCGCCTGGTTGTCGAGCGCCGGCAGATCGAGGTGCAGCATCTCGCCGACGTCGCCGGCGTCGATGCGCGACGTCCAGCCCTCGCCCTCCGGGGGCATGAGGTCGCGGTCGTTCAGGATGGCGAAGACGGCCTTGTCCTTGTCGGTGCGGAGCTCGAGCACACGGCGGTAGTGCGCGACGTCGCGTGGCTGGCTCGGGTCCTCGGCGGCGAGCATCAGCACCTCGATGTCGTCGGCATCGTCGTCGCACACGGGGCACACCCCGCGGAACGACAGCACGGCGCGCCGTAGGTGCGGCACGAAGTGGACCGTGTCGAGCCGGAGCGGCACCTCCGTGAGGGTGCGCGGCGGCTCGCCGCGCCGCGTGACGAAGGCGCGCATCACGAAGCGCTCGAAGCGCCCCTCGATGCGGCCCTCGGGGTGCATGCCCTCGAGCAGGAAGGCCTCGTCGCCGTTGAAGAAGCCGGTGAGCTGCTGGTCCGCGGGCGCGGTGTTGTAGAAATGCGGGTCGAAGTCGACGGCGGGGCCGGGAAACAGGGTCTCGAGCCAGCGCCGGTCGTAGGTCCCGACCTTCTCGAAGCGCTGCGGCCACGTGACGTCGTAGGGGGCGAAGCCGGCCGGCCTCGGTTGATCGCGCCGCCCCACGATGAGCGCCTTCGGGTCCTCCACGTTGGGCAGGAAGTGCAGCTCGCCGTGGTCGGTCTCGGTCGGCCGCAGGCCCTTGCCGCTCGGGTTCTGGGCGAAGCCCTCGCCGCCGAAGGCGTGCGCCC
>JADLAB010000079.1 GCA_020848455.1 Polyangiaceae bacterium
ATCGCCGCCCTGTCGCCCATCTCGATCGCCGACGCCCTCGTCGAGCTGCGCCAGGAGGTGCCGGGCATCGGCGAAAAGGCCGCGAGCCTGTGCGCCGCCGCCCTGCGCCAGAACCTGGCGCGCCCGGAGGTCGACGACGGCTTGAGCGCGCTCGCGCGCGCCATCGTCGACGATCTGGGCGACGGGGGCCTGCACCGCGAGCTCTACGCGGCGCTGCGCGCCGGCCTCGACGCCTTCGCGGAGCAGGGCTCGGCGCTCGCGCTCGACATCGCTCACACGGCGCTCGACGTGGCCGACGCGCGCATCTCGGAGCTCGAGTCGCTCGACGTGAGCTACGACGCGAGCCCGCTCTCCGTCGAGCCGCGGCGCGCGGCGATGTCGCTCCTGCGCGAGATCGACGGCTGCCTGCTCGAGTCGCGGACGCTGACGAACCTGCTCTTGCTCGACCGGCCGCCAGGGGCGGAGCGGCTCGGCGCGCCGGCCGTCGACGACCTCGACGCGCGCCTGGCGCGCTGGCTGCTCGATCCGCGCCGGCGCGCCGCCGACGCCGACCAGCAGAACGCCCAGAGCACGCTGCAGCAGCGCCAGCTGCGCGCGCTCTTGCACCTCATCGACGGCGGCAACACGGACTTCGGCGACGACCAGGACCGGCGCGTGCGCATGCGCTCGCGCTGGGCGCTCGCCTGCCGGCAGTTCATCGCCTACCTGCGCGCCCATCCCGGGACGCGCCTCGCGCGCGCCATCATCGCCACGGTGGCGCGCGCCTACGACGCGCTCGTGCGCGACGGCGCCGCCGAGGCGGTCGACGTGTTCCTGTGCACCGCGATGAGCTTCGGCGACGCCGGCCAGGTCGCCATCGTGGCCGAGGCGAGCATGCAGCCCGACGTGACGCAGCTCCTGGTCAACTACGGGCGCTTCGTGGCCCAGCAAGGCGAGCACGCCTCGGCGCGGCTCGGCGCGTTCAAGCAGTTCCTCGAGGCGTTCCCGCACCAGACCACGCTCCGGGCCGAGGCTTTTCGCGTCACCGCCTGGACACTCTTGCGCGCGCTCGAGAGCGTGCTCGCCGCCGGCTCGCTGCGCGCCCTCGTGCCGGAGGACTCGAGCGCCCACGGCCCGCTCGCGGGGGTCGAGGACGCCATCCAGCAGCTCGGGCAGCTCGTCGTCGGGGCCGAGCGGCGCTGCCTCGAGGAGACCGCGCGCGGCAGCGGCTGGCTCAAGCGGCGCTACACCCTCGAGAGCGCCGTGGACAAGGCCCTCAACACCCACGCCGACCACGACCTCAGCGAGGCGCTCACCGTCACGGCCCGCGCCGCCGACGCGATGCTGCCCGGCGCCATCGCCGGTCTCGTCTCGCAAGTGCTGCCGCGCATCTCCACCCTGCGCGCCGATCGACCGAGCCTGCCCGAGATGGCCATCGCGCGCCGGGGCCAGTCCCTGCCCCCCTGGCTCCCGAGCCGCCGCATCCTCGGGGGCTTCTACGTCATCAACCAGATCGGCGGTGGCAACGTCGGGTCGGTGTTCGTGGTCAAGCGCGCCGAGGAGCGCCACGACCCGAACGCCGAGCGCTTCGCGCTCAAGGTGCCCGACTACAACGCGACCGCGGCGCGCAGCATGAGCGAGGCCGAGTTCCTGCGGCTCTTCCGCGAGGAGGCCGGCGCGCTCATCGCCATCCCCGACCACCCCAACATCGCGCGCTTCGTCACCTTCGACGCCGGCGCGAAGCCGAAGCCCATCCTCGTCATGGAGCTCATCGAGGGGCTGTCGTGCGAGCGCGCCGTGAGCTCGGCGCGCCTCACGACCGCGCGGGCGATCGGGGTGCTCGAGGGCGTGCTCGCGGGCCTCGAGGCGATGCACGGGACCGGTGTCGCGCACCTCGACGTCAAGCCCTCGAACGCCATCCTGCGCGAGACCGGCGAGGCGGTGCTGGTCGACTTCGGCCTCGCGGGGCGCAAGCTCCGGCCGGGGTGCGCGACCCTGTGCTACGGCTCGCCCGAGGTCTGGGAGGCCGAGCCGGGCACGTCGCTCGCGCCCCACCCCTCGGACATCTACGCCTTCGGCTGCTTCGCCTACGAGGTCATGACGGCGCGCACGCTGTTCGAGGGCCAGACCGACGTGTCGATCATCTCGGCCCACCTCACGCACGACGGCCTGCCGCCGCCGCTCGACGCGATGGTGAAGGACCCGGACCTCGCCCCGCTCGCGCGCTTTCTCTACCACGCGCTGCGGCAGAACCCGGCCGCACGCGCCACCGCACGCGAGCTGCGGCGCGAGCTCGGCATGCTCGCGGCGCTGAAGGACATGCCGTGGCCGGTCGGCCGCTGGGACGTGCACGAGCCGGCCAAGAGCAGCCCACGGCCCGCGAGCAGCCCGCGGCCCCCGAGCCGCCGCTGAGCCCCGGCGTCGCCGCATGGTTCCCGCCCTCGAGACCCACCCCGGCCACGGCCTCTCGCTCCGCGTCCACCGCTGGCGACCGCCCGCGGGCACGGCCACCGCCCACACCACGGTGCTGCTCCACGGCTTTCTCGACGCGGGCTCGACGTGGGACCTCGTGGCCGCCCCGCTCGCCGCCGCGGGGCACGACGTCCTCGCCCCCGACCTCCGGGGCTTCGGCGCGAGCGAGCGCATCGCGCCGTCGGGCTACTACCACTTTCCCGACTACCTCGCGGACGTCGATGCCCTGTTGCGCCACGCGCTCCCGCCCGACGCGCGCCCCATGCTCGTCGGCCACTCGATGGGGGCCACGGTCGCGGCGCTCTACGCCGGAGCGTCCCCGGAGCGCATCGGGCGCCTGGTGCTCTGCGAGGGCGTGGGGCCGCCCGCCGCCGGTCCGCGCGGCACGCTCGACCGCACGCGGCAGTGGCTGCGCGAGCTCGCGGCGCGCGAGCCGTCGGCGAGCCCACCGGTCCGGCGCCCGCAGGGGCCGAGCTCGCTCGAGGACGCCGCGCGCCGGCTCGCCGCCCACCATCCGGGCGTCCCCGCGGAGGTGTGCGCGAGCCGGGCGGCCCTGCTCACGGAACGCGGTGCCGACGGCGCGCTCGGCTGGACGCACGATCCGCTGCACCGCACGACCTCGCCGACCGCGTTCCACCTCGAGTCGTTCCGGGCTTTTCTGGGTGAAATTCGCTGCCCGGTGCTCTTCGTGGGCGGCGGCGCCGAGGGGTGGCACCCGGTCGACGAGGACGAGCGCCTCGCCGCGATCGGCGCCCCGCTGCGGCGGGTCGAGCTCGCCGGTGCGGGCCACATGATGCACTGGACCGC
>JADLAB010000080.1 GCA_020848455.1 Polyangiaceae bacterium
GCGACCCGCTTCACCGGTCGCGCAGCGCGTGCGGCACTCGCCCCGGGCCCACCGCCACCGCACCCGTCGCCCCGAGCGCGAGGACGACCGTCGCAGCCGCGAGCGCGAAGGCGAGCGGCCTCTCCCACCACGACCACACGCGCCGCGCGGGCCCGTGGAGCTCCTCGGCCATGGCGCGCCGCAGGCGGGCATGCACGAGCGGCGACGGCTGCGGCGCCAGCTCCGCGGTCTCGACGGCGCGCTTCAGCGCCAGGAGCTCGCGCAGGCAGTGCTGGCAGCCGAGCAGGTGCGCCTCCACCTCGCTGCGTACCGCCTCGTCGACGACGCCGAAATGAAAGGCGCCGAGCTCGGGCTCGACCCGCTCGCAAGTCATCGTGCCATCTCCTGTCGCAGGCGGCTCACGAGGTCGTGCATGCGCGATTTCACGGTGCCGACCGGGATCTCGAGGACCGCGCTGAGCTCGTCGTAGGATAGACCCCCGGCGCGCAGGGCATAGAGCTCACCCTGCTCGCTCGGCAGGCGCTCGACGGCGCGGCGCAGGCGCTCGGCCGTCTCGCGCGCCTCGAGCGCGCGCTCCGGGTGGTCGGCGGTGGGTGCCGTCGGGGTCGCGGCCACCGCCGCGAGCGCCCGCGCCCCGCGGCGCCGCGAGCGCAGCCGGTTGAGGCACAGGTTGCGCGCGACCTGGTAGGTCCACGCCCGGAAGCTCCGCGCGGCCCGGCCGGCCTCGCGCTCGCGCAGGAGCGCCATGAAGGTCTCGTGGAGCACGTCCTCGGCCTCGTGCCGGTCGGCGAGGTGGCGGCACACGAAGGCGAAGAGCGGCCGCGCGTGGCGCTCGTAGAGCACGTCGAAGGCGCCGAGATCGCCGCGGCAGAGCCGTTCGTGCAGCGCCTCGTCGGAGAGCATGGGGGCCTCCACCTCGCGCTAGTGCCGTCGGTGAGCGACGTCACGCGGCCGGTGCGGCGGGGCGGGCGCCCCTGGCGGCCCGCAGGGCGGCGACGGCACCGAGCAGGGCGGTCACGACGATCAGCATGAGCGCCAGGACCACGTTGTGGAGCGACTCCGCGCAGCCGAGCCCGGCGACGCTGAGCCGGTCCTCGGCTGCGACCTCGGGCAGGTAGTGGAACGTCTTGACGACGCCCACGCAGAAGGCGAGCAGACCCGCGCCGAGCGTGACGGCGCCGAGGCTGAGGACGAGCGGCACGTAGCGTCGCTCGGGCCGCAGCAGGCACAGAATACCGGACGCCACGAGCAGGAAACCGAACGTCGCCGTCGGATACATGCCCCAGCCGCCATCACGGAAGAACGTCGACCACATGCGAGCCTCCTCGAACCGGGGCGCATCGGCGCGCCTCCGACGAGTGAGAAACCGCTCCCGGCCGAAGGTTCGGACGAATCGACGCTAGAAGTGCAGCGCCACGGGCTCGGTCGAGGCGCACGGCGCGCGCCGGATGCCGAGCCGCTCGAGCGTGGCCTCGGCCTCGCGGTAGGCCTCGACGTCGCGCACGCCGGCGCGGTCGACGAACAGCTCGAGCGCGAGCCGCGCGCGCTCGCTCGCGCCGCGCTCCGCGTAGGACAGCCCGAGGTAGTAGTACGCCTTGTCGATGAGCCCGACGGCCGGGTCCTTCGCGAGTGCGCGCTCGAGGTACGCGATCGCCTGGGCATGGCGCGTCCGCTCGCGGAGCGCGATGCCCTTGCCGAGCAGCTCGAAGGCATCGTCGGCGGCGAAGTCCTCGTAGAGCGCACCGGAGACCAGCATCGCCTCGGTGAGGACGAGCCCGCCGACGGGGTACGCGGCGAGCAGCGGCGCGAACACGGCTCCCGTCGTCGCGCCGACCGCCACGGCCACGTTCTCGTCGTGCACGCGGTCGGTCGCGAGGTCCTCGTAGAGCTCGCGCCACTCGAGCACCTCGTCGCGGCAGCGCAGCTTGTCGCCCGTCAGGGGGTCGCGGAGCAGCAGCACGGCGTCGTCGACGCCCGGATCGTCGCTGCCGTTGCGCTGCGCCATGACGTAGCCCCGGAAGGCCGGAGCGAACCGGGCCTGGTCACCGAACTCGCCGAGCGCCGTGGCGCAGCCCGTGAGGGTCGCCACGAGCGCGCCGAGGCCGAGCAGGGCGGCGCGCGCGCGCGGGCGACCGGGGCCGGGGGAGGGACGTGGCGGGCCAGGAAGTCGGGACATGGGGGTGCTCTCGGTGAGGATGAGGACGAGGGTGGCGAGCGGCGCACGAAGCTCGGCCTGGGTCGCCCGGTGGCCGGGGCGCGCGGCGCGGCGCTAGAGGGCGCCGAGGGCCTTGCCGAGATCGAGCTGCGCCATGGCGCGGATGCCGGCCGGCGCGCCGGCGGGCTCGCGCGGCGCGGTCAGGGCGACCCCGTACCCGCGCTCGCCCGAGGCGCCGAGGTCGCCGAGCGACCAGCTCGCGACGGGCGCCGTGGTGCGCGGCGCCGCCTCGCTCCACGCCGCGGCCGCGACCGGCTCGGCCGACGCGCCCGGCACGAGCGGAATCGGCGCGCCGCCCGTCGTGCCCGCGTACGTCGTCGCGAACCCGACGCGCTCCGGCGGCGCGAGCAGATCGGGAGCGACGCCCCGGCGCGGCTCGCTCGCGTCCGCGGCGTGCGCGAGCGGCGACGCGCGCGCCGGGTCGAGCGCCTCGGCCGGTCGAGCCCCGGCGCTCGGCGCGCTCGTCGCGCGGTCGTGCGCCCGCCCGGTCGCCACGCGCGCGTCGGGCGCCGCGGATCTGCGGACCGGCGCCGTCTCGCTCGGAGCCCGCGGCGCGCTCGCCTCGGGGCGCGCGTGGCGCGGCAGCTCCGGCGACTCGACGGGCACCGCGCGCTCGATCTCGGGCGGCTCGGGCGCGACGTTCGCCCGCTCGGTCACGTCGGGCGCCGGCACGGGCACGGTGCGCGCCGACGGTCGCGCCGCCCACGAGAGCGCGGCGGCCGTGACGAGCACGACGACCGCCGCGACGGCGAGCACGGCCGTCGCCAGGTGTCGCCCCGGACGGCTGCCAGGGCCGCCCTCGGTGCCGGCGGCGACCGCGTCCACGCCGGCGTGCTGCGCCGAGCGATGGCCACGCGCGAGCTCGATCGGTACGACGTTGTCGTCGGGCGCGCGCCCGCCGAAGATGCGCGCGGCGAGCGCCTCCTCGTAGTCGTCCGGGAGCGCCGCTCGGCTCGACTGCCACCCGATCCGCGCGCCGAACGCCTGCCAGTCGGCGTCGGCGAGGGCGCCCGGCTCCGCGAGCCCGCCCTGCAGGAGCACGAGCCGCCCGCGCCCTTCGCCCTCGCGGCGACCACCGTTGCGTGCCGAGCTCATGACGCCGCCGCCCTCCGGTTCCTGGCGAGCGCGTCGCGCGCCCGCGCGGCGCGCACGGCGAGCTCGTCCGGCAACAGGCCGAGCTCGTGGGCGATCTGCCGGCGCGACTTGCCGCTGTAGCCGACCGTCGCGAGCAGGCTCGCCTGCTCGGGCGACAGGAGCTCGTAGTAGCTCGCGAGCTCCTCGGCGGCGCGCCGTGCCTTGTAGAGCCGCATCGTGTACGCGCTCTCGCTGAGCCCGAGCTCGTGCGCCACGAGTGCGTCCCTGCTCCGCCCGGCCGACAGGCTGGCCGTCAACGCCTCGGCGAGCGGGGCAGGCAGCCGCGCGAGGATCCACTCCAGGCGCTCGAAGGCGTGGAGCGCGTCCTCGGGCGAGTCGGCCGAGGACGGCGAGGCGCTTGCCGACCGGTCGTGCCGGTCGCGCTCGCGCTTCTCCTTCGCCACCAGGTCGAGGATGACGCGCCGCACGCACACGTAGAGCTCGGCGCTCGTCTCGGGCGGCGCCCAGCCCGGCTCGTCCCGCAGTCGCCGGCACCAGCGCGCGTACAGGGTCTGGATGATGTCGTCGGCGTCGCGCTGCCGGCCGAGGCCGCAGGCGATGCCGTGCAACCGGCGGGCGTGCCGGTAGAGGTGCGCGGCGAGCGGGAGGTGCGACGAGGGGGTCATCGGTGAGGATCCGACGGGCCGGAGCCCCGCGCGGGCGCCGCGGGCGTGACGTGACGAAGCATGGTTCGAAGATGATACGCGCGC
>JADLAB010000081.1 GCA_020848455.1 Polyangiaceae bacterium
ACCGGCTCGTCGAGGCGGGGCTCGTGCTGAGCGGACTGTCGCCGGACCAGCGCCTGGTCGAGATGGTCGAGCTCCGCGACCATCCCTACTTCGTCGGCTGCCAGTTCCACCCGGAGTTCAAGAGCCGGCCGCTCAGGCCGCACCCGCTCTTCTCCCGCTTCGTGCAGGCCGCCGTGGCGCGCCGCGACGCGCGCGCCGCCGCCGGGCCCGAGGCCAAGGGCGACGACCCCAAGCGCGACGTCGGCGAGGCGATCGCGGCGCGCAGCGTGAACTGAGCCTCCGCGTCGCGCTCCGCGCGAGGCCACGGCGACGGGCACCGGGATCGAGAGCCGCGCGAGGCGGCGGGCGGCCGCCGAGCCCATTGGCGTCGCGGGGCACGTCGGATAATGTTCGCACTTTGGCGCGGTGGGGCCGCGCGCTGGAGGAGTGCATGCGACGGACCGCGTGGCGTGTGGGCACGGTGATCTTCGCGCTCGGGGCGGCGGCCTGCGGAGCCGGCGACGAGACGGCCGTGGGCACGGGGGGCAGCGGCGCGGCACTCCCCACTGGAGGCACCGGCGGCACCGGCGGCTCCGTCCTCACCGAGGGCGGCGGCGGCGCCGGCGGCACGGGCGGTGGCACGGACGTGTGCGTCGGGGTCGGCTGTCCGGCCGATCAGCACTGCGAGCCGGTCGGCGGCGTCGGCACCTGCGTCGACAACACCTGCGCGGATCTCGCGTGCGGGCCGACCGAGGTGTGCCAGCCGACGCCGGGCGGCGGCGCCATCTGCGTGGACATCAGCTGCGGCAGCGACGTCGAGTGCGCGCCGGACGAGTTCTGCGGCCCGGGCGGTCTCTGCGCCGCGGACGTGTGCCAGCCCGAGGCGCGCCACTGCGTCGGGCAAGAGCTCTACGAGTGCGCGCCGAACGGCGGCTCCGATCCGGTGAAGCTCACCTGCGGCAGCACGAGCTACTTCGCGACGGAGTGCCAGGACCTCGGCGGCGGCGTCGCCCGCTGCACCTGCGAGGACGACTGGGACTGTCCCGCCTTCACGGCGTGCGAGGCGGGCGAGTGCACCGGCACGGGCAAGGCGCCGACCTGCACGCTGCCCCCGGTCCCCTTCTCGAGCGTGTTGCCGGTCAACGAGATCCAGTGGGGCGGGACCGGACAGGGCTCGCCGGCGAACCTCGCAAGCGCCTCGCCGTTCGCGTCGTCCTCGCAGGCGTGCGCCACGCCCATCGTGGCGAACCTCGACGACGACAACGGCGACGGGCTCATCAACGAGCTCGACTTCCCCGAGATCGTCTTCATGACGTACTGCAACACCGACATCAGCACGAACGGCGTCGTGCGCGCCATCCACGGCGGCGGGCCGAACAAGGGCAAGGACTTCTGGGCCCAGTGCGGCAACACGGTGTGGCACGAGGGCGACCCGCTCAACATGGCGTGCGCGTGCGCGACGGCCGAGGGCAACTCGACCGCGGCGGTCGCGGTCGCCGACCTCGACGGCGACGGCGTGCCCGAGATCGTCGTACCGAACGAGGCCGACGCGCTCCTCATCCTCGACCACCGCGGCGTGCCCATCACACGCAGCGCGCCCACGCAGTGGGCCGTGGGGTACGTCGACCCGGCGCCCACCATCGCCAACATCGACGGGCAGGGCTACGCCGAGATCGTCGTCGGCAACAACGTCTTCACGCTCGCCGACGACGCGAACGGCAACCTGGTCGTGCTCGACCGCTTCGCGGGCGGCGCACTGCCGGCCGGGCTGAACGGCCAGGGCCCCGTGCCGTGCGTGGCCAACGTCGCGGGCGACGCGCGCCTCGAGATCGTCGCGGGCACGACGGCGTACGCGCTGCCGGTCCCTCCGCCCGGCGTCACCAGGCGCGCCGACTGCGCCGTCGGGGCGAGCGACGACTTCTGCCTGGGCCAGCTCATGGTCGTGTGGGACGGCCAGACCGTGAACGGAGCGGTCGCGCTCCCCAGCACCCGACGCGACGGCTTCTGCGCCGTGGCGGACGTGCTCGGCGCCGACGAGACCGCCGCCCCGAGCCCCTCGAACCCGCTCGACGGCAAGGCCGAGGTGGTGGTGGTCTCGAACGGTTTCCTGCACGTGCTCGCCGGCGAGACCGGCACGCTCCGGCGCTCGCTCGACCTCGGGGCGGGCCTGAACGGCGGCGCGCCCAACGTCGACGATTTCGACGGTGACGGCTTCCCCGAGATCGGGACCGCGTTCGGCACCGCGTACCTGCACATCGATCTGCAGGACCCGGCGGCCGCCTGTCCCGCGTGGCCGAGCGCCATCGTCGACGGCAGCCCGCCGCCGCCGGCCAACCCGGCGCGCACCCCCGGCGGCGCCTGCACGAGCGACGTCGAGTGCGCGGCGGGCGCCGTCTGCAACACGACCCTCGGCGCGTGCACCTGCCTCCACAACGGCTGGCGGCGCACGACCGAGGACGACTCGAGCCGCGTGACCTCGTCGAGCGTGTTCGACTTCAACGGCGATGGCGCGGCCGAGGTCGTCTACAACGACGAGTGCTTCTTCCGCATCTACGACGGCCGCGACGGCGCCGTGCTCTTCAAGCACCGGTCGCCGAGCCGCACGCGCATCGAGAACCCCACGATCGCCGACGTCGACAACGACGGCAACGCCGAGATCGTCTTCCCGTCGAACAACGACGCCAACACCTGTTCGCTCGGCAACAACTTCCCGAACGGCATCGCCGTGTGGGGCGACGCGAGCGACACCTGGGTCGCGGCGCGCCGCATCTGGAACCAGCACGCCTACCACGTGACCAACGTCACCGAGAGCGGGGCCGTGCCCCTGCACGAGCCCGAGAGCTGGAAGAGCTACAACGGCCGCAGCTACGACCTCTACCGCTCGAACCCGCGCAGCTTCGACGTGGCGCCCGACCTCACGGTCGGCGGCGTGCAGCTCTCGTCGCCCGACGCGGTGTGCGGCCAGCTCTCGACCAACCTGTCGATCACGGTCGAGGTCCGCAACCTCGGGGATCTGCGCATCGGCCCGGGCGTCGTGCTCTCGTTCTACGGCTCGTGGTCGAGCCCGGCGCTCGTCGAGCCGCTCTACGCCGACGCCGTCCAGACGCCCCTCACCTTCACCCTGCAGCAGAGCCTCGAGCCGGGCGGCTCGGTCCTCGTCTCGGTGAGCTACAGCGCGCTCGACAACGCGCCGGGCACGCTGCCGGACAGCGTGCGCGTCGTGGTCGACGAGGCGGGCCAGGAGCGCGAGTGCGACGAGACGAACAACGAGCTCACCCAGCCCGTCGACCCCGGCGCGCAGGAGCCGGATCTGCGCGTCGCGCTCGGTCTCGGCAACGCGGGCGGGTGCCCGACCCCGACCGTCGACACGACCGTGTTCAACGACGGCTCGGCGCCCGCGAGCGACATCCTCGTGCGCTACTACGCGGGCGACCCCAACCAGGGCGGCACGCCGCTCGGCGACCACGTCGTGCCGGGACCACTCGCCCCCGGCGCGAGCACGACCTACACGATGAGCCTGCCGAACTTCCCGCTCAACCTCGACATCCTCGTCTACGCGATCGTCGACCCGCTCGACGCCATCGCGGAGTGCCAGGACGGCAACAACAAGGACGCGGCCGACAGCAAGATCTTCTGCACGATCAACTGAGGTCGCCGCGCCCTCGGACTAGTGCCGCCAGACCTGTAGCGGCGCGGTCTTCGCGAAGGCCGAGCCCGCGCCGATCACCCGGTGCCGCGGATCGACGGTGCTCGTCACGAGCGGCTCGCCGAGCGTCACCGTCACCGAGGCGCTCGGTGACGAGGGTGCGGTGCCGAAGTCGACGACGGCGGTGGCCGTCTGCGCGAGGCCGCTCACGTCGACCTCGACGGCGCAGGGGAAGACGACGGGCCCCGCCTGCGTGAGCGTCACCGTCACGTCGCCCCCCACCTCGGAGGTGCCGACGACGAAGCTCGGCCACACCGGCGCGCCCGTGCCGAAGACCCACGCCGCGAAGTAGGGCCCGAGGTCCGCACCCGAGGCCGCCTCGAGGGCGGCGCGGAGCTCCTCGACGCTGCGCGCGCCGGGCTCGGCGAGAAAATCGGCGATGCCCGCGAGGACGGCAGGTCGCCCCACGAGCGCCTCGAGCTGCTGGTAGAGGACCATCGGCCCGGGGCCGTAGACGTCGCCGTAGAAGTCCTCGACCGCGGGCAGCGGAGCGTCGGTGGGGCGCGGATAGTGCGCCGACTGCTGCGACGCCGCGTCCCAGTAGGCGCGGGTCGCATCTGCCTCGCCCGCGGGCCCGTGCTCGTCCTCGTAGACGTACGCGAGGTACTCGGCCGTGGCCTCTTTCCACACGAAGTCGGCGGCGCTCGCGAGGGTCGTGCGGTCGCCGGCCCACTGGTGGACGATCTCGTGCATCAGGACGTGCCGGGTCGGATCGGCATAGGGCCCCGTGAGCGACGGCAGCGACTCGTAGAGCACGATGTTCGCCGGGTGCTCGAAGCCGAGCCAGGACGTGGGCCCACCCGCGACGCGGAGCTCGCTGCCGTACGGGAAGGGACCGAGCACGCCGGTGATCCAGCCGAGGAACGCTGCGACGTCGGTCGGGGACAGGCTCGCCGCGAGCTCTCCGCCCGGCGCCTCGTAGAACGAGACCGCGACCCCCGCGCCGGTCGTGAAGGGCGCGGCGACCCAGGCCGGATCGGCGGCGAGGGCGAAGGCCGAGTAGGTGGGCGCGAGCACGCCGTCGAGCTCGCAGTGGGTGGAGCCGCTCGCTGCGGTGCGCACGCCCGGACAGAGCACGGTCGTGCCGGGGGCGTGGGTGACGTCGAAGCCGAAGGCGGCGAGCCGGCTCGGAGCGTCGTCGCAGGGGCCGAAGTGATCGCAGCCGCCGACCCAGCTGAGCAGATACGAGAAGGTGCCGCCGGCAAGGTCGAGCTGGCGCGAGAAGCCGACGTCGAGGCCGAGGAAGGTCCCCTCGGGCACGAGCTCGGCCGTGTCGACGACGAGCTCCGCCCCGGCGGCGACGGGCGCCCCGCAGAGCCGCAGCGCGCCGGACGCGGCGTCGCGGGTCACGACCGCGGGCGCGGCGTCGAAGCTCGCGCTCGTCGGCTCGAGATCGCTCGGCACGACGAAGCAGTCGCCGCCCGCGACGACGCCGACCGTGAGGCGGGAGGTCGCCAGCCCCGTCGCGAGGTCGAAGCCGTAGTCGTAGCGCAGGACGTCGCCGGCGAGGTCGCCCGTCGGAGCCGCCCCGCCGGTGCCACCGCTGCCGCCGGCCCCCTCGCTCGACTCGTCGCCCGAGCAGGCCGCGACGGCACCGAGGCAGGCGACGAGACCGGTGGCGCGTACCCCCAGGCGAAGGACGGAGCTCATGGGCCCGCGATGATATCGCGGTTCGCGCCGTCGGGGCAGCCGCCCGCCGGCTCCGCCCGCGCCGCAGCGACATTTGCGGGGGCACGGCGACGACAGGGTAGAGCGCGCGAGGACGGCGTAGACTACACTCTCGACTCGCGCCGGGGGCACTCTGCGCCGGCACGCCGACCCGCGGCCGACTCGCGACGACCATGAGCATGCAGGCGCTCGATCGAGACCACTTCCGACGCCGCGTCGGCACGACGCTCCTCGGCAAGTGGCGGCTCGAGCGGCTGCTCGGCGTCGGGGGCATGGCGGCGGTCTACGAGGCCGTCCACAAGATCGGGCGCCGCGAGGCCATCAAGATCCTCCACCCCGAGGTGAGCCGCAGCCCGGAGCTGCGCGCGCGCTTCGAGCAGGAGGCGCGCGCGGTCAACGCCTTCCGGCACCGCGGCGCGGTCGAGGTGCGCGACGTGGACACGACCGAGGACGGCCTGCCGTTCATGGTCATGGAGCTGCTCGTCGGCGAGAGCCTCGGCGAGCGCCAGAAGCGGACGGGGCGCATGGCCCCGGCCGAGGTGCTGCGCCTCACCGACGAGCTGCTCGACGTGCTCGGCGCCGCGCACGCGGTCGGCATCATCCATCGCGACGTCAAGCTCGACAACCTGTTCCTGCTGAGCGACGGGCAGCTCAAGGTGCTCGACTTCGGCATCGCGCGCCTGCGCGACAACCCCGCGGCGCGGACCCTGCTCGGCACGACGCTCGGCACCGTGCCGTACATGCCGCCCGAGCAGATCAAGGGCGTCGAGATCGACCCGCGCGTCGACCTCTTCGCCACGGGCGCGGTCATGTTCCGCCTGCTCGCCGATCGCACGGTGCACCTGGCGCAGACCGAGGCCGAGATGCTGGTCAAGATGCTCACGGTGCCGGCGCCCGCGCTCGCCACGGTGCTGCCGGGGGCCGATCCGCACCTGTGCCAGCTCGTCGACCGGGCGCTCGCCTTCGGGCGCGAGCACCGGTACCCGGACGCGCGCACGATGCAGCTGGATCTGCGCGCCGTGGCTGCGGGCGCGGAGCCGCCGTACGCCGCGGCGCGCCTGCGCGCGGGCGATCGGCCGGACACCATCGACGAGGAGCCGGAGGCCGGCTCGGCCGCCGTGCCGTCGTTCGTCCCCGGCGCAGGGCCGCCGCCGTGGCGTGCTGGCGCGCGCGGCGTGAATGGCGCGGCGGCGCTCGGGGCCGCGGGCGCGGTGCACGAGCCGACGGCCGTCACGCGCGCGCCGGCGGTCGGGGTCGCGGTGGCGGTGGGCCCGACGGCGCCCGGCGACGCGCCGTGGTCGGCGGCGGTCGAGAGCACCGCGTTCCCGCCGCCGAGCGTGCCGCAGCTGTCGTCGCCGACCCAGGTCTCGGCGCTCGCGCCCGAGGTCGGCGCGCGCCTCGCACCGAGCGACGCGACGCTCGCGTCGGTGCCGGGAGCCGGCCTCGCCGCCCGCGCCGAGGTTCCGCTCTCCGTCGCGGTGAGCGCGGCGGTCTCGGCCGCCACGGCTGCCCCGAAGTCCACGATCCCGATGAGCGCCGTGCCGCTGTCGCTGGGATCGCCCCCGCCGAGCGCCGTGGCAGAGTGGGCGGCGGCGCCTCCGAGCGCCGGGCCGCACGCGCTGGCGTCGTCCCCGAGCGCCGATCCGTCCTCGACCGCGGCACCCCCGAGCGCCGCGGGCGGGGCCGCCGAGGGCGCGAGCTCGATGCGGTGGGTCAGCGGTCCGATGGCGGCCCAGCTCGGGCTCGTGGGCGCTCCCGCCCACCCCGCAGTCGCCGCGGCGCCCGTCACCCTCGCCGAGAGCCCGGCTCCGGTCTCGGCGCGCGTGGCCGACGCCCAGACGATGCCGGGCTCGACCGGGGGCCTGGTCGCCCCCGGGGGCACCTTCATCACGGACGATCCCGCGCTCGCGCAGGCACCGCAGCTCGAGGCCGCGCGCCGCGAGAAGGAGAGCCGCACGCGCGTGCTCCTCATCGCGCTCGCGAGCGGCCTTGTCGGTGTCGGGCTCGTCGTCGGCGTCAGCCTCTGCGGCGGCGCGAGCGAGACCCAGGTGCCCGGCGCGCAGGCCTCCGGAGCGACGCCCACCGAGCCGGGGCCGGCCGCCGGCGGCGCGACCGCCGGCGGTGCGACCGGCGCGGTCGAGCCCGGGAGCCCCGGCGCGACCGCCCCGACGACGCGCACGCCGGGTGCCGGCGGCGTGTCCCCGGCGCCCGCGACCACCGTCGGCCCGAGCCCCACCGCGCCTGGCACGCGGCCGCTGCCGCCGCCGACGACCGAGCCGACGCCGCCTCCCCCGGCCACGACGCCCCCGCCTCCGACCCAGCCGCCCACCACGGCGCCGACGGCCCCGCCGCCACCCCCGCCGGCGACCACGCCGCGCGCGACGACGTCCACCCCGGGCAGCAAGAGCAAGGGGCACGGTCACGACAAGGAGGAGAAGAAGAAGAAAGACGACTGACGCGGGCGGCGACGCAATCCGGCCGTGCGCTCCGCACCGCGCCCGACGGCGTGGTAGCCTCGCCGGCCATGCGTGGGCTCGCCACCGCCATCACCGCCTGCCTCCTCGTCGCGACCACGGCCGCCCGCGCGGACGATCCGCCGACGTCCGCGGCGCCGAAGCGCTGGTGTGCACCCGAGCTCGAGTCGCTGCCGGGCGACGTCTGCTACCACGGCGAGCCCGCCCACGAGGGGCGCCGCACGCTCGTCATCTTCCTGCACGGGCTCGTGGAAGACGGCACCGACTGGCAGTACCACCAGCAGCGCGGCATCGTGCGCGGCGCCGCGCGACTCGGCTACAGCGTGCTCGCGCCGCGCGGCCGCGTCGGAGCGAGCCGCAAGGGCGGCGACAGCCGGGTCGCCTGGCCGACGGCGATGACCGCGCGGCAGGCCTACGAGGACGCCGTGCTCGCGGAGTGGCAGCAGGCGCGCGAGCTCGTCGAGCAGCGTGAGGGCGCGCCCTTCGACGAGGTGTTCGTGCTCGGCTTCTCGAACGGCGCCTACTACGCCTCGTCGCTGGCCCTGCGCGGGCGGCTCGCCGTCGACGGCTACGCCGTCTTCGCCGGGGGCACGGCCTATGCGCCGAGCGCCGCCGGCGCAGCGCGGGCGCCCGTGTTCGTCGCCATCGCAGGCCAGGACAAGACGACCTTCGACGACGCACGCTCGCTCGCGCGCGCGCTCGAGGCCGCAGGCTGGCCGCACCGCGCCGAGACCCGCAAGGTCGGCCACGCCATCGCGGACGCCCACCTCGATCACGCGCTCGACTACCTGCGGGCGCAGGCGCGGGGCGCGGGCAAGGGCTGAAGCTGGATCTCGGGACCGGTGGGCTCGGCGACGGGGGGGAGTCCGGCTCGCAGCTCGGCGCGCAGCAGCGGCGCGGCGGATCTCAGTCGTTGGGGCACGGCTGGACGTCGATCTCGGGGCTCCACTCTGCCTGGCCGTCGGACTCGGCATCGATGCGCAGGGAGAGGTTGTCGCGCGCGGGGCAGGCGTACGAGAAGAAGCTCGGCGGCGGGACGAGCTGCGCGGCGTGGTCGTGGATCCAGTTGCCGACCCGCAGCCAGATCGGCACCCGGCCGCGCGCGCGGGTCGTGAGCGTGAAGCGCCCCGCCGCGTCGGCGCGGGTGCAGTCGGTGGGCGAGCACACCTCGAGGCCCGCGAACGAGAGGCGTCGCGCCCCGCTCGCGGCTGCGTGCGTGAGCCGGCCGGTCGCCGTGACGGTGTGGGGCACGAGCGGGGTCGCCGGATCGAGCGCCGTCGTGGCCGGGTCGAAGAAGTAGCCGATGCCGTTCGGGGCCGGCGCGAGCCCGCCCCCCACGAACACGAGCTCGAGCGCGCCGCGCGCGACGCCGACGTCGGGCTCGGGGTGCACGGCGTACGCGAGCGTCTTTTCGCCCGTCGCGGCGTCGAAGCCCGACAGCAGCCCGACCACGCTGTCGCAGCCGACGTGGAACACGTGGCCCCGCGACAAGAGGAGGCGCGGCCCACGCCCCATGCCGCCGCACGTGCGCGCGGGCAGCTTGGCGCGCCACAGCTCGTGTCCATCGCTGCTCGCGAGCGTCACGAGGTCCTCGGAGGCCGGCTCGATCAGGTGGATCTCGCGCTCGCCCACCACGGCCCGCACGACGTTGCCCCGCACCGCGTGGCGCCAGCGGGGCGTCCCCGTCGCCGGATCGACGAGCGTCACGCCGTCCCGGTCGAGCGCCACGCCCGCGGGCCCGACGAAGACCTGGCGATAGGTGTCGAGCTGCCAGGCGAGGCTGCCGTCTCGCAGGCGCAACGCCGCGACGTGCCCCGGCCCACCGCCTGGCGGCTGTAGCAGCACGTACACGCGCTCCCTGTCGGCGGTGAGGCCGCGCTCCGGTCGCTCGCCCGGCGGCGTGGGCACGCTCCAGTGCGCGCGGCCGTCGGCGAGCGCGAACGCCTGGATCGACGAGGGCGGCCCGCCGGCGCCGGCGTCCACCGCGACGACGGCCACGCCGCCGACCGCCTCCCAGGACGTGCCGCCACCCGAGTACGGAAGGTGAGCCCTCGGCACCGAGAAGCGGCGTGCCTGGGTGAGCGCGTCGACCACGACGTCCTCGGTGGAGTCGCGCCGCAAGAGCGCGTCGCCAAGAGGCGTCGGGCATTCGGCCCGCGAAGCCTGGCCGGGTGCGATGGCGACGGGCGGAGACGTGACGGCGCCCGTGGCGAGATCGAGGCCGAAGAGCTCGCAGGCTCCGTGGTCGTAGCCCCACGTGGCACCTTTCAGCAACAGCACGTCCGTGACGTGGCGGCTGCGCCACAGCACGCCCGACGCCGGAGCTGGCGCCACGGCGGGCATGCGCGAGCCGACCGCGCTCGGGGTCGCGCCCGTCGGCGCAGGGATCGAGGCCACGGCCCCCGGTGCGGCCGTCGACCGCGGAGCCGTCGCGGAGGGCGCGTCGCGGTCCGTGGGACCCGCGCCGAGCGGAGCGGCGGCGCACCCGGCAGCGCCGAGGGCGAGCAGGACGTGCAGGGCGGAGACGCGCATCGGGGCCTCGATGCTCCGCCGATCGGGTGCGGGCGTCCATCGGTGCCGGGCGACGCCAAGCCCGCGTGAAGCCGCTCCTCGCAAGGATGACCGAGCCGGGCTGTCGACTCGGGCCCGAGCTGCTGGCCGCCGTGCTCGCAGCGGCTGGCGAGTAGCGGCCGCCAAATTGGCGGACTCTGCCCCGCGAACCGGCAGCCCCCACCACCCGCCGGTCCGCGTGCCTCGTTGTTAGTAAGTGCGCCCGTTCGGTCGCTCGCTCACCCAGCCGCGGGCACGGCCGGCCCGGGCGGCGCCGAGGGATCGGGATCGGACGCGTCCGGGTCGGAGCGGGTCCCGCGGCGGCCCGGCGACAGGAAGCCGAGCTCGCGGAGCTCACGGCGGCTCGTGACGGTGCGCCGGGCGATCTCGCTCCACTCGAGGTACCAGGCCCACATGTCGGCCTCGGCCTTGTCGCGATCCTCGGCGGCCGGCGGCGGCACGGGGACGGGCACGGGCGGCGGCACCTCGCGCGGGCCGACCTTCAAGATGAGCGCCCGCGCGACGCCGAGCGCCGCGTCGGTGAGCCCGCGCGCCTCCAGCACTTGCCGCGCCGCCTTGGCGTCCGGCCCGAAGGCAGCGTCGCCCGCCGCCATGGCATCGAGCCGGTCGATGAAGGTCCCGACCGACAGCACGACGGCGAGTCCTTCGGTCTGCGTGAGGTTCAGGAACAACCGCTCGCGCACCGCCGGATGCCGCCGCGACAGCGTCGCGTCCGCGATGGGAAACCAGAGGTTCTCCCAGGTGTCGAGCTCCCCGAGCACCGTAGGGTCCGACGCCGCCGCCGGCGCGAGCTCGTCGAACGCGATCTTCCCGGTGGCGCGCAAGAGCTGCCACCCCTCCTCGTAATCCAGGCGCGTGAACCCGCGGCCCGCGAGCAGCGCCAGGATGCGCGGATTGACGAGCCCGAACATGAACCGCAACACGCGCTCGGCCTTGTCACCAACGTCCAGTCTACCCATATACGTCCACCTTTCGTTCGCCGCGGCGCTCTGCCGCGGAGCTCCTGTGCGTTGCGCACGAGGATCCATCGGCGCAGGCCGCCGGGCAGTTGCGGGGATCCTTCGCGCAAGGGGCGGCGGCCCCGGCGGGATCTTGCCCGCAACGGATCCGACAGCCGGAGGCTGTTGCGCGGTGCGTCAGGAACGCCGGCGGGGGCTCACTGGGCGCGCGGCTAAGTGGCCGAAAGTTCGTGCCCGCCCGTCCCGTACCGGGTCCGGAGCGAGTTGTACCGGCTCCCGACGAAACTGTACCGGCTCGGGTGCGTCATGTACCTGCGCCGGGGCGAGTTGTACCGGGTCGCCAAGCTCGAGGACCCGGTCGGCGCGGAGATGTACCCGGTCGCTAGCGAGCTGTACCCGGTCGGGGGGCGTCCGGCGCCGAGGGGCACGGGGAGCCGGAGCGGTGCGGGCGACCGTCGTGCGGACGTGCTGGCTCTCGAGTGGCACCAGAGCGAGACGGCGAGGCGTGAGAGCCCGGGCCCTGAGTAGCTGACCCCCGCATGCCGTTCGCGGCGACCTCAGCGCGCACTCGGAGCTTTTCGTGGCGGTCGCACCGATCGTCGGGCCCGAACCGCCGACTGGGCCAACTACCCGGTCCCGTCGGGCCGCTCATATATCCGCGGATTGCGACGCGCGCCGACAACCTCCTGCCGCGCCGCGAGCTGGGCGGAGCTCGCGGCGCGCTTGCCGCGCGCGATCCTCGTGGCGGCCGCACGCGCCATCCGCGCCGAGCGCCTCGTGACGCACACCTCCACGCGCTGGGTGGCCGGCTACCCCGCGCTCGTCGCGGAAGGGCAGCGGCCGTGGTCGTCAGGGGAGCGCTGGGCTGAGAGGGAGCTAACGGTCCGACGGAACGGGGCAGCCCGAGCACAAGTCGGCGTGCCGCCGTGCGGCTTGCTGTAGCAGCACGGGCTTGGCGGCGGCGTGCCGGCGGCCGTCATGACGGCCGCGCGGCGATGTGGTAACCGAGGGCATGGTCGAGAACGCGGGTGGCCCGACCTTGGATCCGATGGACGCGCTCTTGAAGCGCGCTGCGGCGGGGCAGCTGAAGGCGGGTCCGAACTCGGGTGTCCCCACGCTGCTCGAAGTGGCGGGTATCGCTCGGCGCGAGAACGCATATAGCGACATGCTCGCCTTCTTCTTCGACTCGAACGCGCCACATGGTCTCGGGTCGCTCTGCCTGGAAGCGCTCCTCGGCTGCCTCCCCGACCCGCACCGAGCACGCCGCGCTCTCGTCACAGGACCGACCGTACTCGTCAACAGAGAGGTCGGCACGGAGAAGCAGGGCCGGATCGACCTCGTCGTTGAGACGCCGAGCCACATCGTCGCGATCGAGAACAAGATCGACCATGATGTCAGCAACGACTTCGAGGACTACGCCGAGTGCGTCGCCACCAACTGTGGGGGCAGAGTCGATGCGAAGATCCTGCTCGTTCTCCACCCGCAGGAGTCCCCCGGCTCTGGCTTTGAGGTCGTCACCCACGAGGCCCTCACGCAGGCCATCCGCAGCCGCCTAGAGGCGGTGGGCAGCCCCTCACCCGACGGCGCGCCGAGCGCGAAGTACTTCGTGCTTCTTCAGGACCTCCTGGACACGGTGGACAAGATGACGAGGTTGGCCGACACGGATCTCGAGTTCGTCCAAAGTGAGTGGCAGGGTCTGGAGGCCGTGTCGCGCCGTCTCATGCCCTACGAGCAGGACCTCGCCGCCAAGATAGGGAAGCTCCGCTCGGAGGTGGTGTTCAAGCACCCGAGACTGCGACGAGCGTACCTGCGCGGGCCAGATCCCGACGAGCCTCTCACCCAAGCGCTGGTCCACGACTTGGTGGCCGCGGACGCCAGCGTCGCGGTAGCAGTAGATGCCCGCATCGACGCCCGCGGCTGGCGCATCGTGTGTTTCGTTCGCAGGGGCCCGACGCACGCTGCTGAGCTCCTACGGAAGGCCGGGCTCGACTTCGAGATCGACGACGAGACCAGCCAGCACTACGCGCTCAGGCCAAAGGTCAAGCTCGCCTACCGCGCCGAGATCGGCGTGGTACGCGGAGTGCTCACCAACGCGCTCGAACGGTTGGCGGCGACGCTCGATACGCGCTGACCGCGGGATCCGGCATCCGCACGGGCGGCGACGTTCCGACGTTGAGCTGGAGCTGCCGGCGCTCGCGGCTCGAGCTCGCATCGCGGGCCGACATGAGGACGGCGGCTGCGTTTACTCCGTTCACCTCGAGCGACCCTTCGGCTTTCCGAAGTTGTCGCCGGTCTTCGCCACGCGGGTAGCCTAGCAGACGAGCGGTGCCTGCGATGCACGTTGCGGGCGAAGGTTGCCCCCAGCATCTCTGGGCTGAGAGCTGACGGCTAACGGCTCCTCGCTTCTCCCGGCCGCACGACCACCGGCTCGCCCTCGCGCGCCAAGCGCACGAGCTCGCGAGCGAGCACGACCTTCGCGGCCTCGTGCCAGCGCTGCACGGTGCGCTTCGCGACGCCGAGCTCGCGCGCGGCCTCGTCGAGCGTGAGGCCGCGGCGGTAGTAGAGCTCGACGAAGCGGGCCTGGTCGTCGTCGAGCACGGCGAGCGCGCGTTCGAGGGCACGGTGGGCGTGCGCCGCCTCTTGGCGCGCTGCGAGCTCTTCGTCCGCGCGGGGCGGGGGCTCGGCGAGGAGTGCCCCGGCGACGAGGGAGGCGGCGGCGCCCGCGAGCCATCCGGCCGCGCGGCGGCGTGCTTCTTCCGGGCTGTCCTCGAGGGCGCCGTGCCAGGCCCCTGCCGGGGGCGGATCTTCCTCGGGGTCGAGCCTGAGGAGCGACGTGAGCCCGCGACGGCGCGAGGCCTCGCTCACGACCGCGTTGAGGAGCTCGCCGCGCACGCGCTTGTACGCGAACACCTCGAACGGGATGCCGAGCGACGGATCGAAGCGCAGGGCCGCGTGCACGAGCGCCTCGCTCGCGACGGACTCGAGCTCGCCCGGCTCGAGGTGGCGCGCACGGCGCACGAACCGGCGCGCGAGCGCGCGGGCGAGCGGCGTCGCGTTCGCGACGAGCGCCCGCTCCCCGGCCGAGAGCGCGCGCCGTCCTCGCTGGCGCTCAGGTCTTGCCTTCTCCTCCGCCACGCCGTCGCTCCGCTTCCTCGCTCGCTTGCCCCGCAGCTCCGCGCCGCGCGACCTCACCGCTCGATCCGACCACCGGATCGGGCAGGGCGCGCCGGAGCATCCTCCGGCCGTCGGGGTGCACGAGAAGCTTGTCGAGCAGGCAGTGGCGGACCTCGTCGAGGAGCTCGGCCGCGAGCAAGCGCGTGTAGGGCTCGAGCGCTTCGGCTACGAGCGCCTCGGCGAGCGCCTCCTCGCGCTGCTCGCGGTCTTGCTCTTCGAGGGGTCCGCCCATGGGATCGTACGGCTACACTATAGACTCAGTTGCTCGGCAAGGAGATGGACATGTGCACGCGGGGCGGCGCTTTTCATGTCCACTTCTGTCGTGACCGGCTGATTCCTTTAGTAGAAGATGTCTCGCGCAGGCCGCGCACCCCACACGGGTCGGGCCAGCCGCACCAGCCGCACCAGCCGCACCAGCCGCACCGGGGGCGCCGGCGCCTGGGCGCTTCGTTCACACGGGGGTCTCTTGCCTCTCACCGACGCCGATCTCGCCACGACGCCGTACCGGCTCATCACCGAGCTTGGCAGCGGCGGCATGGGCGAGGTCTACGAGGTCGAGCACAAGGGCCTTCAGAA
>JADLAB010000082.1 GCA_020848455.1 Polyangiaceae bacterium
ACTTGGCGCCGCGTCCCGCACGTTCGCGGTCGCGCCGCAGGCCTCCAACGTAACCAACCCCGGGTAGACCGAAGCAGATGTGCCACTTGGTTACGCTCGGCTCCGCCGCTTCGCCTCTCACGCTCGTCGCGTCGACGAGCGGTCGCGCACTTGGCGCCGCGTCCCGCACGTTCGCGGTCGCGCCGCAGGCCTCCAACGTAACCAACCCCGGGTAGACCGAAGCAGATGTGCCACTTGGTTACGCTCGGCTCCGCCACTCGCGCTCGCGCTCGCGCTCGCTCTCGCGCGCCCACGCGGGAGCCGCCGCCGCCGCCGGCTCCCGCACGAGCCCGCTTCCATGCCCGCCGACGAGCCGCACGAGCGTCCCGAGCACGTGGTCGAACCGGGCCCGGAGCCCCGCGTCCACGTCCGGCAGGTAGCCGAGCGCCGCAGCGACCTCGAAGCACGCGAGCGCCTCCCGCAGCGACCCGAGCGCCGTGTGGTACCGAGCCGGCCGATTGCCGCGCCGGTTGTAGCTTCCCTCGGCGACGTTGAGAGCCCTCCCGGGCCGCGCGCAGGCCGCAGGCCCGCCGGGCGCTACGGCCTCGGCGGCGGTGCCGTGCGCCGCGTGCGCTGTGCGTGCACGACGGCGATCGCGGCGAGGTTCAGGATGTCCTCGGGCGAGGCGCCGCGCTGGAGGATGTACATCGGCAGGTCGAGGCCCGTGAGCACCGGGCCGACGATGCTCACGTCGCCGATGGCGCCGAGCGCGCGGTAGCAGATGTTGGCGGCGTCGAGGTTCGGGAACACGAGCACGTTGGCGCCGCCCTGGATGCGCGCGAACGGGAACTCCTCCTTCAGGAGCTCGGGCAGGATGGCGATGTCGGCCTGGAGCTCGCCGTCGATCATCCAGTCCGGGTGCTTCTTTGCGAGCCGGTCGGTCGCCTCGCGCATCTTGTCGCTCGAGCCCGAGCGCACGCTGCCGAAGCTCGCGTAGGACAAGAGCGCCACGCGCGGCGGGATGCCGAGCACCTCGGCGAGCTCGTAGGTGTTCTCGGCGATGTCGACGATCTCGTCGACGGTCGGGTCGATGTTCACCGACGTGTCGGCCATGATGTAGTGGCGGCCGTTCTTGATGGCGATGTGCGCAGCCGACAGCGTGCGGCGGCGGAAGTGACCCGCCATCACCCGCAGCATCGGCCGGATGGCCTCGGGGTAGTAACGCGTGCGGCCCGAGATGTAGATGTCGGCCTCGCCCTCGCGCACCATCATGGGGCCGAAGGTGCTGCGCCGGCGCATCTCGCGGTGCGCCTCGTCCATGCGCACGCCCTTGCGGCAGCGGAGCTCGTAGTAGCGCTCCGAGAAGCGCTCGAGGTGCTCGGATTTACTGGGCTCGACGACCTCGACGCCCGCGAGCTCGAGGCCGAGCTCGCGCTTCTGGGCCGCGACCTTGTCCGGGTCGGCGAGCAGGATCGGCTTGGCGATGCCCTCCTCGAGGATCATCTGCACGGCGCGCAGCACCTTCGGGTCGTCGCCCTCGCCGAACACGATGCGCTTCGGGTGGCGCTGCGCCTGGTGGATGAGCCGGCGCACCGTCTCGCGCTCGGCGCCGAGCAGCTGCTCCAGGTGATCGCGGTAGGCGTTCCAGTCCGTGATGGGCTGGCGCGCGACGCCGCTCTCGACCGCGGCCTTGGCCACGGCCACCGTCTCGCGCGTGAGCACGCGCGGATCGACGGGCTTCGGGATGAGGTAGTCGGGGCCGAACTGCAGGCGATCCACGCCGTAGGCCTTGAGCACCGTGTCGGGCACGTCCTCCTTGGCGAGCTCGGCCAGCGCGCGCGCCGCGGCGATCTTCATCGGCTCGTTGATGGCGCGCGCGCGCACGTCGAGCGCCCCGCGGAAGATGAAGGGGAAGCCGAGGACGTTGTTGACCTGGTTCGGGTAGTCGCTGCGGCCCGTGGCCATGATGACGTCGGCGCGCGCGGCCTTGGCCTCGTCGTAGCCGATCTCGGGGTCGGGGTTCGCCATGGCGAAGACGATGGGCGTCTTCGCCATCGAGCGCACCATGTCCTGGGTCACGACACCCTTCGCGCTCACGCCGGCGAAAGCGTCGGCGCCGCGCATCGCGTCTTCGAGCGTGCGCAGCTTGGTGTTCTGCGCGAAGTAGGCCTTGTAGGGGTTGTACTTCTTGTGGCCGGGCTCGAGGTCCTCGCGCCCCTTCCAGAGCACGCCCACGGTGTCGCACATGAGCAGGTTCTCGTGGCGCACGCCGAGCTGCTCGTAGAAGCGCGCGCACGCGATGCCGGCCGCGCCCGCGCCCGAGAACACCACGCGCAGATCCTCGATGCGCTTGCCGCTGATCTCGACCGCGTTCACGAGCGCGGCACCCGAGATGATCGCCGTGCCGTGCTGGTCGTCGTGGAAGACGGGGATGTCGAGGCGCTTCTTCAGCTCCTCCTCGATGAGGAAGCACTCCGGCGCCTTGATGTCCTCGAGGTTGATGCCGCCGAAGGTCGGCGCCAGCACCTCGCACACGCGGATGATCTCCTGCGGGTCCTTGCTGGCGAGCTCGATGTCGAACACGTCGACGCCCGCGAAGCGCTTGAACAGGACGCCCTTGCCTTCCATCACGGGCTTGCCCGCGAGCGGGCCGATGTCGCCGAGGCCGAGGACGGCCGTGCCGTTCGAGATGACCCCGACCAGGTTGCCCTTCGAGGTGTAGAGGTACGCGTCGTCCGGCCGCTCCGCGATGTGCAGACACGGCACGGCCACGCCGGGCGTGTAGGCCAGCGACAGATCGCGCTGGGACATGCACGGCTTGGTCGGAACGACGCTCACCTTCCCGGGCCGAGGGAACTGGTGATAGGCCAACGATTCCTTCTCGTACGTCACGGCGTCCTCCTGCTCGTGCGACGGCTCTCGCCGCGCGACGCGCTGGCGCTGCCCCGTCGGGCTCGCGTTGGTTCTTCGTGTCCGCCCGCGCCGACGCGGGCCCGCGGCTCCAGGGCACGGGCCCGGGCTACCGTGGCGCCGGGCGTATCGGACCCACGAGCGGGGGTCCAGGGGAACGTGGTGCGGCCGGGCCGTTCGGACGCTGCGTAACGTCCTTCGCTCATGGCGCCGCGCGTCACGCGCGCGGGCCGACCTCGTGCGGCAGCGTGCGCCACAGCTCCACGAGCGCCGCGGCGACCTCCTCGGTGCCGAGCGCCGCCGTGTCGACGACGTGCCCGGCGCGGCAGGCCTCGGCGTAGAGGGGCGCGCGCAGGGCGGCGACGTGGAGCAGCTCCTCGTCGATCGGCGCGCCCGTGAGCGAGGGCCGGTCCGAGCCGCGGATGCGCGCCGCGAGCAGCGCGGGCGGCGCCGAGAGCCACACCGTGCCGGGATGGCGCGCGAGCCGGGCGCGCACCTCGGGGTCGAGGACGGCACCCCCGCCCGTCGCGACGATGCACTCCGGCCGCAGGAGCACCCCGAGCACGATCTCGCGCTCGAGCGCGCGGAAGGCAGCCTCGCCCTCGGTCGCGAAGATCGCCCGGATGCGCCTGCCGCTCGCGCGCTCGATCTCGGCGTCCGTGTCGCGGAGCTCGACCCCGAGCAGGGCGGCCGCCCGTGCGCCCGCGCTCGTCTTTCCGGCGCCGCGCGCGCCGACGAGCCAGAGACTCACGCGCGCCTCGTGGCGTGCGCCCGCACGCGCTCGAGATCGTCCCAGAACCCGGGGTAGCTCTTCTGGACGCAGGCGCGGTCGGCGACCTCGATGCCGGGCTCGCGCAAGGACAAGAGGCCGAACGCCATGGCCATGCGGTGATCGCCGTGCGGCTCGAGGCGCGCGGGCACGAGCGCGCCGCCGGGCTCGAGCGCGAGGCCGTCCGGCCGCGCCGCGATGCGCACGCCCGCGCGCCCGAGCTCGCCGGCGAGGACGGCGATGCGATCGGACTCCTTGTGGCGCGCGTGGGCGGCGTTCGCGATCCGGCACGGCACCCGGGCGAAGGCGCAGGCGACCGCGAGCGGCGCGATGAGGTCGGGGCAGGGACCGAGGTCGAAGCTGAGCGGCTCCTGCCGCGCGCCCGCGAGCGCCGCGAGGAAGTCCGCCATCCGGCGATCGCCCTGCGCGGAGTCCGGGCGCACGTTCGGGACGGCGACGGGCACGCCGGCGAGCTCGGCCGCGGCGAGGAGGAAGGCCGCCGACGACCAGTCGCCCTCGATCGCGAAGGTGCGGGCGTGGTAGGGGCCCGGGTGCACGCGAAAGCTCTGCTCGCGCGCGTCGACCTTCGCCCCGAACGCGCGCATCACCTCGAGCGTGAGGTCGAGGTAGGGGCGCGACACGGGCTCGCCCTCGAGCTCGACCACGAGCCCCTCGGGGCAGCGCGGCGCGACGAGCAGGAGCGCGCTCGCGAACTGACTCGACTGCCCGGCCGCGACGCGCACGCGGGGGGCGACGGGCCCGCGGCGCACGAGCTCGAGGGGAAAGAGGCTCCCGCCGCCCCGGCTCTGCACCTCGAGGCCGAGCGCCGCGAGCGCCTCGAGCAGGGCCGCGTGCGGCCGGCGCCGGAGCTGCGGGGAGGCGTCGAGCACGAGCTCCACCGCCGCGGTGCCCGGTGCGGGCGCGAGCACGAGCGCGAGCGCGGCGAGGAAGCGGAGCGTGGTGCCGCCGTCGCCGGAGAAGACGGGCGCCGTCACGGCGCCGAGGCCGCCGCCCCGGACGCGCCATCCGTCGGGCATCTCGTCGATGCCTGCGCCGAGGGCGCCGAGCGCCGCACGGAGCGCGCGGCTGTCGTCGCAGTCGAGGGGCGCCACGAGCCGGCTCTCGCCCGCGGCGAGCGCTGCCGCGACGAGCGCGCGCTGCGTGAGGCTCTTCGAGCCGGGCACCTCGAGCCGGAGGGTGGGCGCGCTCACGGGCTCGCCCCGCCGGGCTCGGGCGCATCCCACGCGGCGCGGAGCTCGTCGACCGAGACGGCCGCGCCCGTCAGGATGCGCATCTGGAGCGCGCCCTGCCGGAGCCACCACTCCCTGCCCGAGCTCACCCGCGCGCCGCCGGCGGCCGCGCGGCGCAACAGCGGCGTCGGCTCGTCCGACAGCACGGCGTCGAGCACCAGCCGGCCGCGCCAGTCGCGGTGATCGCGGGGTGCGTCGCCGAGCGGGTCCGTCGTGCCGTCCGAGCCGAGCGGCGTCGTGTGGACGAGCACCGCGAAGTCGATCCCCGCCCGCCGGCTCCAGTCGACGACGGCGCCCGCGCCGAGGGCGAAGGCCGCGGCGAGCGCCTCGGCGCGCGCGCGGTCCCGGCTCGCGAGCACGATCTCGGCGCCGTGCCGGCCGAGGGCCGCCACGGCCGCGCGCGCCGCGCCTCCAGCTCCGAGCACCAGCGCCCGCGCGCCCGCCGGCACCTCCGCGAGGAGCGCCGCGACGGCCGCCACGTCGGTGTTGCTGCCGAGGCGCTCGCCCGGTGCGAGTCGCACGGTGTTCACGGCGCCGGCCGCCCGCGCGTCCGGATCGAGCAGGGACAGGTGCGGCACGAGCGCCTCCTTGGCCGGCATCGTGACGCTCGCGCCCGCGAAGCCGAGCCGCTCGAGGAGCGCGAGCGC
>JADLAB010000083.1 GCA_020848455.1 Polyangiaceae bacterium
CCGCAGGGCAGCTCGGCGACCTCGCTGCGGTAGCCGACGAGCGGGTTGCCGGCCGGCGTGTACACGTACACGTTCGCCGTGAGCAGCTTGTCGCCCGGGCCCACGTCGGCCTGCACCGTGAGGACGGCACCGCTCGGGGTCGCCGGGTCGATCGTGAGGAGGCCAGCGGCGTCGATGGTCGCCCCCGTGGGCGAGACGCTCCACGTGACGCAGGCGTCGACCTCCTGCCACACGTAGCAGCACTCGGTGACGCCGACGCCGAGATCGGCGCTCTGGCCCGGCTGCAGCTGCAAGGGCCCGAGCAGGTTCGGAAAAGCGAGCGCGTCGAGCGTCGCCTGCGGCAGCTCGGGGCAGCCGCCGCCCGCACCGCCCGCGCCGCCCCCGCCGCCCGCGCCGCCCCCGCCCGTGGTGGCGCCCCCCGCGCCGCCGGCCCCGCCCGAGACGGTGGTGCTGCCGCAGGCGCCGAGGAGCACCGCGAGGACCAGCGGCGCGCGTGTCGGGTTTCGGTTCATGCCGTGAGTGTGCGCACTCGCCCGGGCGCTGTCATCTCGGGCGCGCCCTCAGTCGAAGGCCTCGAACGCGAAGGTCGTCTGCAGCACCGCCTCGGCGCCCTTGCCGGAGAAGCCCGCGGCGGCCGGCCCGCGCAGCACCACCTTGAAGTTGCCGCCGAGCAGCCTGTCGCGGTCCACGCCGGTGAAGGCCTCGGGATCGAGGTCGAGGTCGAGCGCCACCGGGCCGCCCCCCGGCACGCTCGCGTCGATCACGGTGTGCGCGACGGGGTAGGTGTTGTGGCTGTCGTCCACGACGAACAGCACGGCGACCTCGCCGTCGAAGACCTCGGAGAGCGCCGTCACCTGCGTCGATTTCCCGCCGAGCAAGAGCGACGCGTCCGCGAGCTCGATGATGGCCGGGTCGTGGCCGAGCTCGGCCCGGGCCGCGTTGACGAACGCACCGTAGGGGTTGCCCGACTCGGTCGTGATGCCCTTCTCCTCGCTCACGACGCCGCTCGCGGCGTCGGACGACTTCGCCTTGAGCTCGATGGCGACGGGCTCCGAGTAGGCCGCGGGCGGCGTGCAGGCCGCGAGCGAGGGGACGGCGACGGCGACGGCGAAGGCGAAGGGGCGAAGCGAGTGCATGGGTGGCTCCTCTCGGGTGGGTTGCCCGTGGGGAGGGCACGACGCGGTCCTACCGTCGGCGCCGGCGCGCGCGCGGCCCGGGCCGCGCCAAGTCCCCGATGTCGCTCGCGGGTCGCGCTCGCCGGCCCTGGCCGCCCGTGATCCGGCCGTCCGGGGTGCGGCGCCCGCGCCGCACTCGTCGGCGCCCGGCAGCGTGGCGCGGCCGGGCGTGCGAGTGTGCAGCCGTCTGCACGCTTCGGGCGCGGGCTGCACGATAATCGGCCCTTCGGGGCCCGAAACGCGCGGCACGTGCGGTGCAAAGGCGACGGGGGCGGCATGGAGAGCGGCGACGGCACGAGGCGCTCGGGACGCGGTTGGGGTGCGCGTCGCCGCGGCGGGGTTCTGGTCGGGGCGCTCGGTGCGCTCCTCGCATGGGCGCCGGCCGCGCGCGCACAGCCGACCGAGGCGGAGGCCGAGGCCGAGGTCGAGACCGACGCCGAGGCGCCCCCCGCGCCGCCCGACCCCGACCGCTGGGAGCCCGGCGCCTTCCCGGCGCTCAACTACGACAGCGACATCGGCCTCGGCTTCGGGGCCGTAGGCTCGGTGGCCAAGTTCGAGCCAGGCTACAACCCGTATCGGGTGCGCGTGGAGGTGCAGCTCTTCATGAGCGCCGCGCTCGACGCCGAGCAGAAGCCGACCATCGCCTACCACGACCACTACGTGAAGCTCGATCTGCCGGGCCTCTTCGACGGCGCGCTGCGGCTCGAGGCCAAGCTCGCCTTCGGCAAGTTCTCGAACGCCGGCTACTACGGCCTCGGTGGCGGGTCGGTCGCGCGCTCCTTCAGCGACGAGGAGCTCGAGGCGAACGAGGCGCTCGCGCGCTACCACACCTACGGCCACACCTACCCGAGCGCCGTCGTGAACGCGCGCGTGACGCTGTTCGATCACCCCGTCGCACGGGGCAAGGAGCGGCTCGAGGCGCTGCTCGGCACGCGCGCCTCCTACGACGCGTACACGATCTACGAGGGCAGCAAGCTCGCCGAAGATCTCTCGCTGCGCGCGACCGCGGGCGACGACGGGAGCACGCTCGCGGCCCTGCTGCCCGACGGGCGCGACCACGCCGTGCTCGGCTTCAACGTGGGCCTCTTGTGGGACAGCCGGGACGACGAGTATGCGCCCACGCGCGGCGTCTTCACGGAGCTCGCGGCGCGCATCAGCCCCGGCGTCGACGCCGGGCTCGCCTACGTGGGTGGTTACCTCGGCACGAGCGTCTTCGCGCCGCTCGTGCCCGAGCACCTCGTCCTCGCGACGCGCGCCTCGGGCGACGTGCTCGGCGGCACGCCGCCGCTCTACGAGCTCGGCCAGTCGGGCGTGCTGACGCCGCGCGACGGTCTCGGCGGCTCGTTCTCGGTGCGCGGCGTGCCGCTCCGCCGTTACCAGGGCAAGGTCAAGGTGCTCTCGAGCCTCGAGCTCCGCGGCAACTTCCCCTGGTTTGCCGCCGGCGAGGAGCGCATGCGCTTCGGCGCCGTCGCCTTCGCGGACGCCGGGCGCGTCTGGGCCGACGTCGAGGGCCGCTCGGTCGCCGGTCGCGCGCTCGACGGTCCGCACGCGCCCGTGGCGCTCGGCGTGGGCGGCGGCGCGCGCTTCCAGTGGGGCGACACCTTCATCCTGCGCGCCGACGGCGCGGGCTCGCCCACCGAGGGCACGAGCGGCTTCTACGTCGACGTCGGACAGACGTTCTAGCGTGCCCTCGCGCCTCACGCCCGGCCGGCCGGGCTCGTCGGCGCCCGCAGCTTGCCCGCGAGATCGGCGCCGAGGATGCCCTGCACCGCCGCGCGAAGCTCGGCGTCGTGCGCCACCGAGCGGCGCAGGCCCGCGGCGTCGAGCGACGCCAGACGCGCCGGGTCGACCACGACCACGTCCGCCTTCGGCAGCTCGCGCGTGAGGAACGCCATCTCGCCCACGAACTGTCCGGGTCCGAGCGCTGCCACCGACGCGCCCGCTACGCGCACCTCGAGCCGGCCCTCGAGCACCACGAGGAGGCGCTCGGGGTCGCGGCCCGCCGTCACGAGGACCTCGCCCGGCGCGGCGTCGACGAAGCGCGTGGCGCCGAGCAGGCGCAGCATCTCGCGCGGCCGCAGCGCGCGAAACGCGAGCCGGTGGAGCTCGTGCTCCTCGGGGCGCAGGTGCACTGGTCGCCGCTCGAGCAGGAGGCGCGTGATCTGGACGCCGTTGATGAGCGCGAAGACGAGGTTCCACGCGAGCGACGCCCAGCCCACGGGGCTCGCGAGCAGGCACACGGCCAGGAACATGCCGCCGGCGACCACGCTCAGCATGCGCAGCTTCAGGATGTCGCGCACCAGGAACGACACGAGCAGCGTGGCGTTGGCGGCGTGGATCAGGAGATCGACGTGCATGGCTACCCCGGTCAGACGAGGGCGCCCGAGCGCGCGGCGGCGCGCGCGAGAGCCCGGTCGACGATGTCGTTGAGCGAGAGGTGATCGCCGAGGTCGCGGTTGGCGTGGTGCCAGGCGAGCACCCCGCCGCGCAGCACGAAGGCGACCCCGCCCTGTTGCGTGACGTCGCCGTCGTCCGGCCGACGCTTCGCCCCGTGGCCGAGCGCGTAGAGGCAGAGGGCCGCCCACAGCGAGCGCGGGCCGTAGGTCGCGCGGCGCGAGCGCACGAGCTCGGCGGCGCGGTAGGCGGCGAGGTCGGGGCTCACCACGAGCTCGACGCGCGGGTCGTCGAGGCGGAGGCGCGTCCGGAAGGCCGCCGCCGCCTCCGGCGAGCCTGCTCCGACGATCCACACGCCGACGTCGAGCGCGCCGAGCTCGGGCACGCGCGGCGCGAGCTCGGCCGCGAGCGCCGAGCAGCTCGGGCAGGCGAAGTGCCGCAGGAACACGAGCAGGCAGTCGCGCTCGGCCCACGCGCGCGCGAGCCCGAGGGTCGTCCCGTCGACGCCCGTCACGAGCGTCGCGCCCAGCACCGCCACATCCACGCGGGCGAGCATACAGGCGGGCACGCGCTGCGCGCCAACTCGGTCGCCGCTGCCAGCCGGCCGCCGCCTCCCTCAGCGGCGCACGCACGCGCCGTCGCGGTGCCAGCACTGCCGGTCCACCTCGCACAGGGTCGAGCCGAGGCAGTCGGCGTCGCTCGCGGGAGCACACACCGAGCGGAACCCCGCGCCGGCGAGCGAGCACTCCCCGCGTTCGCGACAGTGCACGGAGGCCTGGCAAGCCTCCGCGGGGCCGGCCACGCAAGCGCCCTCGAGCATCGTGCAGCGCCCCCACTCCCTGCAGCTGTCGGACTCGCGGCACTCGATCGCGTAGCGGGCTCGGCAGTAGCCACGTTCGGCGTGGCAGTGCCCGATCGCGACGCACAGTCGGGCGCAGTCGGCGTCGCCGAGGACCATGCATTCGTCCGGACCGAAGGAGCACCGGCCGAGCACATCGCACGGCTGCCCGGCGCAGCGCGGATCCGGCGCCGTCGGCGCGAGTCGTGGCGCATGGGTCGGCTCGCTCGGCACGGGGTCGGCCGTCGCGGTCGCGGGCGTCGCCGGCGTCGCGCCAGGCGGTCCGGACGTGCCCTCCGATGCGAGCCGCGGCGCGGACGCGCTCGGGGCGTCTGCCCGCGCCGGCCCGGGCTCCTTCGGGCTGCCCGCCGCGAGCGCGACCGCCACGGCGGCGCCGCCCGCGACGAGCGCCACCGCGACCGCGCCGAGGGCGAGGCCCCGCCTCGAGCCGCGTGCCGGCGCCACCGTGCCGGCCGCCGGCACCGGGGCCGCGCTCCGTTCGGCCGCCGGCACCGGGGCCGCGCTCCGCTCCGCGGTGTGCACTGGCGACACGAGCGTCGGGGCCGCCGACCACGCCGTCGCCCGGGTCGGCTCGCGCCGCACCGCGACGGCCACGGTCGCGCTGTCGCCGAGCGCGAGCCGGCAGGCGGTGTCGAAGGCGCGCGCGAGCGCCTCCGGCGAGGCGAAGCGCCGGGCCGGGTCGCGCGCCAGGGCCTGCGCGAAGAACGCGTCGAAGGCCGCGTGCAGCCCGGCGCGGCTCGGGGGCGGGGCCTCCGTCTCGCACACGGCGCGCACGATCTCCACGAGCCCCTCGCCCTCGTAGGGGCGCCGCCCGACGAGCGCCTCGTACGCGAGCACGCCGAGGGCCCACACGTCGAAGGCGGGCTCGGCCTGCCGCGGGAAGAGCAGCTGCTCGGGGCTCATGTAGCTCGGCGTGCCGAGCAGGGTGCCGTCCGCGGTGAGCGTGCGCTCGTCGGCCGCGTCCCGGCGCGCGACGCCGAAGTCGAGGACCTTGACGAAGCCCTCCGGCGCGGCGAGCAGGAACACGTTGTCGGGCTTGATGTCGCGGTGCACGACCCCCGCGGCGTGAGCGGCGCCGAGCGCCCGGCCGATCTGGGCGACGATGGCCGCCACCTCCTCGGCGGGCAGCCTCCCGGCGCGCTCGAGCTTCTGGCGCAGGCTCTCGCCGCGACACAGCTCCATGACGAGGTAGGGCGCGCCGTCCGGCGCGAGGCCGTGCGCGAGCACCTGCACCACGTGCGGGCTCGCGATGCTCTGGCAGGCGCGCACCTCGCGCGCGAAGCGCGCCCGCAGCTCCTCGCTCGCGACGAGCGAGGCGGCCATGACCTTCACCGCGACCTCGGCGCCGTGGTGGCGACCGAGCCACACGCTGCCCATGCCCCCCGCGCCGAGGCAGAGCTCGAGTCGCAACCCGTGCGCGAGCTCCGTCCCGGCCGTGAGCTCCATGCCTCGCCTCGCCCCTGCCCGGCGCGCTCAGACGACGGTGCCGTCGCCGAGCGCTCCGTCCTTCGGCACGATGACGATGCCGTCGCGCACGTACCAGCCGTCGCCGTCCTCGTCGGGGCGGTCGGGATGGCCGCGCAGCACGCACCGCGCCCCGACGCGCGCGTTCTTGTCGATGATGGCGCGCTCGATGACGCACTCGCGGCCGATGCCCGCGGCCGCGATGCCGAGCGCGGCGTTCGCGGCGCGCACGTCGTCCTCCTCGTAGTAGTCGGCCCCCATGATGATGGCGTCGCGCACGCGCGCGCCCGGCGCGACGCGGCTGCGGATCCCGAGCACGCTGTGCTCGATGCTGGCGCCGTAGAGCAGGCAACCCTCGCTGACGATGCTGTGGCTCACCTGCGCGTCGAGGAAGCGGGTGGCGGGCAGGAAGCGCTGGCGCGTGTAGATGGGCGCGTGCGGCAGGAACAGGCGGAACTGCGGCTTTTCCTCGGTCAGGGCGAGGTTCGCCTCGAAGAAGGCGCCGATGGTGCCGATGTCGCGCCAGTAGCCCGAGAAGTGGTGCGCGATGACGCGCCTGTCGGTCACCATGCGGGGCAGGATGTCCTTGCCGAAGTCGACGAGCGAAGGGTCCGCGAGCGCCTCGCGCAGCGCGTCGATGCGGAACAGGTAGACGCCCATGTTGACGAGGTAGTCCTCGGGGCCGAGCCCCCAGCGCGCGCGCAGGGCAGGTGGCGGCAGCACGTCGCGGATGTCGTCGGCCGGCTGCGGCTTCTCGCGGAAGGTGCGGATGCGGCCGTCGTCGTCGGCGTAGAGCACGCCGAGGCCGGTCACCTCGGGCCGTGGCACGCCGATGACCGAGACCGTGGCGTCGGCCTGCGTGTCGACGTGGCGCTCGTAGATCTCGCGGTAGTCCATCCGGTAGAGGTGGTCGCCGCTCAGGATGAGCACGTGCTCGACGCCCGCCGCCGCGAAGCGCCGGAGCTGCTTGCGCACGGCGTCGGCGGTCCCCCGGAACCAGTCGGAGGTGTCGTCGGTCTGCTCGGCCGCGAGCACGTCCACCTGACCCTCGCCGAAGATGTCGAAGCGGTAGGTGCGGGCGATGTGCGCGTTGAGCGACGCGCTGTTGAACTGGGTCAGGACGGCGATGTGGCGGAAGCCCGAGTTGATGGCGTTCGAGACGGTGATGTCGATGAGCCGGTACTTGCCGCCGAGCGGCACGGCCGGCTTGGCGCGATGGCG
>JADLAB010000084.1 GCA_020848455.1 Polyangiaceae bacterium
ACGAGCGCCGGCACGGCGCGCGAGTGCAGGGCACGGCCGCGCAAGGACAGCGCCTCGAGCACGGCCGGCACGACGAGCCCGCCGAAGACGACCATGCCGAGGAACACGGGGGCGTAGGGGCCGACGAGCATGCTCGCGGCCGCGTCGCGGTAGGCCGGGCCCTGCGAGGCGAGGCCCGCGAGCCACAGCACCATCACGAGCACCTCGAGGAGGATGAGCGCGATGTCGGCGCGGGCGAAGCGGTCGCTCATGGCGCGGTCGCGCTCGCCGAGCATGAGCGCGGCGACGCCGGTGGAGGCGCCCGAGGCGAGGAAGAGCACCCCGAGCGCGCCGCTCGACCAGAGCGGCCGCGCGACGGTGGTCGAGAGCAGGACGCCCGTGTAGACGCCGAGCGCGACGGCGAGCACGAGCGCGACGAGCGCGAGCGCGCGGAGGTGCGCCGTCGCGAAGCGCTGCACGGCGGCGACGAAGCGCACGCGCACGAGACGCTTCTGCAAGGCCTCGGGCGGGAGCGCGAGGATGAGCAGGAGCTGCACCGGGTACACGAAGAGCAGCACCCACGAGCCGAGCGACATCGGCGCGGAGGGCCGGAACGTCGTGTAGAAGCGGAACACGTGGAGCTTCGCGGTGAGGTCCACGAACAGCGCCAGCATGCCGACCGACAGGAGGAGCGGCGCGGCGACGAGGCCCCAGCGCATGGCGCGCGTGATGCGCTCGGGGCCGAGGAGGAGGAGCGACGCCGCGACGGCCAGCATCAGGCCCGCCACCAGGCCGCCGAAGAACAGGTAGGTCGGGATCTCCCAGCCCCATACCCGTTCGGCGGCGCCGAGGGCGGCGCGGGTCGACTCGATCTCGATGGGAGGTTGCATCGGGGTACTCTCAGTGCGTGTAGTAGACGTGGGGCTCGGTGCCGGCCTCGCGGGTCACGACGCTCACGTCGCCGGTGCGCAGGCGCGCGGCGACGAGCGAGCTCGGGTCGTCGAGATCGCCCGTGAGGATGGCGCTCGTCGGGCACACCTCCTCGCAGGCCGTCGGGGAGCCGGTGTCGAGGCGGTGCACGCACAGCGTGCACTTGTCGACGAAGCCGTCGGGGTGGACGTAGCGCGCCTCGTAGGGACAGGCCGTCATGCAGGCGCGGCAGCCGGTGCACCTGTCGCGGTCGATCTGCACCGTGCCGTCCTCGCGGTGGAAGCTCGCGCCCGTCGGACAGTTCGTGACGCAGGGCGCGCTCGCGCAGTGGTTGCAGCGCTCGGAGCGGATGAGCAGCGACAGGTGCGGCAGCTCGCCGCGCGTCTCCTGCACCACCCAGTCGCGGTACGCGCCCAGGGGCACGTCGTTCTCGGTCTTGCACGCGACGACGCACGCCTCGCAACCGACGCAGCGCCGCGTGTCGATCACCATCACCCGTTGCATGGCTCAGGCCTCCCGCAGCGCGACGAAGTTCACGCGCATGCCCGTACCGCCCATCACCGGATCGACCTCGACCCGCGTCACGAGCTCGCCGTCGTCGGCACCGCGCCCGCGCGCGTACCGGAGCCCCTCGGCCGTGTGCCCCCAGCCGTGCACCATGTAGACGCAGTCGGCGCGGATGCGCTCGGTCGGCTTGACGCCGATGGGCTGGCTCTCCTTGCCGTCCTGGTTCACGAGGCGGACGACGCTGTCGCGGCCGAGCCCGAGATCGGCCGCCACCTTGGCGTTGATCCACAGCTTGTCGTGGTGCGCGAGCTCGCCGAGCAGGCGGTTGTTCGCGGTGCGGCCGAAGGTGTGGGCCGGCGCGCGCCCGTAGAGCAGGCGAAAGTAACCGGGCGGCGGATCGGCCGGGCGCCGGTACTCGGGCAGGGCCGAGAAGCCGGCCTTCTCGAGGCGCTCGGAGACGAGCTCGATCTTGCCGCTCTCGGTCTCGATGCCGAGCGCGAGGCCGTCCTCGACCACGGTCGGTGCCTCGGGCGCGAGCACGACGCCGTCCGCTGCGAGCGCGTCGAAGTCGAGCTTCGACAGGCGGCAGCGCTCGCGCAGGTAGCTCTCCGCATCTTGCCACGGGAAGTACGCGCCGAGGTCGAGGCGCAGGCCGAGCTCGCGCGCGATCCACCAGCCGGGCTTGGATTCGCCCAGGGGCTCGATCATCGGCTGGCGGAGCGCGACGCCGCTCCGCTTCCAGGCGACCGGCAAGAGATCGTCGTGGCGCTCGAGGTACGAGGCCTCGGGCAGCACCACGTCGGCGTAGCCCGCGATCTCGGCCGGCAGCACGTCGACCGCGACGAGCAGGTCGAGCGCATCGATGGCCTTGCGCGTGAGCTCGCGCTCGGGCAGCGCCTGGATGAGGTTCGTGCCGTACACGATCCAGCCCTTGATGGGGTAGGGCTTGCCGTCGAGCGTCGCGCGCCGCAGCCCCTGCGCGAGCGGCTCGAGCGCGAAGGGCGCCTCGCCGGGCAGTCGATCGGCCGGTGGCTTCGCCTTCGGGTACGCGGGCACCGGGTACTTCGCGAGCTTCATGCCGCTCGGGCGGAAGAAGCCACCGCGGTGGCCCCAGCTGCCGAGGATGGCGTTCAGGATCGCGACGGCGCGCGCGCGGTGGGTGTCGTCGGCGCCGTACCAGGTCGCGTGGCGTCCCGGGTGCACGAGGGTCGCGGGGGCGGCCGCCGCGATGCGCCGCGCCGTCGTGACGATGAGGCCCGCGTCGAGGCCGGTCTCCGCCGCGGCCCAGGCAGGTGTGTAGGTCTCGATACCCGCTGCGAGGCGCTCGAAGCCCTTCGTGTAGGCCGCGACGTAGTCGCGCTGGTAGCGGCCCTCCTTCACGATGACGTGGAGCCACGCGAGCAGGAGCGCCGTGTCGGTGCCGGGGCGGATCGGCAGCCAGGTGCGCGCCTTGCTCGCCGCGGTCGAGAAGCGCGGATCGACCACGATGAGATCCGCGCCGCGCGCCACGGCGTCGGCGAAGTCCTGCACCTGGGTGTTGTGCATGTTCTCGCCGAGGTGCGAGCCGATGAGCACGAGGCAGTCCGAGCGGCCGAGATCGAGCACCTCGGGCGAGCCGGGGTCGGAGCCGAAGGTGAGGTCGAAGGCGACGTCGCGCGGGCCGCGGCACTGCGCGAACGAGGGCGCGCCGAAGTTGGCGGTGCCGTAGGCCGACAGGAGGTGTTTCCACCACGAGGCCCCGGCCCCGTGGTTGAAGAGCGCGACCGCCTCGGGGCCGTGCTGCTTGCGGATCGTGTCGAGCTTGTCGGCCACGAAGCCGAGCGCCTCGTCCCACGACACGGGCTCGAAGCGCTCCTCACCCCGCGCGCCCGTGCGCAGGAGCGGGCGCACGAGCCGGTCGGGGTCGTACGCCTGGCCGATGCCGCCCACGCCGCGCGGGCAGAGCTTGCCGTTCGAGAGCGGGTGCAGCGGGCTGCCTTGTAGCTTCGTGACGACCCCGTCCTTGACGTGGCCCTGGATGCCGCACTTCCAGAAGCACACCTCGCAGACGGAGCGGACGACTTCGCCGTCCGTCGCGGGGTCGACGGCGGGGTGCGCGGCCGCGGCGCGCGAGCCGAACGCGATGCGCGCGGCAGCGGCAGCGGCCAGGGTGCCGGCTCCGAGCCCGAGGAGGCGGCGACGGCTGAGGGTCGCGAGGCGAGGCATACGCCCTTCCCAACGCAAGCTCGGTGCCAACCCGCACATGGCCGTTTCGGGCCGGAAAGGGCTCGCGGACCCCTTCATCAAAGTGTTTCAGCGCGCCACGCTGTTCCAGATTTCTGAAACGGCTCGTTGCAGCGCACCGCCGCGATCGCGCGTTGACGCCCGGGCCGAGCGCGGGCAGCGAAGGGCATGCCGACGAAGATCGAGGCGCCCGTGCGGGTGGCGGCGGCGGGCACGAAGCCGAAGGTCATCGACGAGTACGTGGGTCGCGTGCGCACCGGCAGCGGCGAGGTGAGCCTCGCGCACATGCGCAGCCCCTCGGGCTGGGTGGAGCCCGGCCAGCGACCCGAGTTCCGGGAGTACACGCTCGTGTTGCGCGGCATGCTGCGCGTGGAGCACGAGGGCGGCGTGCTCGAGATCGCGGCGGGGCAGGCGGTCGTCACCGAGCCCGGCGAGTGGGTGCGCTACGGCACGCCCGGCCCCGAGGGAGCCGAGTACGTGGCCGTGTGCCTGCCGGCCTTCTCGCCCGCGACCGTGCACCGCGACCCGGCATGACGGCCCGCCGCGCCGTCCATCCGCTCGTCCGCATCGCGCGCGAGCTCTCGGCCGAGGTCGAGCGACTCGCGCCGTCGTTCGTGGCCGCGTCGGCCGCGCCGGGCGCGGTCGCGTTCGTGTACAACCCGCTCGCGTACGCGCGCGCGCCGCACGAGCTCTACCTCGAGCGCCACGGGCACGCGCCGAAGGAGGTGCTGCTCGTCGGGATGAACCCGGGCCCCTTCGGGATGGCGCAGACCGGCGTGCCCTTCGGCGAGGTCGCGGCCGTGCGCGACTGGCTCGGGCTCGAGGCCCCCGTCGAGGCGCCGCGCGCGACGCACCCGAAGCGGCCGGTGCTCGGCTTCGCGTGCCCGCGCGCGGAGGTGAGCGGCGCGCGCCTGTGGGGCTGGGCGCGGGCGCGCTTCGGCACCCCCGAGCGGTTCTTCGCGCGCTTCTTCGTCGTCAACTACTGCCCGCTCGTGTTCGTCGATGCGGGCGGGCGCAACGTCACGCCCGACAAGCTGCCCGCGGCGTTGCGTGCGCCGCTCGAGGCGGCCTGCGACCGCGCGCTCGCCCGCACCGTCGACGCGCTCGCGCCGCGCCACGTCGTCGGGGTCGGGGCGTTCGCCGCCGAGGTCGCGCGCCGCGCGCTCGCGGGTCGCGCGGTCGCGCTCGGGCAGGTGCTCCACCCGAGCCCGGCGAGCCCGAAGGCGAATCGCGGGTGGGCGGCGCTCGCCGAGGCAGAGCTTCGCGCGCTCGGGATCGCGCTCGGCGAGCGCGACTGACGCGCGGCCGGGCGCAGCCCAGGCGTCAGAAGCGCAGGCGCAACGTGGCGCCGCCCGGACCGGCCGTGACGGTCGCCTCGCCGTCACCGCCCCCGAAGGCGATCATCGCCGCCCCGACGGCGACGCCCGCGATCCCGATGCCGAGCCCGACGCCCGCGAGCGTCTCGGCGCGCTTGCCCTCGTCCACCACCGACCCGTACGCGGGGTCCGTGCACCGAACGCCGCCGCAGGCCGACTCGAGGGTCGCGAGCTTGTCGTTGGCCATCGCGGTCCCGACCCCGAACGTGACGAAGCCGGCGACGCCGAGCAGAGCGACCCCGATGCCCGCGCCGCGAACGGCGCCGAAGCCCCCCGCCTCGCCGCCCGTGTCGGCCCCGGCGTTGCCCGGGGGCGGCGGCGTCGTGACGGCCGCCGCGGGCCCCGCGGCGCCCGACAGCAGCAGCGTCTCGAGCGCGCCCGGGGCGACGGTCTTCGATTGCTCGATGCGCGTCCCGTCCCGGCGCACGGCCGCGACGACGACACGGCCGGGCAGGACCGCGATCGGCACACCCAAGCGCTCGGCGGTGAGCGGCGCGCCGTCGAGCTCCACGGTCGCGCCCTGCAGGCTCGGATCGAGGGCGACGAGCACCTTGCCGACGCGTCCCTCGAGGACGGCGAGCTCGGCAGCCGCCTGGTCGCGGGTCTGGGCGTAGCGCTCCTCCTTCGGGGCGAGCTCGCGCGCGTCGCGCACCGTGCGGCTCATCTCCTCGTAGCCCTCGACGAGCTGACCGAGGTCGCGGAGGCAGCGGGCCACGTAGATGCGCGCGTTGGGGCTACCCGACGCGGCGAGGGCCTGTCGGAACAGGGGCAGCGCCCCCCGGAAGTCGCCCGCCTCGAAGCGGGTGCGGGCGTCGCGGAACGCGTCGTCGGCGTTCGGCGCCTGCGCGCTCGCCGGTGCGGCGAGCAAGAACGCACCGACGAACGCGAGCCAGAGCCAGTGTCGCATCAGAGTCGATCCGGGTTGTAGGTCTTGCTCTTCGAGGCGGCCGGCGGCGCGGCGCCGGTGCTCGGTGGCAGGGGCCGCGGCTTCGGCAAGCCGGCCGGCACGGCGGCTAGCTTGGCGCTCGCACTCGCACTCGCACTCGCACTCGCACTCGCGGCCGGTGCGGGCGCGCTCGTCGCCGCGCTCTCGAGCGCCGGCGTCGGCGACGCGGAGGCTGGCACCGCCGCCGCAGGGCTCGCCGACGCGTCCCCGGTCGCGTGCGCGGCCGCCGCCGCGTCGTCGCCGCCCCGCCCCGCGAGCACCGCGCCGCCGACGAGCCCGCCGACGGCGATGCACCCGCCGATCGCCATGGCGAGATACGGAAGGCGCCGCGCCGGCGCGTGCACGCCGCTCACCGACGCGGCCGTCGCGGTCACGCCCGAGCGCACGGAGGGTGCGGGCTCGGGGACGGAGCGCGTGGCCGAGCCGGGCTCCGACTCCGTCGCCGCGCTCTCCGTGCGCAGCGCGGGGGCCGACGGCGTCGGCGCCTGCGGCCTCGATTCGGGTGCCTGCTTGAGCTGGGCCAGGCGGCGTGGATCGAGCTTCTCGTGGGCGCCCGACTCCTCGACGAAGCGCGCGAGGGCGCGCGAGCTCGCGAGCGGTACCTTCGCCTCGGTGGCGGCGTGCTCCACGGCGTCGGCGAAGTCCGCGGCGGTCGCGAAGCGGTCGCCCGGCGCCCGCGCCAGGGCGCGCATGCAGGCCGCGTCGAGCGGGGCGGGCACCTCGGGGTTGGCCTGCCTCGGCGTCTCGCCGGGGCCCGCGAGCACCTTCTGCACGAGCGCCCCGTCGTTGTCCGCGTGGAAGAGCCGCTTGCCCGTCAGCATCTCCCAGAAGACGACCCCCGCCGCGTACACGTCGCAGCGCCGATCGACGGTCTCGCCCATCAGTTGCTCGGGGGGCATGTAGGGGACCTTGCCCTTCACCTGCGCGCCGCGGGTCGAGGACAGGCGCGCCTCGGCGCGCGCCACCCCGAAGTCGGTGATGCGCACCACGCCGTCGGCGCCGATGAGGATGTTCGCCGGCGACATGTCGCGGTGCACGAGGTTGAGCGGCGCGCCCGCGTCGTCGCAGAGCTCGTGCGCCGCGTGGAGGCCGGCGAGCGAGTCGACCAGGATCCGCGTCGCTACCTCGAACGGCACGACCCGCTTCCGGAGCGCCTTGCGCAGCGCTTGCAGCGACGGCCCGTCGACGTACTCCATCACGATGAACAGGCCGTCGTCGGCCTGCACGTCGAGGGTGGCGACGACGTTCGGGTGGCGGATGCGCGCCGCCAGCCGCGCCTCGTCGAGGAACATGTTGATGAAGTCGGCCTCGGCGGCGATGTGGGGATGCATCACCTTGATCGCCACGAGCCGCTCGAAGCCTCCGACGCCGAGGGCGCGGCCGAGGTGCACGGTCGCCATGCCGCCCGAGGCGATGGGCGTGAGCACCTCGTAGCGACCCCCTAGCAGCATGGTCTCTCCGTCAGCCGCCCGCGAGCGGCAGGCCTCCCAGAGTGTAGGCACCCGTCGCGAGCGAGGGGCTCACGAGGCCCTGCACCGACGGCGCGTCGGCGTTGATCCGCACGCGGCCGACGGCTCCCCCGCCGCCGCCCGAGTCCGCGTAGGTCAGGCCGGCGCCGCCCGTCGGGGTGTCGCCAGCTCCGCCCGGACCCCCGTCGGCGGCCTCGCCACCCTCGGCGTTGCCACCCGCCGCGGGCTGGGAGCTCAGCTGTCCTGGCTGACCGGCCCGGCCAGCATCGCTGCCGCTTCACGTACAGTCTCCGGCGCCACCGCCGCCGCCGTTGGCCGCGAGAATGGCGCCCGTCGCCACCGTCACCGCGGGGGCCTCGAGCAGGATGGCACCGCCGGCGCCACCGCCGGCGCCACCGCCGGTGACGGTCTCCCCACCCCCACCGCCGCCCGCGTCGATGCGGCCCGTCGCGCTCACGGTGAGGGTGCCGGTCGCGGTGATCTGCACGGCCCCGCCGCCGCCGCCGCCCGGACCCGCCTGGGAGCCGAAGTTGGGGATGACGACGCCGCCCCCGCCGCCGCTGCCGCCGACGAGGGGGACGAGTGCCGGCGTGCCGCACGTGCCCGGCCCACCGAGCCCGCCGACGTGGCCATCGGGCGCGCTGCACGTGGATGCGCCGCCCGTGCCGCCTGCCGCCGGATGTCCCGCCCCGCCGCTGCCCGACGAGCAACCATTCGAGACGGGGGTCCCGGAGCCGAGGAGCCCACCGCACGCGCCGCCGCCCGGGGCGCCTGCCGCTCCACCCGCGTGACCGCCCGGCCCGGCCGACTGGCTCGAGGCGGCGACCGTCACGAGCCCGTGGATGGTGACGTCGCCGTCGACGAGCAGCACGAGCGCGTTGGTGCCCGCGCCGCGCAGGGTCGTGCCCGCGGGGACGGTGAGGCCGGCCATCGAGAACACGCCGAGGCCGGGCTCGCTCCCGCCCTGGGCCTGGGTCGCGAACGCGATCCCGGTACCCGGATCGAGCCCGGCGACCGGCGGGCGAAGCTGGTTTCCCCCGCGCGTGATCTCGCCCGTGTCCGTGTCGAAGACGGTGTCTGCGGCACCCGCGAGCACGAGCGGGCTGCTGCCCGCCAGGAGCTCCGCGGCGTCGACGTTGCTCGGCACCCCGCACGACCGGCTCCCGACGTCGCAGCCGAGCGGGCACGGCCCGAGCTCGACCCAGGCGTCGTTCACGCAGTGGTGCGCCGAGCCGTTCGGAAGGCACTCGAAGGTGTCGCCCGCGCACGGCTGCTGCGCGCCGCCCGCGCCGCCCGTGCCGCCGGTATCGTCGCCGCCCGCCCCACCGCCGCCGGTGCCCCCACCGCCGGTGCCCTGGCTGCCGCCGGTCCCCTCCGCGAGCCTCGGGTCGTACTGGTCCCAGTCGCGCCCGCAGGCCGTGGCGCCGACTGCGAGCGCGGCCCCCCACGAGAGCATGCGGAACGTCAGCGCGCGCATCGCCCTCGAGCGTATCACGAGATGTCGCGGCGCAAGCGGCTCCGTGCGCGCCGGTCTCTCAGCCCGGCTCGTCGAGCAGCCGCTCGACGAGCGCGCCGAGCGCCGCCGTCTCGGCGGGCGAGTAGCCCGAGACGACCTCGCGCACGACGCCGCGCTTGTCGATGACGACGAGCGTGGGCAGGACGTCGATGTGGAAGGCGCCCTGCGTGCGCTGGGTCGGGTCGGCGGCGACCGGGTAGGGGATGGCCCAGTCGCGCGCCGCCGCCGCGGCTTCGGGCAGTGCGTCGTCCGCGACCCCGAGGACGCGCAGGCCGCGCTCGCCGAAGCGCGTGTGGTAGCGCGCGAGCGCACCGACGCCGATGCGGCACGGCACGCACCAGCTCGCCCAGAAGTCGACGAGCACGACGTGGCCGCGCAGGCCCGCGAGCCCCGTCGGGAAGGCGTCGCCCACGGGCTCGAGCACGCCGAGCTCGGGGGCGAGCACGCCGACGAGCTCGAGGCGCGCGGTCTCGCCCGGGGCGGGTGCGCGGCCGAGCTCGGCCTCGAGCTCGAGGTCGGCGCCGGCGCGCCGCACCGTGAGCGGGCAGGTTTCGCCGGGCGCGTGGCTCCCCACCTCGCGCTGCAGCTCGCGCGGCGCGCGCACGGCGGTGCCGTCGACCGCGAGCACGAGATCGCCCGCGAGCACGCCTGCCTGCGCGGCGGGGGAGCCCCGGACCACCGCCTTGACGAGCACGCCCTCGCCCGGGGCGGGGCCGAGCTCGACGCCGAGCCACGTGCGGCCGGTGAACCGGACGTCGCGCGCCCGCGCCTCGTCGGCACCCGAGGTGGCGTGGGCACCGGTCGCGTCCGGGGCGGCCTCGCCGGTGGGACTGCCCGCGGGGGCCGCAGCCGGCATCCGGCCGAGCCAGCCGCCGTCGAGCGCGGGCTCCGACGCCGGCCGCACGGGTGCGCAGGCCACGAGCCCCACGAGCCCCACGAGCCCCACGAGCCCCGGCAGCCCCCAGGCGAATCGTCCCAGCGCTCGCATCCGCCGCTCATGATGCCGCATCGGCGGGGAGCGGTCGACCGACCGGACCCGCGGGGCGTTGTGCCAGGGTGCGCCAGGATGCGATCGGGCCGGGGGTTTCGGGCTCACGAATCGAACGCAAGTGACCGTAAATACGTCATGTCGCAGCGCCTGGGCGGCTGGTACGCCGCGTGCTTTGCAGGGGCGGCGGCGAACGACGAAGGCGGGTGATCATGCGCGGTTTCGCAGTGTTCTCGGTGGTGGGGCTCGGCCTGTGCGGCGGGCTCGCGGCGTGCAGCGGGACGGTGACGCTCGGGACGGGAACCGGGGGCTCGGCCGGCACCACCTCGACGACGAGCTGGACGACGACCACGAGCTCGACGACGTGGACGACCACGACGAGCACGACGACCGGCACGGGCGGCAGTGCCTGCTACGAGACGCACGACGGCTTCGACCTCGAGCTCGACGGGCCCGACAACACCGTCTGGGGGTGCAACGTCGGCGGGACCCAGACCGGCGACTTCGTGTTCGACGCGGTGGTGCTCGACGCAGCCGAGAACTCGCTCGCGCTCGACGCCTGCCCGCCGAACGCCGACTGCACGAACACGGAGTACAAGCTCTCGTTCTCGGCGCCGGGGCTCTACAGCTACATCCCGGTCGGGACCTTCGTCGAGGTGAGCGTGCACGTCTACCAGCCCTGGGGCTGCGAGCACGCGCTCCAGATCAAGAACCTGCCCTCGTGGGGCGGCGTCGCGAACCCGTACTACCCGGACGATCGCGTGTGGCTCGTCGCCGCCGACGGTGCCCTCACGACCTTCCCCGGCACGCCGTTCGCGATCGAGGCCGAGGCGCTCGGTTGCTATCCGAACGAGCCACCGGGCTGCGGCATCCACGACGACTACCGGCTCGTGTTCGTGCCGCCGGGCGCGCAGCCGGTCGCGCTCGGCATGGGCGAGACGGGGAGCCTGTGGTTCCCGTCGCAGTACCCCCAGTACTTCGACGTGCGCAACCTCCGCTCCTACGAGACCGGCTGGTGCGACGACTACTGGAACTGGGCGTACTTCGCCGTCCAGAACATGATGGTCGACTGAGCGCCCGCGTCGGGCCGGGGCGCGCGGTCAGTTGCAGCGCTTGAGGAACTGGCCGCACTTCTTCTGCGGCGGCTGCGCGGGCGCCTGCACGAGCTTGTACTCCTTCTCGAAGGGGGTACTCGGCTCGATCGTGATGTTGTCCTCCTGCGGGAGGTAGCCGCCCTTGGCGACGCGGATCTTGTGCTTGCCGACCGTGAGCTCGAGGTCCTTCGAGAGGTCCTTGATCTGCGCGCCGTCGACGAACACGACGTCGCAGGGGCCCGGCACGCACACGAGCTTCGTCAGGAGCTTCTCCTCGTCGCCCGCGTCGGCGCCGGCGTCGGGCTCGTCGGCGCTGGCCGACGCGGAGGCGGAGGCGCTCGCGCTCTCGGACGCGCTCGGGGCAGGCTCGGACGAGGTGGCCTCGCCCGTGCTGGTGCCCGACGCCGTGTCGGGCGGGGGCGTGCTCGTCGCGGCGGGGCTCGCCGCGGCGGTCGAGGTCGCGGTCGAGGCCGTCTGGCCGTCGGCGCTCGGCGTGCGGGTGAGCAAGAGCGCGAGGCCGACGCCACCCGCCACGACCGCGATCCCCACGCCGATGAGGATCGGCAGGAAGTTCTTCTTCTCCTTCTTGGCGGGCAGCGGGAAGGGCGGCAGGCCCGTCGCGCTCGCCTCGACGGCGCCCGGCGGGGGCTGGCCGCCACCCTCGGCCTGTGCCGCCGCATAGGCCCCCGCGCGGGGCGCGTTGGGGTAGCCCGGCGCGGGCGCGGCCCCGGCTGCACTCGGCGCGGCCTGGAAGCCGCTCCCGGCGGCGAGCGCCTGCGCGGCGGCGGCCGGGTTCTGCGGCGGGTTGTAGGGCGCGATCTCGCCGAAGGCCATCGTCTTGGCGCTCTCGCTCGCCTTCGGCGCGGCGCCGAGCGTGCCGAGCGCCGCCGCGAGCTCGCCCACGCTGCGCGGGCGCTCGGCCGGGTTGATGGCGAGCGCGCGCGCGAAGATGCCGTCGAGGCCGCCGTTGACCGGCACCCGGAACTCCATCGAGCGGTGCGAGATGGGCGCGCGCGGCCCGAGCAGCTCGCGCTGCCACGCGGGCAGATCGGGGGGCGACTGCTGGAACGCGAGCCAGTAGGGCCGCGCCGTGAGGGCGTAGAAGAGCACGAGCGCCGCCGCGAACACGTCGGCCGTCGCGTCGAGCGGCGCGCCGGGCTGGATCTGCTCGGGCGCCCACCACGCGGCGCCGACGACGTAGCTCTCGTGCGAGGGCTGCGCGTTGCGCACGATGGCGGCGCCGAAGTCCGCGATCCGCACGGCGTAGGTCGGCGGCGGGCCGATGAAGACGTTGTTCGGCTTGAGCGCGTGGTGGAAGAGCCCGCGGTTGTGGGCGAGATCGAGGCAGCGCGCGAGCCCCGTGGCGATCGCGGCGGCGACGTCGGCCGCGACCGGCCCCTGCGCGCAGAGCTGCGTGAGCGACGGCACCGTCATGCGCTCGCAGGCGCTGAAGGGCGCGCCGGTCGCCTGGTCGTAGCCCGAGTCGAGCACCGGCACGACGACGTCGGCCGGGAGCTGGCGCGCGGCGGAGGTCGCACGCTCGAGCGCGCCCATGAGGTCGGCGCGCTGCGCCAGGGCTGGGTCGTAGAGCTTGACCACGAGCTCGCGCCCCTGGGCGTCCTGCGCGACGTAGGTCGCGACCGCCTGGGAGAGCGCGAGCTGGGCGCGCACGCTGTACTTGCCGGCGATGACCTGGCCGGGGCTCAGGAGCGGTGCCGTCACTTCGAGCTGCTCCCCGCCTTCTTCTTCAGCGACCCGAGGGCCGCCATGATAGCGGCGTCGGAGCCGCTCTTGTCGTTGGCGGGGGCGTAGCCGACGCCGAGGATCTCGCGCTCGCCCGCGAGCACCGCGAGCACCAGCAGGCCGCCGGCCTCGGTGCCGCGCTTGGCGTTGTCGACCTGCCAGTAGATCGCCTTGAGCTCGGTGCCCTCGAGCTTGTCGGGCGGCTTGGCGGCGAGCGCGAGCTTCTTGCCGCCGGGCGGCACGAGGCCGACGAGCTTCAGCAGGGCGTCGACCTTCTCCTCGCGGAGCTTGCGCGCCTGGCCCGCGTCGCTCGTGGCCTCGATGCTCCCGAGGGCCATGACGGGCCCCTTGTCGTCGACCTGCGCGATCGCGCCGTCCGGCGTCTGGGCGAAGATCCACTCCTCGGGCGGCGTGAACACGAACTGGGTCTCGGCGATCTTGGCGGCCGTGCTCGGCGCGGCGGCGCACTCCTCCTCGAGCTTCTCGCACTTCGGCTTCGGCTTGGGCGGCGGCGGCGGCGGGAGGGTCGGCTTCGGCTCGACGGGCTTGGGCGGCTCGGGGCAGCCTGCGACCGCGAACGAGAGGAGGAGAAATGGCGCTACCGCGAAGGTGCGCCGCAGGGTCTTCGACATCGGCCTCATGGTCCCGGAGTACCCTAGCATCGATCGCCTCGGGACCGGAGTATCCAGCACGCCGCCGCCAGCGGCCCGCCCCCGGGGCACCGAGCACGCCGCCGGCAGCGGCCCGCCCTCGGGTACCGAGCACGCCGCCGGCAGCGGCCCGCCCCCGGGGCCGGCACGAGCGACGCGCGCGCGCCGCGATCCGGCCGCGCGGCGCGCACAACCAACGTGCGGGGCGTAACCAAGTACCGGGTTCGTTTCGGTCTACCCCGGGTTGGTTACGGCTCGCGTGCCCGGAGCGGGCTCGAGCGCGCGACGTGGGCCGCCGGGCGACGCCAAGTACGCGTGCGCTCGTCGAGGCGACGCGCGCGAGGCGCCATCCGGCCGTGGGGCACGTAACCAAGTACCGGGTTCGTTTCGGTCTACCCCGGGTTGGTTACGGCTCGCGTGCCCGGAGCGGGCTCGAGCGCGCGACGTGGGCCGCCAGGCGACGCCAAGTACGCGTGCGCTCGTCGAGGCAACGCGCGCGAGGCGCCATCCGGCCGTGGGGCACGTAACCAAGTACCGGGTTCGTTTCGGTCTACCCCGGGTTGGTTACGGCTCGCGTGCCCGGCGCGGGCTCGAGCGCGCGGCGCGCGGGCTCGAACCTTCGTATCGCGGAGCATGACGCTGGAACGCGAGTCTTGCGCTCCCGGCGTGTTTCGCGTTTTGTGGGCGCGATGGCACCCGGCCGGCTCCTCGTCGCGTTCGCTGCGTGCGCCACGCTCGCCGCGCTCGGTCACGGCCTCGCCGGCTGCTCCAATGAGCCGGCCGGGCCGAGGCCCGACTCGCACGCCGGGAGCTCCACCTCGACCGCGGGTGGCGCGAGCGGGTCGGCGAAGAGCGCGGGGGTCGGCAGCGCGAGCGGCAGCCCGAGCGGGACCGCGAGCGGGACCGCGAGCGCCGAGGCGGTCGCGCCGGCCGTGCCCGAGGCCGGCGCATGGCACGGCACGTACCAGGCGGAGAAGGACACGGTGTTCGTGCCGGAGAAGGTGCCCTACCACGGGGCCTGGGCGAAGGACGACGGCAAGCAGGCCGTGGGCCCCGGCAAGGTCGAGCTCACGGTCGCGCCCGACGGCCAGGTGACCGGCACCGCGAGCGGCGCGCTCGGCGACCAGGTGATCCGGGGCGTGGTCGAGGGCGGCGCGCTGCGCCTCGGGCTCACCGCCAAGGATCCCCGCGACCCGGCCGCCATGTCCGGCATCCTCACCGGCAGCCTGAAGGGCGACAAGCTCGTCGGGACCCTGCAGGTCGCGAGCGCCGACGCGAGCCTGGTCCGGCAGGCGCCGGTCGAGCTCGCGCGGCGTTGACGCCCCCCGAAAAGTGGTGTGGAGGTTCTTCGCACCCTCAGGTATATATGTAGGCGGATGGGGGCAGCGAGGGGACCATGGCTGACACGAACACCAACACTGCACCGCGAAGCGACAAGCGCAAGCAGAGCCTCTACTTCCCGGAGACGATGCTCCAGGAGATCAAGGAGGAAGCCGCCCGCCTCGATCGCTCGCTCTCGTGGGTCGTTCAGCGCGCCTGGAAGCTCGCACGCGCCGATATCCGCAAGATCCCGAGCGTGAACGACATCGCGGACGACGAAGGCGACGACATCTGAGCCGCGGCCCGCGGCGGTCCGGGGACCGCCCGCGACGGTGCGCGAGCTGGTGAGGGACGGGATTGGGAGCTGTGCCCCAGGCGGCAGCGCGCGATGGCTCGGCCGGATCGGCCGGCAGCTGGAGCGAGCGCTACGTGATGGCGCCCGACGGCACGCGCCTGTACGCGCGTCGCCGTGGGCCCGAGTCGGCGCCGCTCACGTCTGTGCTCTGCGACGGCATCGCGTGCGACGGCTTCATCTGGAAGTACCTCGTCGACGATCTGCTCGCCCACGGGGCGGTGCTCCACTGGAACTACCGCGGTCACGGGCGCAGCGCCGCGCCCACCGACCCGGACCGGATCGAGATGTCGGACCTCGTCTCCGACCTCGACGCCGTGCGCGACGCCTGGGTGCCCGGGCCGGCGCTGCTGTTCGGCCACTCGCTCGGCTGCCAGGTGGCGCTCGAGGGCTACCGCAGTCGCCCGCGCGACGTCGCCGGTCTGGTGCTCATCTGCGGCGCACCGGGGCACGTGACGCACACCTTCAAGGGCACGGACGCCCTGGCGCAAGCGCTGCCCGGGCTCATCGAGCGCGTGAAGCGCAACCCGCAGCTGTCCCGGGCGCTCTGGGGCAACCTGCCCCCGAGCGTTGCCACGCGCATCGCGCTCCGGACGGGCGAGGTCGCGTCGAACATCCGGGCCGAGGATCTGTTGCCCTACATGGAGCACATCGCGGACCTCGACCTGCTCATGTTCCTGCGCATGCTGCGGGCGGCGGGGGAGGTGACCGCCGACGACGTGCTGCCCACGCTCCAGGTGCCGGTGCTCGTCGTCGCCGGCGAGCTCGACTCCTTCACGCCGCTGCACCTCGCCGAGCGCATGGCGGCACAGATCCCGAACAGCGAGCTCGCGGTCTTCCGCGGCGCCACGCACGTCGTGCCCATCGAGCGGCGCGAGGAGCTCCGCGAGCGCATCGCCAAGTTCGTGCGCGACCGCGTGTGCGGAGGGAACGCCCCATGAAGAACCTGGACCCGGCGCTGCTCGGCGAGATGATGGCGGCCTTCGCCCACGACCTCCGCAACCCGCTCTCGGCCGTGGTCACGAACGTCGAGTTCGCGCGGCGCCTGCTCGACCCGGCGACCGCCGACACCGACCTCATCGAGGCGCTCGACGACTGCGCCGTGGCCTGCGAGCTCTTGCGCCGGATCACCGCGAACCTCGACCTCTTGAGTCGCAACTCGGACGCGCTCGAGCCCGAGCGCATCGCCGTGGGCGAGGTGGTGTCGGAGCTCGTGCGGAGCTACGCGGGCGTGTGCGCGCAGGCCGGTCTCGGCGTCGACGTCGCGCCCATCGCGGCGGCGCTCGACCTCACGAGCGACCGCACGGTGCTGGCGCTCGGCTACGAGAACCTCTTCGCCGACGCCGTGCAGCACGCGCCGCGCGGCTCCACCGTGCGACTCACGGCGAAGATCGACGGCGACGCGCTGCGCTTCGAGGTGCGGGACGACGGCCCGGTGATCCCGGCCGAGCTGCGCGCGCTCGCCGTGAGCGCCGCGGGGCAGACGAGCCGCGGTCGCAAGACCGGCAGTCGCTACGGCCGTGGCCTCGCCTTGCTCTGCGCCGCCGATGCGGCGCGCCGGCTCGGCGGCCTGGTCGAGATCGACGGCGACGCCCACGGCAGTCGCTTCGCGTTCGTCGTGCCGCGACGCTGACCTTCAGCGCTGGGTGATGACCACCCGGTTGTTCTCGCGGTAGGCGATGCCGCCGGTCTCGCCGTAGCAGCCGAGGCAGGTGGTCCACTCGAGCTTGCGCTTCACGTTCGGGTTGAAGACGAGCACGACGGGGCCGGGGTCGCCGGTCATGACGAAGGTCGCCGCCACGCGGAAGCGGTTCTCCGGCAGGCGGTGGAACGCGGCGATGAAGGCGTCCTTGCCGGACAGGCCGGTGACGAGCAGGAGCTCCTCGCCGGGCACGGGGCTCCAGGCGAGCGGCGCGGTCGTGAGCTCGGCCTGGGGGGGCAACGGCTCGCCCGCGTCGGCGCCGGCCGTGCTCGTGGCGCGGCGCTTGACCGAGTCGATCGCCTGCTCCTCGCGGAAGTACTTCACGTCGCCCGCGAGGCCCGCGAGCTGGGGCACGGCGGCGAACATGGCGGCGAGGCGCGCGGCCGGGAGCTCCGCCTTGCGGAACACCGGTGCCGGCTGCGGCGCGGGGATGGTCGCGCTGCTCGGCGCGCCGTAGCAGCACCGGAAGCCGAGGTCGGCGGCGGCTGTCTCGGCGGCGACCGCGAGCCGGTGGGCGCAGCGGTGGTCGACGTCGGCCGCGTCGGCCCGGGCGCCGCGCACGGCCGCGGCCCGCGCCTGCACGCCCTCGACGGGCTCGACGTCGCTCGCGGTCCACTCGCGCATCGCGCCGCCCATGGCCAGCGCGCCGAAGCCCGAGGCGCAGGTCTCGGGCGCGGTCGCGCAGCTCGGGTCCCAGCGCTCGCCGCCCGCGAAGGCCTGCCCCTTCGGGCCGCGGCAGGCCCGCTCCCACTCGAGCTCGGTGCAGAGCCGCCCGCCGTCCTCGGCGCAGAGCTCGCCCGCCTTGGCGCGGCTCACGTTCGTCAGGGGTCGCTGGCGCGGGTCGTTCGGGTAGGGGAGGCGCGCGATGGCGAAATCGCCGAGCTCGACCGCGAGCAGCGCCGGCTCGAGCGTCGGGTCGCGACCGCGGTCGCCCGGCGTGCTGCCCGCGACGAAGGCGCCGGCCGGGACGTCGGCGCGCTCGCCGGCGCCGCGCGCGGACTCGTGCTGCTGCGCCGGGACGGCAGCGTCGGGCTCGTCGTCGTCGGCCGCCGCCAGGAGCGGCGCCGTCGTGTCGGCCGCGCCGGGGCCGCTCGTTCCCGCGTCCCTCGGCCCGCCGCAGGCCGACAGACCCGCCACGACGAGGGCGGCCCCGCCGGCGAGGCGGCGCGGACGCGCGCGCGCGCCCGCGCCCGCGCCCGCGCGTAGGGCGTCTGGTTCGAGCTCGGAGGCGGGCACCATCGGACCCCGGAGGCTTACAACGGCCGAGCGCGCCTGGCACGTCCGCGCTCCGCGGGCGCGCGCCACGCGCTATGGTCTGCGACATGGCGCTTGCCGACAGCCCCCCCGACCCGATGGCGGCCCAGATGGCGCGCCTGCTCAGCGCGAGCGACACCGCCGAGCTCGGCGAGATCGTGCGGCGCTGGGTGCTCGAGGCACCGGACCCGCGCACCGCGCACCAGTACGAGGTGTTCGGCGCGAAGCTGCTCGAGCTGCGGCGCGCGATGGAAGAGTCCGGCGTGGTGCCGCCCGAGGCGGAGCTCGCGCAGACGCTCACCCTGATGCTGCGCCTCGCGGCGCAGTCGGGCGGCGGCCCGATGCGCTAGGCTCGCGCCACGCGGCCCCGCTCGCCCCGGAACACCCCTTGACCCCCGCCGACGTGCCCCCCCTCGTGCTCGGGGATCTGCCCCCCGACATGCTGCGCATCTTCGCCGTGGCCTTCGGGCTCGTGTGGGGGAGCTTCCTCAACGTCGTCATCTACCGGGTGCCGCGCGGCATGAGCGTCTCGCGCCCCGCGTCGCACTGTCCGGCGTGCGGCAGGCCGATCCGCGCCTGGAACAACATCCCGGTCGTGAGCTTCCTCCTCATGCGCGGCCGGGCGCGCTGCTGCGGGGCGCGCGTGTCGTGGCGCTACCCCGCGGTCGAGGTGCTCGGCGGCGTCCTGTCGTGGGCCGTGCTCGAGGTGATCGTGTTCGGGCTCGCGCAGCGGACGCCCTGGTACCACGCGCTCGCCGTCTACGGCGCGAGCTTCGCGCTGGCGCTCGGGCTCGTCGCCGCGGCGTTCATCGACCTCGAGCACATGATCGTGCCCGACTCGGTGAGCCTCGGCGGCACGGTGCTCGGCCTGGCGACCTTCAGCCTGCGCGACATGCGCTTCCTCGACTGCGCGCTCGGGGCGCTCGTGGGCTTCGTCGTCGTGTGGCTGCCCTTCGATTTTCTCTACAAGCGCGTGCGCGGCAAGGCGGGCATGGGGCTCGGCGACGCGAAGCTCCTCATGCTGGCGGGGGCCTGGTTCGGCTGGAGCGGGGCGCTGCTCGTGCTCGGGGCGGGCGCCGTGCAGGGCTCGCTCGCGACGCTCGCCGTCCTCATGGTGCGTGGCAAGCTCGAGGAGCCGGAGGCGGTGCGCGCCGAGCGCGCGGCCCTCCACGCCGAGCTCGAGACGCTGACCGGCGAGGACCAGCGCGAGGAGCGCGAGGCGCTCCTGCGCGAGCTCGCGGAGGATCCGCTCGGCGACGAGCCCGAGAGCGGCGCGGGGCGGGCCCGGGTGGCCTTCGGACCGTTCCTCATCCTGGCCACGCTCGAGCTCTTGCTGCTCGGGCGCGAGCGCGTGCTCGGCTGGCTCTCGGGCGAGTGAGCGGAGCTTGCGCCGCGACAAAGGGCTTGCGGCCCCCGTCTTGCGCGAACAGATGAAGGCCCACGCCCGGCGGGTGCGCGTCCGGTCCGCGTGGAGGCCCCCATGCCGTTCGAGATCCCCCGTCACGTGTTTCGCGAGTACGACATCCGCGGCGTCGCCGCGCGCGACCTCTCGGACGAGCTCGTCACGGCGCTCGGGGCGGCCTTCGCCGAGATCCTGAGCCGGGGCGGCTGGCAGGAGCGCGCCCGCGTGGCGGTGTGTCGCGATTGCCGGCTCTCGAGCGACCGGCTCTTCGCCGCGCTGACGAGCGGGCTCACGCGCGCCGGGGTCGATGTCGTCGACCTCGGTGTCGGTCCGACGCCGCTGCTCTACTTCGGGGCCCAGGCGCTCAAGACCGACGGCGCCGTCATGATCACCGGCAGCCACAACCCGCCCGACGAGAACGGCTTCAAGCTCCTGCACCGCACGGTCGCGCTGTCGGGCGCCGAGGTGCGCGAGGTCGCCGACGTCATCGAGGCACGCCAGGAGACGCCCGGACCGGAGGTGGAGGCCGCGGGCACGGTGAGCACGCGCGACCTCGCCACCGAGTACGTGGCCGCCGTGCGGCAGGGGCTGCGGCTCGACGGCTTCGTCAAGAAGCCGCGCGTCGTCGTCGACGCCGGCAACGGCGCGGCGGGGCCGCTCGGCGTCCGGACCCTGCGCGAGCTCGGCTTCGAGGTCGACGCCCTCTACTGCGACATGGACGGACGATTCCCGAACCACCACCCCGACCCGACCGAGGAGCACAACCTCGTGGCCCTGCGCGCCCGCGTCGCCGAGCTCGGGGCCGACCTCGGCATCGCATGGGACGGCGACGGCGACCGGCTCGGCGTCCTCGACCGCACGGGCGCGATCATCTGGGGCGACAAGCTCATGATCCTGTTCGCGCGCGCCCTGCTCGCCGAGCGGCCCGGCGCGACCATCCTCGGCGAGGTGAAGTGCTCCGAGACGCTGTACGCCGACATCCGCGCGCGCGGCGGGCGCGCGATCGTGGGGCAGACCGGGCACTCGCTCATCAAGAAGCGCATGAAGCAGGAGGGCGCCGCGCTCGCGGGCGAGATGAGCGGCCACCTCTTCTTCGCCGACCGCTACTTCGGCTACGACGACGCCATCTACGCCGCGGCGCGCCTGCTCGAGATCGTCGGGCGCGAGGGCAAGGGACCGGACGAGCTGCTCGCCGACGTGCCGCGCACGGCGAGCACCCCCGAGATCCGCGTCCCGTGCCCCGACGACCTCAAGTTCCGCGTCGTCGAGCGCGTGCTCGCGCACTACCGCTCGCGCTACCGCGTGCTCGAGGTGGACGGGGCGCGCATCGACTTCGGCGGCGGGGCGTGGGGCCTGTGCCGCGCCTCGAACACCCAGCCCGTGCTGGTCCTGCGCTTCGAGGCGCACGACGCCTCACGCTGCGATGCCGTGCGCGCCGACGTCGAGGCGGTCGTCGCAGAGGCGAAACGCGCGCTCGGAGCCGCTTGAGCGCGGGGGCCGAGGACGCCGCGGGGGCCGCCGCGGGCGGCACCTGGACCGTGCGCCGCGTGGTCGCGTGGGCCACCGACGACTTCAGGCGGCGCGGCTCGACCTCGCCGCGGCTCGAGTGCGAGCTCTTGCTCTGCGAGGTGCTCGGCTGCGACCGGGTGAAGCTCGTCATCGACGCGGACCGCCCGCTCGAGCCGGGGGAGCTCGCCGCCTACCGCGCCCTGCACCAGCGCCGGCGGCGCGGCGAGCCCGTGGCCTACCTGCGCGGCGAGCGCGAGTTCTACGGCCTCCGTTTCGTGGTCGACCGGCGCGTGCTCGTGCCGCGCCCCGAGACCGAGCTGCTCGTCGAGGTCGGGCTGCGCCGGACGCAGGCGCTGTCCCTCTCGGCCCGGGTCCTCGACCTCTGCACGGGCTCCGGCTGCGTGGCCATCGCGCTGAAGAAGCAGCGCCCGACGACGCTGGTCGTCGGCAGCGACGTCTCGCGCGAGGCGCTCGAGGTCGCGCGCCTGAACGCGGAGCGGCTCGGGGCGCTCGTCGGCTGGCTCGAGAGCGACCTCTTCGCCGCCCTCACGCGCTGCCGGGGCAAGCTCGACCTCGTGACCGCCAACCCGCCCTACATCGCCGAGCCCGACGTGCCGGGGCTACCCGTGGACGTGCGCGACTTCGAGCCGCGGCTCGCGCTCGTCGCCGGACCGGACGGGCTCGCGTTCTACCGCCGGCTCGCGGCCGAGGCCCCGGCGATGCTCGCCCCGGCCGGCGTGCTCGCGGTCGAGGTCGGTGCCGGGCAGGCGGGCGCCGTGGCCGGGCTCTTCGCCGCGGCGGGCCTCGGCGAGGTCGCGATCGACAAGGATTACGCGGGGATCGAGCGAGTCGTCTCGGCGCGGCTCGCAACGGTTGAGCCCGGCGCCGCCGGGGGCTAGCCTACGGGACGTGCCAGATCCCGCTCGTTCCGCACCGGACGGGCGTCGCGGCGTACGACCCTCCGGGCCGGACGAGAGGCGCCATCGACGGCGCGTCAACCTGCGGCGCAGCCTCTTCCTCCTGCCGAACATGATCACGCTCTCGAGCGTGTTCTGCGGCTTCTACTCGATGGTGATCTCGAGCCGCGGCGAGACCGAGAACGACTACTACCGGGCCGCTCTGCTCATCATCTTCGCCATGTTCTTCGACACGCTCGACGGACGCGTGGCGCGCATGACGAAGACCGAGAGCGCCTTCGGGCTGCAGTTCGACTCCCTCGCCGACGTGCTCTGCTTCGGGGCCGCCCCCTCGCTCCTCATCTACCACTGGAGCCTGCACCAGCTCGGCGTCGGCGGCATGATCGCCGCCTTCGTGTTCACGGCCTGCGGCGCGATCCGCCTGGCGCGCTTCAACGTCCTGTCGACCGACACGAAGGGCAAGCCTTCGAAGCCGTCCAAGTACATGGTCGGCCTGCCCATTCCGGGGGCCGCGGGCATCCTCGTGTCGCTCGTGGTCGCGAACCACGCGGTCGGCGGGCAGATCGGCGCCGAGCCCTACGCCGGCGCCCTGCTCGCCGTCACGCTCCTCTTGAGCGGGCTCATGGTCTCGACCGTGCGCTTCCGCAGCTTCAAGGACGTGCGGCTCGACTGGCGCACGCTCGGGCTCGTGACGTTCGTCGTCGGCTCGAGCATCTTCGTCGCGGCGCAGCTGAAGCCCGCCTTCGTGCTCGTGTGGCTGCTCGGCGCCTACGTGGCGCTCGCGCTCTTCGAGTGGATGTGGGGTCTGCCCCGGCGCATCCGCGAGCGCGGCACGCCGCGCGAGTCGAGCCCGCCCGTCCTGTTCGCCGAGCGCGCCGAGGTGCCCGTGACCGACGCGCCGGCCGAGCCCGCCGTCGCGCGCCGCGAGAGCCGTCCATGAGCAGGGGGTGCCCATGGCGGTGGTGAGCCGACTCTTCTTCCCGCAGGCGGCGCTCGACGTGCTCGTCGCGGCCGGCTCGGTCGAGCTCGACGGCGAGGAGCTCGTCATCGTGGGCAAGGGCCTGCGCTACAAGATCGTCGAGGCGGTGCGCATCCTGCGCGAGGTCGCCGGCGGGGGCGATCCCGAGGAGCTCTGCGGCCGCGTGAAGAGCCGGCAGTACCTGAACGAGCTCGGCGCCGAGCTGCTCGGCGAGTCGCTCTTGCTCGGCGACAGCGCCTACGACGTGAGCGCCGGCTTCGTCGGCGTCCCGGGCGGCGAGGTCGATGCGACGAAGCTCACCGGCGGCACCGAGGAGCTCGAGCTCGCCGAGCTCGTGAAGGCGCTCGGCTGAGGAGCGGCTGCGCAGCGCCTGCGGCCTCGGCCTCGGCCGCGAGCCGCTCGCGCCCGCCCCGCTTGCTCACCACCCCCCGATCTCACCACCCCCCGATGTGGTGGGCGGTGACGAGCTCGAGCAGCGCCTGGAGCGCCGGATCGGAGGGCGCAGCGCCGGTGCGCCAGGCGCGCTCGACGGTCGTCCCGTCGGACAGCCGGATCCACAGCGTCACGGTGTCGACGCCCGGGACCGACCCTCCCTCGGGTGCGGCGAGGACGGCGCGAGCGGCGGCCCATATCTCGTCCCGGATCTCGGGCGCGAGCTCGCCCCGATCCTGGTGGACGAAGGGCGGGTCGTCGCCGCTCAGGTGAGCGCCGGTCATCGAGCCGTCCGCGTGGAGCTCCCACATCGCCATCCCTTTCTGGGGTCGCACGGTGATGCCGACCGCCGCGATGGTGGCGGACGCGGGTGCGGAGGCGGAGGCGGAGGCGGACGCGTTCGCGGTCGCGGCTGGCTGCGGGGTCGAGACGCCGGCAGAGGTCCGGGGCGCACCCGCGGGCGGTGGGTCGGCGGGCCGCCCGCGGAGGGCGGCAATCGTCCAAGTGGCCGAATGTACGGGCCCCCTCGGTTCGATCGGGCGCACCCGCAGTTCGATCGGACGCACCCTCGGTTCGATGGGGCGCACCCGCAGTTCGATCGGACGCGCCCTCGGTTCGATCGGACGCGCCCGCGGTTCGATCGGACGCACCCGCGGTTCGATCGGACGCACCCGCGGTTCGGGCGGACGCACCCTTGGTTCGATCGGATGCGCCCGCGGCTCGATCGGATGTGCCCGCGGTTCGAGCGGACGCGCCCTCGGTTGGAGCGGACGCTCACCGGTTTCGATCGGACGCGCCCGCAGCTCGATCGAACGCGCCCACCGACCGCTCGAACGCTCACCCTGCGCCTGCTGGCGCTCGGCATGCCGATCCCGCCGCCGCTGCCCGAGGGCGTCACCCTCGCCCACGTGAGCGAGCTCACCGTGGCGGCCAAGGCCCGAGGCGCGCGCACGCGCCTTGCAGGTCGAGCGCGGAGGGTGATCCCATGCGCATCATCGATCTCGACGACGAGCACCGTGCGCTCTTCGCGACGTGCCTCGAGGACTGGTCGGACGAGATGAAGGAGGCCGGCCCGCGGCGCGCGCGGTGGATCGAGCGAGAGCTCGGGCGCGGGCTGCGCGCCAAGCTCGCCCTCGATGACGCCGGTCGCGTCGGCGGGATGATCCAGTACCTGCCCATCGAGCGATCCATGGTGGACGGCTCGGGTCTTTACTTCATCCCCTGCATCTGGGTGCACGGCCACCGGCAGGGTCGAGGCAACTTCCAGGGTCACGGCATGGGCACGGCCCTGCTCGCGGCCGCGGAGGACGACGCGCGCGCGCTCGGCGCCGGCGGGATGGCCGCGTGGGGGCTGTGGCTCCCGGTGTGGATGAAGGCCTCGTGGTACCAGAAGCACGGCTACCGCAAGGCCGACCGGCAGGGGATGAGCGTGCTCGTGTGGAAGCCCTTTCGCGACGACGCGCTCGCGCCGCGCTGGTTTCCGCGGCCGCGACCGGCGCCGGTGCTCGAGCGCGTGCCCGGCAAGGTGACCGTCACCGTGCTCACGAGCGGCTGGTGCAGCGGCTACAACCTGTGCGCGGCGCGCGCCGAGCGCGCCTGTCGCGAGCTCGGGGACGGGGTCGCGTACCGCGAGATCGACACCTCGGAGCGCCCCGTCGTCGCGCGCTTCGGTGACGCCGACGCCGTCTACGTCGACGGTCGGTCGGTGCGCAACGGTCCGCCGCCGAGCTACGCGAAGCTCCGCGCGCGCATCGCGAGGCGGCTGCCGCGCGCGTAGCGCGGCGAGCGGCTTGCGCGTCGCCGGCAACTCGTGCGCCGGCGGTGGACTCCCGTTCCGGCGGGTCCGCGGCCGACCGGCCGGACTTTCTTCGACTGTGTGATTTCCCCCCCGCGTCGACGGCGTCGATCCCGGGTATTTCCCCGGTGGCGGTACGGGACTTGCTCGCGCATGGTTGGGGCAACATGACCTACGCACGCATTCGAGCGGTGGACGGCCGAGGGGAGGGACGGGACTGCGTTCGCCCTCGGGACGCCGACGTACGGCGGGCCGAGGGCCTCGCGAGCGAGCGGCCGCCCCCGACCAACCAGCCCGGCCCGCACCATGCGGCGCCTGTGGACCGCGCGAGCTCCCGCCGCCGGATCACGGCGCCGATGCCCACGGTGGTCGTCGATGAGCGGAACCGGAGCTCGACCACCACCAAGGACACGATCCCGATCGGCCGCGACGAGTCGCACGAGCCCGCCGAGCGCGAGACCCCGCGGCTACGCGACCGCTGCCTCCTGACGCTCCTGTCCGGCGAGCACATCGGCGCCTTCTTCCACGTCGGCGAGGATGGGCTCGTCGTCGGTCGGGGCGACGACGCGGACGCGCGCATCGACGATCCGTACGTCTCGCGGCGCCACGCGCGGTTCTCGATGGTCGACGGCATTCCCTACGTCGCCGACCTCGGGAGCTGCAACGGCACCTACGTCGCGGGCCAGCGCATCGCCGAGCCCCAGATGCTGCGCCACGGCCAGCACGTGCGTCTCGGCCGCGACGTCATCCTGCGCTCGGGCCTCTACGACGCGGTCGAGGAGAAGGCGCTGCTCGAGCTCTACGAGTCGAGCTTCGAGGACCTGCTCACCGGCGCGCACAACCGCCGCTACTTCGAGACCCAGCTCGATGCCGAGCGGGCCTACGCCCGCCGCCACACGACGCCGCTCTCCGTCCTGCTCTTCGACGTCGACCACTTCAAGCACGTCAACGATGCCTTCGGGCACCAGGTGGGCGACGGCGTCCTGCGCGTGGTCGCGACCGCCGTACAGCGGGTGCTCCGGCCCGAGGACGTGCTGGCGCGCTACGGCGGCGACGAGTTCGCGGTCCTCTTGCGCGACACCTCGGAGCGCGAGGCCGAGATCCTGAGCGAGCGCATCCGGCGCACCATCGAGCGGCTGCCGTTCCGGCCGCGCGGTCGCGATCTGCGCGTGAGCGTGAGCGTGGGCGTCGCCACCCTCGAGCCCGACGGCGAGAGCGACGGTCAGACGCTCATGACGGTCGCGGACGAGGCCATGTACGAGGCCAAGGCGCGCGGACGCAACTGCGTCGTGTCCCTGACCCGCCACTGACGGGGCCCCCGTGCGCGCCGCCTCGATGCGGCGCCCCCCGTGGTACGCTCGAGCCTCATGGCGTCGTCGAGCCTTGCCTCCTTCAAGGCGCAGGCCGAGGAGCTCGGGCGCACCGGGTTCGCGGAGCGCTACCCGCTCGGGCTCCTGGTGCGCTTCCCGACCCACGGCGTCGCCTCGGTGGAGGGGTCGGCCGAGGACGAGACGGCGGTGTTCTCGCGCGCCACGCTCGAGGCGCAGGGCGCGCAGGCCGACTGGATCCTCGCTCCGCTCGTCAAGCGCCCCGGCAATCCCTTCCCGACGCAGCTGTTCGTGGGGCGCGCGCGCCAGAGCGACATCTGCCTCGAGGATGCCTCGGTCACGCGCGTGCACGCGTACTTCAAGCTCGGCGACGGGGTCGTGGCGGGGCTGCGCGACTGCGGCTCGGGCAACGGCACCTTCGTCAACGGGGTGCGCCTGGGCCCGGACGAGCTGCGTCCCGTGCGACCGGGCGACAGCATCACCTTCGGCGTCGTGCAGCTACAGCTCGTGACGGCGCTCGTCGCCCACGGCTTCCTCTCGTGGGCCTGAATCGGCAGCGGGCCGGCAACCGGGGCCTTTGGCGCGCCAGTTGTTGATCGCCGTCAAGGCGGGGAGCGACGATCGGGAGGAGGGTACGCCCTTCGCGCTCGCACTTTGCCGGCGCGCGGGGAGTGCTCGATGAAGATGCTCGGAGACGGACCGGTCCGCTGTCTGCTCGTGCGACCGGAGTTCCTGGAGAACACGTTCTACAACCCGCGCGACGTGTTCCGGCTGCTCGGCGGCGCGTCCGCGGCGCCGCCCCTCGGGCTGCTCACCATGGCGGCCCACCTGCCGGCCCACTGGCAGCTCCGCTTCGTCGACGGCGATCTCGAGCCCATCACCGACGCGCACCTCGACTGGGCCGAGCTCCTGATGATCAGCGGCAAGGGACCGCAGGAGGTCCCAATTCACGACCTCGTCCGGCGCGCGCACGCCCGCGGTGTCCCCGTCGTCGTGGGGGGCGCCGGCCCGACCCTGCAGCCCGACAAGTACGTCGGGCGCGCGGACTACGTCGTGTCCGGCGAGGCCGAGACGGTGCTGCCGCGCCTGCTCGCCGACCTCGCGCGTGGCGAGTCGGCCGGCGTCTACGCCTCGCGCGAGCAGGCCGACATGTCGAATGCGCCGACGCCGCGCTACGACCTCGCGCCGCTCGACCGCTACATGTTCGTGGGGATGGGCTTCACCCGCGGCTGCCCGTTCGCCTGCGAGTTCTGCGCGCAGATCGAGATCTTCGGGCGCAAGCCGCGTGTGAAGACGACCGCGCAGATCCTGCGCGAGCACCAGACGCTCTACGACCTCGGTTTCCGCGGCATGGTCGACTTCGGCTACGACAACCTCATCGGCAACATCCCGAAGGCCGTGGAGGTGCTGACGGCGATGCGCGCGTGGAACCGCGAGCACGGCCATCCCTTCTGTTACAGCACCGAGGCGACGATGAACCTCGCGCGGCTGCCGAAGATCCTCGAGCTGATGCGCGACAACGACTTCCGCTACGTGTTCATGGGCATCGAGAGCGGCGACGCCGAGGTGCTCGCCAAGGCGAAGAAGGGGCAGAACAACGCGCTGCCGCCCGAAGAGGCGGTGCGCATCGTGAACGGCTACGGCATGGTGGTGAACACCGGCATCATCCTCGGCTTCGACGGCGAGGGGCCGCGCACGGCGCGCAACCTGCTCGACATGGTGCTGCGCACGGGGGCATTCCCGACGCTCGTCCTGCCGCTCCACGCGCTGCCCAACACCGATCTGTCGCGCCGCCTGGCGCGCGAGGGCCGGCTCTTCCAGGGCGGCGTCATCATGGACCGCGAGGACCGCACCGACACGGCGACGACCGGGCTCAACTTCGTGACCGAGCGCCCGCGCGCCGAGATCCTGGCCGACCTCGCCGGCGTGCTCGAGCAGCTCTACACGCCCGCGACCCACGAGGCGCGCGTGACGCGGACCATCCGGCAGCTCCGCCCGGCGCGCAAATTCCTGCCGCCCGTGCGCAAGATCCTCCGGATGGCGCGGGCCTTCGTCGACATCGCGCGCCTCATCGGCCTCGATCGCGAGTTCGGCCCGCCCTTCTGGCGCACGCTCGCGCGGGCGCTCGCCACGAATCCGGGCGCGTTCGAGATGGTCATCGGCCAGGCCGTGATGAACGTGAACTACGCGCGCCAGTCGCGCTCCTACGTCGCGGCGCTGCGCGACCAGATCGCGGAGGTCGAGGCCGTCGGCGAGCACGCCTACAACCGGAGGATGGGCGCCGAGCTGCAGCCGAGCGCGTGACGGCCGGTCGCGCTGCACGCCTGGCTCGGGGGGGCTATCCTCGGGGCGTGTCGGTCGATGCCTACTACCTCGAGCTCGGCGCCGGGCGCGTGCGTGCCACGGACGCCACGGTCGGTCCGTGGGACCCACGCCTGCAGCACGGCAGCCCTCCGGTCGCCCTGCTCGCCCGGACGATCGAGCGTTCCCTGCCGCGCGACGACGCGCGCATCGCGCGGCTCACCTGCGACTTCGCGGGGCCGGTGCCGGTCGGCGAGCTCGCGCTCACCGCCAGCGTCGAGCGCGCGGGCGCACGCATCGAGCGCTCGCGCGCGCGCCTGCTCGCCGGCGAGCGTACCGTCCTCGAGGTGAGCGCCTGGCGCATCGCCGTCGGCCCCGAGCGCTCGCCCGCCGTCCCCTGGCCCGGCGCAGTGCCGCGCCTGCCGGGTCCGCAGGCCCCGCAGCGCTTCGTCGACGTCGCTCCCTTCGGCTATGGCGACTCGCTCGAGTGGCGCTTTGCCGAGGGGTCCTTCTCCGAGCTCGGGCCGGCGGCGGTGTGGACCCGTCCGCGGCTGCCGCTGTTCGCCGGCGAGCCCCTCTCGGCGCTCTGCCGGCTGCTGCTCATGGTGGACTCCGCGAACGGCGTGAGCGCGGAGCTCCCGCCCGCCCGCTACGTCTTCGTGCCGGTCGAGCTCACCGTGAGCGTGGCGCGCCACCCGCGCACCGAGTGGGTCGGCATGCGCGCGCGCACGAGCCTCGAGCCCGACGGCATCGGCCTCACGCACGCCGAGCTCTACGACGAAGAGGGCCCGCTCGGCTTCGCCGTCCAGACCCTGTTCGTCGCGCCGCGCTGAGCGCGACGGCTGCCCTTTTGGCCGCGGCGCCGCCGGGATAGGTAGCGGGCATGGCTCTGCATCCCCTTGCTGGCAAGCCCGCCCCGCGCGAGCTCCTGGTCGACGTGCCGCGGCTCGTGACGGCGTACTACGCCCTCACGCCCGAGCCGACGAGCCCGGAGGAGCGCGTGGCCTTCGGCACCTCGGGCCACCGGGGCTCGTCCCTGCGCGCGAGCTTCAACGAGCAGCACCTCCTCGCCGTGGCACAGGCCGTGTGCGAGCACCGCGCGGCCGAGGGCATCACCGGCCCGCTCTTCGTCGGCAAGGACACGCACGCGCTCTCGGAGCCGGCGCTCGCCTCCGTGCTCGAGGTGCTCGCCGGCAACGGCGTGACGACGCACATCCAGGCGGGCCAGGGCTACACGCCGACGCCGGTCGTGTCGCACGCCATCCTCGCCTGGAACCGCGCGCCCGGCCACGAGCGCGCCCGCGCGGACGGGCTCGTCATCACGCCCTCGCACAACCCGCCCGAGGACGGGGGCATCAAGTACGACCCACCGGACGGGGGCCCGGCCGGCACCGAGATCACCGGCCGCATCGAGCGGCGCGCGAACGAGCTGCTCGTCGCGGGCCTGCGCGGCGTGCGCCGCATGCCCTACGCCCGCGCGCTCCGCGCCGCGACGACGCACGCGATCGACTACGTCGCGCCCTACGTCGCCGATCTCGCGAGCGTCGTCGACCTCGAGGTCGTGGCGCAGGCCGGGCTGCGCATCGGCGTCGATCCGCTCGGCGGCTCGGGCATCGCGTTCTGGGAGCCGATCGCGGCGCGCTACGGCCTCGAGCTCGAGCTCGTGAACCGCGTCGTCGACCCGACCTTCGCGTTCATGACGGTCGACCGCGACGGCAAGATCCGCATGGACTGCTCGTCGCCGTACGCCATGGCCGGCCTCATCGCGCACAAGGACCGCTTCGACGTCGCGTTCGGCAACGACCCCGACTACGACCGCCACGGCATCGTCACGCGCGCGGCGGGCCTGCTCAATCCGAACCATTACCTCGCGGTCGCGATCTCGTACCTGTTCCAGAACCGCCCCGGCTGGCGACCCGACGCCGCCGTCGGCAAGACGCTCGTGTCGAGCTCGATGATCGATCGCGTGGCCGCGCACCTCGGGCGGCGCCTCGCGGAGGTGCCGGTCGGCTTCAAATGGTTCGTGGAAGGTCTGCTCGACGGGAGCTACGGCTTCGGCGGCGAGGAGAGCGCCGGGGCCTCGTTCCTGCGCATGGACGGCACCGTCTGGACCACGGACAAGGACGGCATCTTGCTCGATCTGCTCGCCGCCGAGATCACCGCCCGCACCGGCAAGGACCCGGGCGAGCACTACCGCGAGCTCGAGGCGCGCTTCGGCAGCCCCGTCTACGAGCGCGTCGACGCGCCCGCGACGCCCGGACAGAAGGCCGCGTTCAAGCGGCTCACACCCGCAATGGTGACGGCGAGCGAGCTCGCCGGCGAGGCCATCACGGCGCGGCTCACCCACGCACCCGGCAATGGAGCGCCGATCGGTGGCCTCAAGGTCACGACCGCGAACGGCTGGTTCGCGGCGCGCCCGAGCGGCACCGAGGACGTCTACAAGATCTACGCCGAGAGCTTCCTCGGCCGGCCGCACCTCGAGCGCGTGCTCGAGGAGGCGCGCAGCATCGTCGGCGCGGCGCTCGCGGGCTGAGCCCGGCGTCGACCAAGAGGCGCCCGCGAAATCCGCGGTCCGCGGCGTGTCCCGTCTCAGCCGATGTCGACGATCTGGACGTTGCGGTAGGGTGCGGCAAGCCGGCCGAGGTCGGTCGGGTCGCACGTGAGGACGATGCCGCCCCCGGCCTCCACGGCTGCGGCGACGGCGTGCGCGTCGACGATGTGCTCGGACCCAGCGGCGGCGGCAGCAAGAACGCTGCCGACCAGGCGGGCGAACGCGCGGTCCGTGACGCGGACGTAGAGGCCGGTCTCTCGCGACAGGCACGCGTCGACCATGCTGGCGCGCGGACGCCCACGGTAGAGCTCGGCGAGCACGAGCGCAGGGACGATGACCTCTCGGCCGAGGCGCGCGGCGGCTGCGAGGGCCGCTTGGACCTCCCGCTGGCGTCGCGACGCTGAGGAGCCGAGCGCCGCCAGCGCCTCGGCGTCGAGTACCACACAGCGACTCATGTGAGGAGCGACTCGTATTTGGCGAGCAGCTTCTTCGACACGGGACCATGCCGCGCTTCCAGCTCCGCGCAGAGCTCCGCGAGCAGCCGGAGGCGCCGTCGCCGCTCGAGCGTGTCGCGCACGGCGTCGTTGACCTGTCGCGACAGCGTCTCGTCTGCCTCTCCGAGCTCGGCCACGAGGTCCGCATCCAGAGTCACGGACACTTTGAGCTTGGCGGCAGTCATACCGGAAGCATAACAAGGTAGGATGTCTGCGCAAGACGCCGTCTGGTGCCCGCGCCCCCGAGCCGGCGTGCCGGGGTGCTGTGGCGGCGCCGCCGCGCGCTGCTACTTGACGAGCACGAGCTCGCCGGGGCGCACCATGACCTCCTCGAGCTCGGTCGGGTCCCATCCCATGCCAGGCACGTACTCGACGTACACGTTGCTGCGCTCGACCCGCCGGACACGGGCGTACTCCCACTCGCTCGGGCTGACCTTCGCGATGACGAAGCTGCCGACCGCCGGCAGCTCCGCGTCCTTGTCGCTCGGTCGAGGCAGGAGGTCCTCGAGCGGCAGGCCGCGTGCGGCCTCGCCGCGCGCGTCCTCGTAGGCGCAGACGTACCGGTCGCCCTCGATCCGCGTGACGACGACGGCGTCCCACTCGCCCCGCGTGTGCGAGCGCCAGCCGGCGAGCACCTTGTCCTTCACCTTCGGCTGCCATCCCGCCGGTCGCACGGGGCGACCCGAGCTCTGGGCGAGCCTGACGAAGTCGATCTTCCTGTACTTGTCCTTCGCGCTCGCGCTCGCGCTCGCGCTCGTCGCGGTCGCGCTCGTCGCGGTCGCGGCCTCGGCCGGCACGTCGCGCGGGGCGCTCGGCGTCGTCGAGCCCGAAGGGGCGTGCGGCGCTGCGCCGTTGCCCGTCGTCGCGAGCACGACGGCGGCGACCGAAACAGCTCCGACGAGGCCGAGCCCGACGACGGCGACGACGCGTGCCGGCCGACGCCGCGGCACAACCGGCGCCACGGGCGAAGCGAGCGTCGCCTCCGCCACGGCACCGGCGGGTCGCGGGTCGCGGGTCGCGGCGGCCGCGGCCAGCGTCTCCGCGGGCGCGCCGCTCGGTGGCGCCGCCGGGGGTCGAGTCGCGCCGGCGGGCGGCGGAGGCATCCCCCGCAGCGGATCGAGCGCGGCGTGGAGCTCGGTTGCCGTCGCAAAGCGCAGATCGCGGTCCTTCGCGAGGCATCGCGCCACGACCGCGTCGAGGGCCGCGGGCAGCTCGGGGCACCGCGCGGACGGCCGCGGCGGCGGGTCGTTCAGGATCGCGGCGCAGATCTCGAGCAGGTTGGCGCCGCGAAAGGGAGGCTCGCCCGTGGCGAGCTCGTAGAGCACGACGCCGAGCGCCCACAGGTCCGCGCGCGCGTCCACGTCGCGCGTCGAGCGGATCTGCTCGGGTGGCATGTAGAGCGGCGTGCCGAACACGGCGGCGTCGGCCGTCTGCACGGTGGCGCTGCCCGTCACCTTGGCGATGCCGAAGTCGAGCACCTTGATGACGGGGTTGCCCCGGACACCGGTCGTGAGGAAGAGGTTCTCCGGCTTCAGGTCCCGATGGACGATCCCGCGCGCGTGCGCCTCCTCGATCGCCTCCAGGGCCTGGCCCAGGTAGTCGGCCGCCTCGGCGACGCCGATGCGACCGCGCTCGCAGAGCACGGCGCGCAGATCGCGCCCCTCGAGCCACTCCATGACGACGTACGGCTCGCCGGTGTCGAAGCGTCCGAGGTCGTGGATCCGCACGGCGTGCTCGCTCCGCAGCGCGCCGGCGGCGCGCGCCTCGTGCAGGAAGCGAGCCACGGCGGCGGCGTCGCGGCTGTCCGTGCCGGTCAGGCACTTGATGGCGCGGCGCTCGCGCAGCTCGACGTGCGTGGCGCCGAAGACGCACCCGTGACCGCCCTCGCCGAGCAGGACCTCGATGCGGTACTTGCCGCCGATGACGCTGCCGATGCGGAGCTCGTGCGGCAGGCTGGCCACGGGCGCAGTGTACACGGGCGCCACCCAGCGTGCGTCATGACGCACGAGCCTGCGCGCCCCTCACCGTGGGTCGCGCGCCTCGGGGGGCGCGGCGCGCCCGTCAGAACGCGCCAGAAAGAAGCTCGGCTCGAACGGTGCAGGGCCGGCGCGGGCCGTATTTCGGAGAGATCTCGCGCAAAGGCGCAAAGGCGCAAAGGCGCAAAGACGCAAAGCGGAGACGCTCACCCGGTTCGGCGCCGCGCGCGAGCTCGTCGAGCGCGTCGGCGACGGTCTGCGTCGGCACCAGCGGATCCGGATACGAACTTCCGACCGCGTGTACTAGCCTGACGCCCACGGCCTCACGGCGGCCCGAGCGCCTCGCGGGGACGTCGAGTCGAACCCTCGGTCAGAGCGGAGCTTGCGGCCATGAAGTACGTCATCGGGCTCGTCTTCTGCCTTTTCATGGGCATCACGGCGATCTCCCTCGGCGTGGGTGCCGCCTATCCGCCGATCAACCGCATTGCCGCGCCGCTCGTCTGCCCGGGCGGCGAGATGACTCATAAGACGAACGTCAGCCACCCCATGCCGGGAAGGACCTACATCCAGACCGCCTGGACTTGCGTGCAGCCGTCGGGGACCACGACACCCATCAGCTCGTTCACTGTCGCGCTCTATGCCGGCACCTTCTATGGGCTGGCGCTGTTCGCGCTCGTCGCCGTCATTCTCTTACTGCGGAGGGCGGGTGGCAGGAGCACCTCTCCACGCTACGGGCTGCCGCCGCAGCTCGGCTACGGGGCGCCGCCGCAGCTGGGCTACGGGCCGCCGCCGCCGCCGGCCTACGGACCGCCGCCGCAATCCGGTTACGGGCCGCCCCAGGGGGCGCCGGCCTACGGACCGCCGCCGCAATCCGGTCACGGGCCGCCCCAAGGGGCGCCGGCCCCCGCGGCGGCGTCGCCGCCCCCGGCCGGCGCGGCCCAGCTCGCGCCCCAGGGGGCCGGAGGGGTCGATGTCGCCGCGAGGGTGAAGGCGCTGTACGACCTGAAGGTCCAGGGTGCCCTCACCGAGGAAGAGTTCCTGGCAGAGAAGCGAAAGCTGCTCGGCCAGGGCTGATCGAATACCCCGCGACCTCATGGCGCTGCGGCATTGAAGCTCCGCTGGCGCCGGGCCCGCGCCGGCGCGCCCGGCGCCCCGAGCGCTACTTCGGGCCGAACACCTCGATGACGCCCGTGTCGTTCGCCGCGAGCACGAGCTTGTCGGCGTCGAGCTGCCGGATCGTGTAGACGCGGTCCTTGCCCTTGTTGCTGCCCGCTCCGCGCAGGGTGAGCCTGGCCCCGTCGGCGTCGAGCTCCCACCAGCCGGTCGTGGCGGTCGAGAGCAGACCCTCGCCGTAGCTCTCCTCGTACACGGTCTTGAGCGAGGTCTTTTCGAACCCGAAGAAGTACGACTTGGCCGCGAACTGCGCGAGCTTGCCGACGTCGCCGCCGAGCTTCACGTCGCTCTTGATGCCGCTCGCCTTCTCGACGGCCTGCGAGTTCGCGGCGGCCGAGGCGTTGACGTCGAGCTTCCAGCTGCGCGCGAGGCGCTTGCCCTGCTCGGAGAGCGTCGCGACCTTCTCCTCGTGGCTCATGCTGGCAGGGTTCTTCTTGCAGGCCGTGGCGGTGAATGCGGTGGCGAAGACGAGCAGAGCGACCGCGAGCATCGAGGACCGTTGGCGCATGTTCATGACCTCCGCCGGGACGCCAAGCAGCCGCCGTGCCAGCGCGCGCCAGCCGTGCCAGCGCCCGCAAGTGCGCGTGCTGGCGTCACTCGTCTGCTTCCCGGCGCCCGCACTCGCCGTGCGGCGGCTGTGCGCGCACGCACGCGGCCGTGCGGCCGCCGTGCGCGCACGGGCTCGCTCAGGCGTCCCGGTCGCCACCGAGGCCGAAGCGGCGCATCAGGCGGTAGAGGGCGTAGCGGCTCGGCAGGCCGAGCTCCCGGGCGGCGTCCGCGACCCGGCCGCCGGCCCGCTCGAGCGCTGCCGCGACGGTCGCGCGATCGGGCGCCTCGCGTTCGGCCGGTGGCGACGAGCTGGGGGCAGTGGCGGGCGCCCGGGGCGTCGGCGCAGGCGCGGCGCTCGATGCCTGGGGCGGCTCCAGGTACGTGCCGCGGCTCTGCTGGATCGCGCGCCACAGCAGCGCCTCGAGCTCGCGCACGTGGTGCGTGTAGGAGTGGCGCACCAGCGTGTCGACCAGCGCCGGGTGCAGCCGCGCGTGGTCGCCGCTCCCGGCGTCGAAGAACCGGGCGACGACGGAGGCGTTCGCGGCACGCGCGCGGCGCAGGAGCTCGCGCACGATGAGGGGCACGTCCTCGGGCCGCTCGTCGAGGCCCGGCACCGCGATGCGCAGCGTCAGGCGCGCGGCGAGATCGTGCTTGAGTGTCTCCGGCGGACGGTTGGTGGCACCGATGAGGCGTAGATCGGCGCGGCGCGCGCGCGCCTCGCCGAGCCGGTGGTACTCCCCGCCCGCGTCGAGCACGCGCAAGAGGTGGGCCTGGACGGCGAGCGGCAGCTCGGCGATCTCGTCGAGGAACAGCGTCGCGCCGTCCGCCTCGCCGATGAGCCCGGCGCGCTCGGGCATTCCCGGGTTCGGGTAGTTCCTGAGGTTGCCGAAGAGCTCCGCGTCGACGATCGACTCGGGCAGGGTCGCGGCGCTGCGGCTGACGAGCGGTCGCCCGCCGCGCGCCGACAGCCGATGAATCGCCTGCGCCACGAGCTCCTTGCCCGCGCCGCTCGGGCCGAGCACGAGCACGTGGGCGGTGGCGGCCGCGGTGAAGCCGATCTGCTGGCGCAGGGTCCACGCCGCCGGGCTCTCACCGACCATGCCGAGCGCGTCCGGCGCACCGAACTCCGGGGCGGAGGCGTCGAGGTCGAAGTACCGCGGCGGCGGCAGGGCGGCGGGCCGCCGGGTGCACAGGAGCAGCAGCTGGTTCTGGAGCGCGAGCGTGTCGCCCACGCGGAGCACGCCGCTGTCGGCGAGGCGGCCGTTGTGCTCGAGTGCCGCTCGACCGACGCGCGCGAAGTGGATGCCGTCCTCGCGCGCGGCGAGCTCCACGTGGTCGCGCGAGATGCCCCGACCCCCGAGCGGCGGGCAGCGGGGCATGCTCCCCGGACGCTGCCGTCGGAACACGAGGTGGCGCGCACTGTCGCCGCGGCCGAGCAGCCGCGGCGCGGCGTCCCAGAGCGCGGCGCACTCGCCGACGCGGTCTGCCTCCGAGAGCGACCACACGATGACGAGGGCGTGGCGCTGCGTGGTGTCGTCACCGCGGATCGCCTGCCGAATCCAGCCGAGGTCCTCGGTCGTCGTGTCTCCGCCCATGGTGCCGCGCGGTCGAGGGTAGCTCGCGCCCGCTCTCCGCGGCAATCGCGGCCCGGGCCCGAGGTCTGGACGGCGGTGCTCGGCGCGCGGGCCCGTCGCGTACCGAGGGGAGCACCACGCATGGCCCGGGAGACCCACCTGCGATCGCGTCAGCCGAGCGTCATCGCCAGCTCGTCGAGCTGCGTGATGCAGGTGCCCCAACCCTCGAAGAAGCCCATTTCCTCGTGCTTGTCGCGGGTCGCCCGATCGGGGTGCATGACGCGCGCGACGTAGCGCGTGCTGCCCGGCTCGTCGGCCATCGTGATGACGGCGGTGAAGGGCAGCCATGGCGTGCCGGGGCGGTAGCCACCGACGAGGCACGAGGTGAACACGAGGCGCTCGGCCGGGACGACCTCGAGGAAGCTGCCGGGGTTGTCGCTCTCGCCGCCCTCGGGGCCGCGCATGAAGGTGTAGAAGGCGCCGCCCGGTCGGAGATCGAAGGCGCGCACCTCGGTGGTCCACGG
>JADLAB010000085.1 GCA_020848455.1 Polyangiaceae bacterium
AGGCGTAGCCTTCCACCGTGTGGGTCGTCGCCGTGAGGATGCCGTGGGGAATGCTGAGGATGAGGCGGCGCTCGGACATCTGAGGGGAACTCCGGGTCGGGGGGCTCGGCGCGGACCGCCGTGGCGAGGCGCGCTCGTACCGAAGGTTCTACCCGAGTGGCCGAGCGACTGACAACTCACGGCCGATCGCGGTCGAGCGCGGCCCCGCCGCGGCCCGCGCGCGCCCGGCCCGCTTAACGCCGGCGCGTCGGGCGGCAATCCGTGGGCAGAGCCCGCCCTGGCGGGCGCGTCCCACCCGGCCCGAGAGCCGCCACACAGGAGATGTCCATGTCCCGACTCGTCCCGACCGCCCTCGCCCTCGCCGCCGCGCTCGCCCTCGGCGCGCTCGCGACGCCCGCCCTCGCCCGTGACCCCGTCAAGGGCGAGGAGTTCCGGGCCCGCGTCGAGAAGCGCGTCACGCGCGCGCTCGCGCGGCTCGACCGCGCGCTCGAGCGCCACGAGCTGCCCGCCGACGTGGAGCAGCAGATCCGCGCCGACGCCGCGACGGCGGCGGCGAACGTCCGGGCCGCGGCCGACCAGGCGGCGGCCGACGGCACGGTCACCCCGGAGGAGGCGAAGAGCGTGCGCGGCGTCGCCCGGAGCGCCGTCCGCGAAGGGCGCGCGAAGTACGCGAAGTACCTGCCGGAGAAGAAGGCCCACAAGGGCAAGAAGGGCAAGAAGGGCAAGAAGGCCCGGCGGGCGCGCGACTGACCCTCGCCCGCGCGCGCCCGGCGGCGGCAGCGACACGACCCGAAGCCGGGACCGCGCGTAACCGATCCCCACCGACGGCGTACCCTCGCTCGATGTCGAACCGGATCATGGCACGCGCAACGCCCTGGATCTTGGGGCTCGTGGCCGGCGCCCTCTTCGCGGGCTGCGGCGAGGACGGCGACCCCGAGGGGGCGGCGGCGCTCTGGGAGCGCATCCACGCCGAGGGCTACCGCAGCTGGGAGCGGGCCCCGGGCTACCCGACCCTGCAGCCCTCGACCGCTCCGCACGGCGGCGAGGTCGAGATCTTCGTCAACCCCGTCGTCGCCGGGGCGCTTGCCGGCGGGCCGCTCCCTGCGTGGCCCGAGGGGTCGATCATCGCCAAGGACGGCTTCGACGGCGGCTCGCACTCGATCGTGGCCGCGATGGAGAAGCGCGCCGACGGCTGGTTCTGGGCCGAGTGGGACGGCGGAGGCGAGCTCCTCGCCTCGGGCCAGCCGAAGGTGTGCACGAGCTGCCACGAAGGCGGGGCCGACTTCGTGCGGGCCTTCCCGCTGCCGTAGGCGGTGCGCCGAGCTACGGCGCGCAGCGCGTGACCGTCACGCTCGTGATGGTGACCGGCGTGAGCGGCTTGTCGTTCGCGTCGGTGGGCACGCCGGTGATCGTGTCGACCAGGGTCGTCGGCGCGCACTCGCCGAAGATGGTGTAGCCGCCGTCGAGGGAGGTCTGCGGCCCGTCGCAGATGTAGAACTGCGAGCCGTTCGTGTTCGCGCCCGAGTTGGCGTACGCGAGCGTGCCGTCCTGGTGCGACAGGCTCCCGATCTCGTCGGCGAACTGGTAGCCCGGGCCGCCATAGCCGGTGCCGAGCGGGTCGCCGCCCTGCGCCACGAACCCCGGGATCACCCGGTGGAAGATGAGCCCATCGTAGAACGGGCGCCGCACCCAGTTCGCGCTCCCCGGCTCGCGCCAGGCGCGCCGGCCGCGCGCGAGGCCGACGAAGTTCGCGACCGCGTTCGGCGCCACGTCCTCGTGAAAGGTGCAGGTCAGCGTGCCGAGCGTCGTCTCGACGACGGCGCGCAGCGGGCCCGGGCCGTCGGGCAGCTCGACCAGCGCCTCGTCGAGGGTGAAGACGCCCCCCTCGGGGTCGGTGGTGCCGACGACCTCGTCCGGGGGCGCGACGTCGGGCCCGCACACCGCGCCGCCCGCGCCGCCCGTCGACGTCGTGGTCGTGGTCGTCGTCGTGCCGGCGCCGCCGCCCGTGCCGGCGCTCTCCTCCGTTCCGTTGCAGGCCGAGCCGAGGAGGGCGACACCGAGGAGCACGAGGGAGCGACGCATGGGCCGAAGGTACCACGTGCCGCGGCCCTCGGGAGCGCTCGCGCCGTCGTCGCGCTCGTCAGGCCGCCGGTCGTGCCGAGCCCGGCGCGCCGGCGGGCTTCGTCGCGCGGCGCGGCGGCCACGGCCACAGGCGCGAGACCCGGCGCTGGTACGCGGCGTACTCGGGGTACTTCGCGAGCGACAGGCTCTCGGTGAAGTGGGTCGAGCCCTGGAAGAGGGCGGTCAGCACCACGGGGCCGAGCAGCGACAGGTCGAGCCAGCCACCGCCGGCGGCCACGGCGAACAGGTAGAAGGCCCACCACATCGCCTGCTCGCAGAAGAAGTTCGGGTGGCGCGAGAAGCGGAACAGGCCCGTCGTGACGAACTCGGCACGGACGGGCTCGCCGCGCGCGCGGCGTGCCTTCTTGTCCTCCTGGAAGCGCCACTGCTGCTCGTCGGCCACCGTCTCGCCCACGAGCAAAAGGACGAAGAGCCCGGCGGCGACGGCGTCGAGCGGTCCGAGCGGGGTGCCGGCGTGCGCGAGCGCCGTGTGGGCGGGCAGCGTGAAGAGCAGCAGCACGCCGTTCTGGAAGCCGGCCACGAAGAAGAAGTTGAAGATCTGGAAGGCGGCCGGGCTCATGCGCCGGCGCAGCTCCGCCCAGCGGTAGTCCTCGCCGCCGCGCGCGTAGCCGCCCTTGCGCGCGAAGTTGAAGGTGAGCCGGGCGCCCCACAGGAATGCGAGCGCGGTCATGAGCACGAGGCGCGGATCCGAGAAGCCCGTCTGGCTCCCGAACCAGGCGACGTAGGCGGGCGGCGCGAGCGACCAGAGCCGGTCGACCCACGAGTACTCGCGCGTGACGACCGAGACGAGCCAGGTCGCGAGGGCGGCGACGGCACATCCGACGACGGCGGCGGTGAGGGCGTACGACACGGCCCACGCCTAGCTCGGGCGTCCCCGCAGCGCCAGAGGCTGCGCGCCGGACCCGCGCGGGCGGCGCGCGCCGAGCCCGCCTTCAGGATTGATGCCGCTCGGACCGAGACAGGCTATCTTGAGCCGTGTGCGTCGCCGTTCCGGCGCCGCCTAACGTGTGCAGCGCGCCAAGGGGGGGACCCACGAGGTCCCGTCATGACGAGCACCGCGTCTGCGAAGAGCATCCTTTACTACGGTCCTTCACGGCCGCAGTTCGACCGTCTCATGGCGGCGATGCGCCGCGCGCCGGGCTGCGACCCGGTCGTGGGGGATGCGACCTCGTTCCAGCACGGCACGCTGCGCTGCCGCTGGCTGCCGCGGCTCGACACCGACGAGCTGCTCGACGATCTGCAGCGCCGCTACGTGAACCTCGTGGTGCTCGACCTTCGCTGCGCGCCCGCCGAGCTCGGGGCGCGCGCGGAGCGGGCGGTCGGCGCGCTCCGCGCCCTCGACCGCTCCGAGGAGATCGAGAACCGCTTCGCCTTCCACCGCACGCTGGTGCTCGTCTCGGGCGTGGCGAGCGCCGCCCTCGATGCGGTCATCCTCGAGCTCGGGGCGCTCGGCGTCGGATGCGTGCTACGCGAGACGTCCACGCTCACCTTGCAGGGTGGTCCGGCCGAGGGCGAGGTGGCGTTCGCCGCCGAGCTGGCCTCCGAGGCCGAGCGCATCATGGTCGGGCGCCGCCGCGGGCAGCGCGCCCTGTGCTGCGCCGGCGGCGGCATCTCCGGCATCTTCTTCGAGCTCGGGGCGCTGAAGTGCCTCGACGACTGCCTGCCCGACGGCGGCGTGAACCGCTTCGACCTGTACTTCGGCATCAGCGCCGGGGCGGTCGTGAACGGCCCGCTCGCCAACGGCTACTCGGTCGACGAGTTCATGGCCGCCATCGCGGGCGCCGAGGGCGGGCGCATCCCGCGCCTCGACATGCGCCTCTTGCGCATGATCCACTTCGATCTGCCGGGGTTCGTGCGGCGCTTCTTCCACGCCGGTCGCAACGCGGCGTCGAGCTTGTGGGGGGCTCTGGCCGGCCGCTCGTCGCCGTCGGTCGAGCAGCTCCTGTTCGACTGCATGGACATCGTCGCGCCGCCCTTCCGCGGCGACGGCTTCGAGAAGATGCTGCGCGACATCCTCACGGTGCGCGGCGCGACCAACGATTTTCGCCGGCTCACGCGCCACCTGTACGTGGGCGCGACGGATCAGGACGAGCGCGAGCACGTGCTCTTCGGCGACGAGGCGAACGACGAGGTGCCCATCAGCCTCGCCATCCAGGCGTCCCTGAGCCTGAACCCGGCCTTCTCGGCCACGCGCATCCGCGGGCGCTACTACGAGGACGGCGCCGTCACGCGCACCACGAACTTCGTCGAGGCGATCCGCCGCGGGGCGACGCTCATCGTGGTGCTCGACCCCTTCGTCCCGTACGTGGCGCGCACGGCCGGGTTCTCGAACCGGCGTGGCCTGCTCTACAACGTCGACCAGAACGTGCGGACCATCTCGCACACCCGCTACGAGATGAGCCGCAACTGGGTGCTGCGCCGCCATCCCGAGGTGAGCGCGTACACCTTCGTGCCCGCCAATCGCCTGCGCCGCACGATGTCGCTGAACCCGATGGACCACCGGCCCTATCTCGAGATCTGGCGCGGCGCGTACCTGTCGACCCTGCAGCGCCTGCGCCGCCTCGCGCACCGGCTCGTCGGCGACTTCCAGGCGCACGGCTTCGCCATCGACCTCGCGCGCGCCGAGGCCGTGGGCGCGCAGCTGCTCGCGACCCCGGCGCCCACCTTCGCCGATTTCTTCCCGGACCGGAAGATCGCCATCCGGCGCCCACCCCTCGCGCTCGAGGCGGCGGCGCGCCGCAAGACGCCGCTCCGCGCGGTGCCGCGCGCGTCGCCCCCCGGGCTCGCGCCCGTCTCGACGGCCGTGGCCTCCGAGCGCGGCTGACGCGACCGTCGCCTTCGGCGCAGGCCCGCTACCGCGCCGGCTTCGCGTCGACCGCCTGCTCGCAGGCGCGGTACGCCTCGCAGGTCGCGGCCGAGGCGCATGCCACCTTGCCGCGCAGGGTGGCGAGCATCTCGTTCGCCATCTTCTCGACCTCGGCGTTCGGTGCGCCGCGCACGTCGCCAGCCATCGCCTCGAGGCAGAAGGTGCGCACGAGGTCGGCCGCCTGCTTCCTCTCCGCCTCGTCGAGCCCCTTGTACGACTCCGCGCCGCACTCGAGGTCCTTGGCCAGGTACGCGTCGCACTCCTTCTGGCCCTTGCGGCTGCAGCCGCCGAGCGCCCCGAGCGCGACCGCGACGAGGGGCCCGAGGTACCGAACCGAGCTCTTCTTCATGCTCGCGTCCTACGTCGGCGGCGGCGCGAAGGATCCCTCGAGCGGCCTCGACGCGCCGCGACGGCGCCCCGCGCGCCCCCGCGCGCCGCCGGGGCTCGCGCGCCGGCGCCGAGAGCGTACGCTGTGCGGCCACGCCCATGCCTCCCGTCGAGTCGCTCCCGAGCTCCGCGCCACCGGCCGCGCCGCGCGTCCACCTCGTCGACGCGACCTACGAGCTGTTCCGCAGCTGGTTCGGGGCGCCGCCGGCGCGCGCGCCCGACGGCCGCGAGGTGGGGGCCGTGCGCGGCCTCGCGGCGACCCTGCTCCGGCTCGTGCGCGACGAGGGCGCGACGCATGTCGGCTGCGCGACCGACCACGTGGTGCGCTCCTTCCGCAACGACCTCTACGCCGGCTACAAGACCGACGAGGGCGTGCCGCCGGCCTTGCTCGCGCAGTTCGAGCTCGCCGAGGAGCTGATGCGCGCGCTCGGCTTCGTGGTCTGGGCGATGGTCGACTTCGAGGCCGACGACGCGCTCGCGACGGCGGCCGCCCGCTACGCGCCCCTCGCCTCGCAGGTGCTGGTGGCGTCGCCCGACAAGGACCTCGCCCAGTGCGTGCGCGGCACGCACGTGGTCCAGCTCGACCGGCGCAAGGGGCTCGTGCTCGACGAGGCGGCCGTGCTCGCCAAGCACGGCGTGCCGCCGGTGAGCATCCCGGACTGGCTCGCGCTCGTCGGCGACAGTGCGGACGGCTACCCGGGGCTGCCCGGCTGGGGCGCGAAGTCCGCGGCGGCCGTGCTGCGGGTGCACGGCCACCTCGAGGACATCCCGGCCGATCCAGCCGAATGGCGCGTCGCCGTCCGCGGCGCCCCGCGCCTCGCGGCCACGCTCGCCGCAGGCCGCGACGAGGCCGCGCTCTACAAGACGCTGGCGACCCTGCGCCTCGACGCGCCGGTGCCGGAGCCGCTCGCGGAGCTCGCCTGGCAGGGTGCTCGCCCGGAGCTCCGCGAGCTCGCGCCGGCGCTCGGTCTCGAGGGCCTGCTCGCGCGCGTGCCGCTCTGGAGTCGGTAGTCGAAGGTAGCGGGTCGGTACCGAGAAGGAGACCACCACCGAGACGCGGAGACACGGAGCGCTGCACGGAGCCGGCACCGTTCAGTGGCTCCTCCGTGTCACGCTCCGTGGTTCGGTGCCTCCGTGGTTCTGTGGCAGCTGCTCCTGCCCGCGGGGCGCTCAGCTGCGGCGGCGGCGCGCGAGGACGATCGCGGCGGCACCGAGTGCCACGACGGCCCACGGCCCCGACCCGGAGTCGCTGCGGCCCGGGAGCTGGCAGCCGCAGCTTCCCTCCTCGACGATCTCGGCCGGGCCGAGCTGTGCGGTCGAGCCGCCGTGGCCGCCCTCGTTCGGGGTGCCGCCCGCGCCGCCCTGCTCGACCACCTCGAACAGCACCTCGGCCGGGGGGCCGGCGTAGGTCTCGTCGATGGCGGGCTGGTCCGTGCACATCACGAAGCTGTGGCCCCAGGTCGGCTCGAACACGAAGTCGACGCCGTTCGCGGGCGGCGCCACCACGTGCAGCTCGAGCCGCACCGAGACCGTCTCGTTCACGTCGAGGCTGCCCACCTGCACGCCGTTCGCGAGCGCGTTCGCACTCACGTTGGCCGGCGTGCCGTCGATCGCGAAGCCGTCGAGCACGAGGCCCGACTCGAGCGGGATCGCGACCTCGAGGTTGGCGGCCAGCGCCTGACCGCTGTTCTTGAGCGTCGCGGTCACCGCGAGGGTGTCGCCGAGCTGCACCGCGGGGACGTCGCTCTCGGTGGTCGAGTCGCTGAAGTTCGGCGCCTTGACGTCGATCTGGAAGGCGACGAGCGTCGGCATGAAGGAGTCGCCGGTGGTCGTCGTGCGGATGACCGCCGACTTCTGGTCGTTGTCGAGGTGGCCCTCGGCCGCGCTCACCGGCACCGTCGTCAGGTCCCAGCTCTGGCGCCCGCCCGGGATGTTCTGGCCCGTGAAGGGGTCGTGGTTCGCGTCGCCGAAGGTGCCGAGCAGATCCGCCTGGCCGTCGGCGTCGTTGACCTGCGAGCAGAAGAAGTTGTCGACCGGGTTGTTCGGGCCCGACAGGGCCACGAAGGCGTTGGTGCCGCTCCGGCCGAGCGCCAGCTGGTCGCCGGTGAGGTTGGCGTCGCCCTCGACCGCGCTGATGAGGACCTTGCCTTCGACGGCGCCGTAGGGCGGCGCGCAGAAGCCCGACACCTCGTAGTCCTGCTCGGTGTCCTCGTCGACGAAGGGGCCGCCGACGAAGACCGACAGGTTGCGCATCGGCTGCGCGTCCGAGCGGTACGCGACGACGAGGCTCCAGCCCGCGGCGTTCAGCGTGTTGACCGTGGCCGCCTGGGTGGCGGGCACGCCCTCGACCGCGTAGGTGCCGGCGCCGTGGCTCTGCAGGAACGCGGTCACGTCGGCCGAGCGGAGGTAGTAGTTCACGGCGAAGCCGCTGAAGGCCGACTCGGCCAGGGTGCGCGCGGTCTGCCCGTCGGGCGCGACGAAGGTCGAGTCGCCCGCCACGCTGAGCGTGATCGGATCCTCGAGGTTCGCGAGCACGTCCTCGGCGCCGTAGCGGTAGCTGCCGGCCCACACGAGCTCGGCGTAGAGCACGGTCGCACCCTCGGGCAGCTGCAGCACGCCGGCCGAGCCGTTCTTGTGCCAGTCCCAGGTGGTGTTCGTCGGCCAGGGATTCGCGGGGTCGATCGGGTTGTCGTCGACGAGCGTCGGGTCGAGCGTGATGAAGGTGCCGATCGAGTGCTGCGTGCCCGGGCCGTTCAGCCCGTAGGCCTTGCTCAGCCCGAGGGTGTTGCCCGTCGACGCGATGCCGCCCGGTGCGGTCGCAGAGAAGCGCAGTTGCTGGGCCTCGGCGCTCGGGGCGAGACCGGTGACCGCGGCGGCCGCGAGCGCGCCGAGCAGGGCGGCGACGGAGAGGACGGGGCGGCGGGACGAACGGCGCTGGGACATGGGTCGAATGCTCCCTCGAGATGGCGGGCGAACGGTGCGTTGCCCGGGTTGGCTGAGTGGCCCCCCTGAAGCAACACCTGTGCCGAAGGGTACGCCCAGCCAAGTGTCTGTAATGCGATGTAGGCAATCGGTCGCCGAGGCCCAACTGGATCGTGTGCGATCCAGAACCTGGTCCATGGATTGGCCAGGCGCGGCTACCTCGCCGCCGAGGAGTGACCCGCGTCACAAGAGCGGCGACAAGAGGTGCGCCGCCGACTCGCGCAGCGTCTGCAGGACGGGCTCGTGCGCCAGGTCGCGCGGACGCACGCGCAGCGAGTCGGCCACGGTCTCTTCGTGCCAGCGCGCGAGCTCGCGGTTCAGCGCCTCGGAGTGGAGAAAGCAGCCGATCTCGAAGTTGAGCTTGAAGCTCCGGTTGTCGACGTTCGCGGTGCCGATGACGGCGAGGTTGTCGTCGACCACGAGCGCCTTGGCGTGGAGCATCTGGCCCTCGTACTCGAAGATGTGGGCACCCGCGAGCAAGAGCTCGCGGTAGTACGCGCGCGACGCCCAGCGCACGAGGCGCACGTCCGAGCGCGCCGGCACCACGATGCGCACGTCGACGCCGCGGGCCGCCGCCGTCCGCAGCGCCACGGTGAGCGCGTGGCTCGGGATGAAGTAGGGCGTCGCGAGCCAGATGCGCCGCTCGGCGCGCGTGAGGGCGACGAAGAAGGCGTCGTGGATCCACTCGTCGACGGCGTCGGGCCCGCTCGCGATGACGGCGCAGGTGACCTTGCACGGCAGGGACACCGGCGCCGGCTCGACCTCGGCGACGTGCTCGCCGGTCGCGAAGAACCAGTCCTCGAGCAGCACGTGCTCGAGCGCGCCGACGGCCGGCCCGCGCAGCGACAGCGAGATGTCGAGCCACTCGTAGGCGTACTCGTCGCCGATGTTCATGCCGCCGGTGAACGCCACCTCGTGGTCCACCACCAGGATCTTGCGGTGGTTGCGGAAGTTGAAGGCCGGCGCGCGCAGACCGCGGAAGCGCGGCGGCAGGAAGGCGGCGACGTGGGCGCCCGCGGCGCGCAGCGGGTCGGCGAACTTGCCGAGGAAGTGCGACGAGCCGACGGCGTCGACGAGCACGCGCACCTTGCAGCCCGCGCGCGCCCGCTCGGCGAGCAGATCGCGGATGCGACGCCCGGTCGCGTCGTCGTTCCAGATGTAATAGAGGACGTGGATGGTGTGACGCGCCGCGGCGATGGCGCGCTCCATCTCCGGGAAGGCGCTGCGCCCGTTGATGAGCAGGCGCACGTCGTTGCCCTGCGAGACCCACACGGTGCGCCCGAAGGCGCGTGCCGGCCCGAGGCCGTCGAGGGCGGTGCCCTCCTCGCAGCGCGCCATGTGCTGCTGGCGCTCGCGAAACACCTTGGTGCTCTTCGTGCGGCTGCGGCGCTTGCGGCGCAGGTGCGTGCGCCCGAAGAGCCACCACGCGAAGATGCCTCCGAGCGGGAACGCGAAGAGCGCCAGCAGCCACGCGAGGGCGGCCTGCGGGCGCCCGCGGCGCTGCAGGAGCACGCTCGGCACCGACAGGAGCGCGACGAGCTCGGCGATGCCGAGGATGACGGCCGGCACGAGGCCGATGTCGACCTCGACACCCAGGTACCGGAGCAGCCGGAAGAACGACGTGCCCATGGGCGCAGGATGTCCCGCGGCCTTCCGCTGCGGCAAAGCAATTCCAGCCCGGACGCATCAGAAACTTGACCCGCCCGCGAGGCGGCGGGACACAGCACGCCATGCGAAGCCTCTTTCTCGTGACCCCCGCTCCGTCCTCGTCCTCCTTGCCCCGACGCCTGCCCGGCCTGCGCGCCTTCGGCGCGCTCGTGGGGTGCGTGCTCCTGGCCGGCGTCGCGCTCGGCACGACCGGCTGCGAGAAGAAGGGCACCCCCGAGCCCAAGGTCGGCAGCTCCGTCCAGGAGGCGAACTATGCACAGGACTACCCGGGCGAGCTCGACGCGGCCGCGTCCGGGATGAGCGAGCGCCAGAAGGCGCTCGGCGAGGCCACGGCGAAGTTCGACACCTACCCCGACCAGGTGAAGGAGCCGACCAACTACAAGCGCGTCGCCGAGGTGGCGGAGGCCGCCGACAACGCCGGCAAGAGCGAGAAGTACGTCGAGCGCCGCCGCCAGATCGAGTGCGGCCAGAAGTTCCTCGGCGAGGGCGACGACGCCATCGCGAAGAAGGTCGCCTCGGGCGTCGGCTACACCGCCCAGCAGAAGGGCTGCTCCGCCTCCGACGTGCAGTCGGCGACGATGTACGGCTTCAAGAAGGCCATCGAGGAAGAGTCGAAGGATCGCATGCGCAAGGCCAACAGCGCGCACCTGCTCATCGACCGCTACAAGGAAGAGATCGGCAAGGACAACGTGCCGAAGGTCGAGGACCAGGCCGACGAGATCGCCGACGCGAGCTACACGGCGAACATCGAGCTGCCCGAGCGCAAGAACCGCCTCAACAAGATGATCGGCGAGTCGGACGGCATCAAGAAGACGATGGACCGGTACATCGACGAGGAGAAGGCCTTCCAGAAGGAAGAGGGCCGCACCGAGGCGGAGAAGAAGGCGTCCGACGAGCGCATCGCGAAGATGGAGGACGCCAAGAAGAACCTCGACGACACCGTCAAGCGCGCCAAGGAGCAGGTCAAGGAGATCGACAAGCAGGTCGCCGACGCGCAGAAGCAGTACACGGACCAGCTCGGCAAGCTGAAGAGCGAGCTCAAGAAGCGCGGCAGCGAGCAGAAGAGCGACAAGAAGTAGCCGTCCGCGCCGCGCCGCGCCGCGCCGGTCAGCCGGCGCGGACGCGCGCTTGCCGGTACCACGCCAGGGTGGTCGCGAGGCCGGCGTCGAGCGTCGTCTTGGCGCTGAACCCGAAGCGCGCCCGGGCGCGCTCGACGTCGAGCTTGCGGCGCGGCTGGCCGTTGGGGCGCGAGGTGTCCCACACGATGTCGCCGCGGTAGCCGACGGCCGCGCGCACCTTCTCGGCGAGCTCGCGCATGGCGATCTCGAAGCTCGCCCCGAGGTTCACCGGCTCGTCGCCGTCGTAGCGCTCGGCGGCGAGGACGAAGCCGTCGACCGCGTCGTCGACGTAGAGGAACTCGCGCGTCGGGCTGCCGTCGCCCCACAGGGTCACGTGCGGGGCGCCGGCCTCGTCGGCCTCGACGAACTTCCGGATCATCGCCGGGATGACGTGCGAGGTCTCGAGGTCGAAGTTGTCGCGCGGCCCGTAGAGGTTGACCGGGAAGAGCACGACGAAGTTCGAGCCGTACTCGCGCCGGTAGCCCTGCGCCATGACGAGCAGCGCCTTCTTGGCGACGCCGTAGGGCGCGTTCGTCTCCTCGGGGTAGCCGTTCCAGAGATCGTCCTCGCGAAAGGGCACGGGCGCGAACTTGGGGTAGGCGCACACCGTGCCGGCGACCACGACCTTGGGCGTGCCGTGGCGGCGCGCCTGCTCGAGGACGTGCAGGCCCATGGCCATGTTGTCGTGGAAGAAGGAGCCGGGGTGCCGCAGGTTGGCCCCGATGCCGCCCACCTTGGCCGCGAGGTGGAACACGAGCTCGGGCCGCAGCTCGTCGAAGAGCGCCGCCGTCCGAGCGCCGTCCGTGAGGTCGCAGTCGCGCGAGTGCGGCGCCGCGACGCTCGCCGCGCCGAGCGCGCGCAGGCGCTCGACCAGGTGCGAGCCGAAGAAGCCCGCCCCACCGGTCACGAGCACGCGCTTTCCCTGGATGTCCATGGCGTCCGAATCACTACAGCGAGCGACGGCCTCGCGCAACGGCGCGGGTTGTCGCTCCGGCCCGCCGGGGCTACGACGCTACGTGCGGAACGGGGGCCGAGAGCGGAGGCAGCGGTGACGGCGACACACCACTACAAGAGCAACCTGCGCGACATCTACTTCAACCTCTTCGAGGTGCTCGAGATCCAGAAGCGCACCTTCGAGCACGAGCCCTACCGGCACCTCGACGAGGCGACGACCCGCGAGATCCTGGCGCGCCTCGACGAGCTCTGTCGCACGGAGATCGACGCCTCCTTCGTCGCCTCGGACCGCGTGCCGCTCGTGCTCGACGCCGAGGGGAACGTCACCCTGCCCGAGGAGCTCAAGCGCTCGAACGCGGCCTACAAGGAGTCGGGCTTCGACAAGCTCGACGTGCCCGAGCGTCTCGGGGGCTTCGGTGCGCCGCCCTCGGTGAGCTGGGCCGCCTTCGAGCTCGTGTCCGGCGCGAACCCCTGCGTCGGCTACTACGCCTTCGGGTCCGTCATCGCGCGCATCATCGACCGGCTCGGCACCGAGTCGCAGAAGGCGCGCTACGTGAAGGCCATGCTGGAGCGCGGCTGGGGCGGTTCCATGGTCTTGACCGAGCCCGACGCCGGCAGCGACGTCGGCGCGGCGCGCGCCAAGGCGCGGCCCGTCGCGGGCGACGTGTGGGAGATCGAGGGAGTCAAGCGCTTCATCACGAACGGCGACTTCGACGGCGTCGAGAACATCGTGCACCTCGTGCTCGCGCGCCCCGAGGGGGCGGGCCCCGGCACGAAGGGCCTGTCGATGTTCATCGTGCCCAAGTTCTGGGTGAACGAGGACGGCAGCCTCGGCGAGCGCAACGGTGCCTTCGTCACGAACATCGAGAAGAAGATGGGCATCAAGGGCTCGGCCACCTGCGAGATGACCTTCGGCGAGCGCACGCCGGCCCGGGGTCTGCTCGTGGGCGAGGTCCACCGCGGCATCCAGCAGATGTTCCACGTCATCGAGCAGGCGCGCATGGGCGTCGGCGTGAAATCGGTGGCCACCCTGTCGACGGCCTACCTCCACGCCCTCGCCTACACGAAGGAGCGCGTCCAGGGCCCCGAGCTGCCGCGCGCCACCGACAAGACCGCCCCGCGCATCGCCATCATCGGCCACGCCGACGTGCGCCGCATGCTGATGCTGCAGAAGTGCCACGCCGAGGGGATGCGCGCGCTCGCCCTCTTCACGGCCAGCATCCAGGATCAGGTCGAGATCGCGGGCGGCCACGTGGCCGCCGAGGCGAAGTCGCTCGACGCCCTGAACGACCTCTTGCTCCCGCTCGTGAAGGGCTACTGCTCCGAGAAGGCCTACGAGATGCTGACCCTGTCCTTGCAGTGTCTCGGCGGCTCGGGCTACGTGCAGGACTACCCCATCGAGCAGTACGTCCGCGACCAGAAGATCGACACGCTCTACGAGGGCACGACGCACATCCAGGCGCTCGACCTCTTGCTGCGCAAGGTCGGGCGCGACGGCGGCGCGACCCTCGGCGTGCTGCTCGGCCGCATCGGCGAGACGCTCGCCAAGGAAGAGGGGGGCGCGGCGCTCGCCGCCGAGCGCCAGCGGCTCGGCCGGGCCGTGACGGAGCTCCAGGCCATCCTCGCGGCGCTCATGGGCAAGCTCGGCGAGTCGCTCCAGCACGTCGGCCTGCAGGGCAATCGCGTGCTCGCGGCCGTCGCCGAGACGGTCATCGGCTGGCTGCTCCTGCGCCAGGCGGCCGTGGCCCTCGGCAAGCGCGACGCGGCCGCCGAGCCCGACCGCGCCTTTTACGACGGCAAGGTCGCGGCCTGTCGCTTCTACTGCCAGAACGTGCTGCCCTCGCTCGAGCTCACCCGCAAGCTCGTCGAGCAGAGCTCGCTCGAGCTCCTCTCGCTGCCGGACGACGCCTTCTGACACGGTCCCGAGCGCACGGGCATGTCGCTCGACTACTCCGAGGAGCTCCGGCAGAAGCTCGCGTCGCTCGCGCCGGCGCACGGCTGCTACCTCTTCAAGGACGGGGCGGGCGAGGTCGTCTACGTCGGCAAGGCCAAGAGCCTGAAGAGCCGCGTGCGCAGCTACTTCCAGGAGTCGGGGTCGGACAACCGCTACTTCATCCCGATCCTGCGGCGCGTGGTCGCGGATCTCGAGACCATCGTCACCGCGAGCGAGAAGGAGGCCGCGGTCCTCGAGAACGAGCTCATCAAGCGCTACCAGCCGCGCTTCAACGTCAAGCTGCGCGACGACAAGGACTTCCTCTGCCTCCGGCTCGATCGCGGCGCCGACTGGCCCCGGCTCGAGATGGTGCGCCGCCCCGCACCCGACGGCGCGCGCTACTTCGGCCCCTACCACTCGGCCACGAGCGCGCGGCGCACGCTCGGGCTCGTGAACAAGCACTTTCAGCTACGCACCTGCACCGACGCCGATCTGCGCTCGCGGCGCCGGCCGTGCCTGCAGTACCAGATCAAGCGCTGCCCCGGTCCGTGCGTGTACCCGGTCGACGCCGCCCTCTACGGCGGGCAGGTGCGCGCGGTCGAGCTCTTTCTCGACGGGCGCCACGACGAGCTCAGCCGCGAGCTCGAGGAGCGCATGCGCACGGCCTCGCGCGGCATGGAGTTCGAGCTCGCGGCGCTCTACCGCGACCAGCTGCGCGCCGTCGAGTCGATCCGTCAGTCGCAGCGCGTCGTCACGGTGCACGACCTCGATCAGGACGTCATCGGGCTCTTCCGGCAGGCCGAGATCTGCGAGGTGGTGGTGCTCGAGGTGCGCGGCGGGCGCCTGACCGACAGCCACAGCTTCTCGCTCCGCGGCAGCGAGCTGCCCGACGAGGAGGTGCTCGCGGGCTTCGTCGGCGGCTACTACGGCGACGAGCTCGTGAGCGCGAGCGAGCTGCCGGACGAGCTGCTCTTGCCGCTCGCGCCCGACGCCCTGCAGGGCCTCGAGGACTGGCTCACCGAGCGGCGCGGCCGGAAGCTCACCGTGCTCGTGCCGAAGCGCGGGCAGCGGGCGGGCCTCGTGCGCATGGCAGCGGAGAACGCCGCGCACGCCTTCGCGGAGAAGCAGCGCGCGCAGGCCGAGGTCGAGGTGCGCCTCGAGGAGCTGCGCGAGAAGCTGCGCCTGCCGACCGTGCCGCACTACATCGAGTGCTGCGACATCTCGCACCTCGGCGGCGGTGACGCCGTCGGCGCCATCGTGTGCCTGCGCGACGGCGAGCCCCACAAGAAGCGCTACAAGACCTTCCGCGTGCGCACGACCGAGTCGGGCGACGACTACGCGGCGATGTACGAGGTGCTGGCCCGGCGCTTCCTGCGGGGTCGCGGGGCCGCCGAGGCGCCGACCGCGTCGGCCGAGGCGCCCGCCGCGTCCGCCGAGGCGCCCGCCCTGCGAGATGCGGCTTCCGCTGCGCCCGAGCCTCCGGCCGCACCGGTCGAGCGGAACGCCGCGGCGAACGAGACCTGGGAGCTGCCCGATCTGCTCGTGGTCGACGGCGGCCGCGGGCAGCTCGGCGTCGCGCTCGCGGCGGCGCACGATCTCGGCCTGCACGAGCTGTGCATCGTCGGCCTCGCCAAGGAGCGCGAGAGCGTGACCGGGGAGAAGATCGTCGATCGCGTGTACCTGCCCGGCCAGAAGAACGGCATCCTGCTCCGGCCGCAGAGCGCTTCGCTCTACCTGCTCGCCCGCGCCCGCGACGAGGCGCACCGCTTCGCGAACCGCGGTCGCGAGCAGACGGGCAAGAAGCGCCGCCTGCGCTCCGAGCTCGAGTCCGTCAAGGGCCTCGGCCCCGCGGCGCGGAGGGCCCTGCTCACGACCCTCGGCTCGCTCGCCGCCATCCGCGCCGCGAGCGACGCCGAGATCCTCGCCGTGCCCGGTATCCAGAAGCGGCACCTCGCCGCGCTGCGGCGGGCGTTCGAGGCGCCCGGCGCGGGTGGCTCGTGACGCCCGGACCCGCGACGTTCCCGCGGGGCGAGCGGCTCTCGGCCCTCGGGCTCGACGCCAGCGGCAGCGGGCAGTGGCGACCCTGAGCCCGTGGCGTCGCGGCACGATTGCCGCAGCAGGCCCGAGACCGAAACGGCGCGCCGTGCGTAGCTAGCTCTCCTGCCAACACGAGGTCCTCATGCGCCCCACGCCGCGGCTCGCCATTCTCGTCGCCACCCTCGCCACCGCCTGCTCCGTCCCGAACGGCGGCGAGCCGCTGCGGCCCCCGACCACCGTCGCGGCGCAGCCGACCGCGGCCGTGCCGGCGGCCACCGTGCCACCTGCGACGCCGGTCGTCGGGCGTGGGCCGAGCGGGGCGGCGGTCGCGGGCGCGAACGCCTTCGGCTTCGATCTCCACCGGCGCCTCGCGCGCGCGCCCGGCAACCTCGCGTTCTCGCCCGCCAGCCTGGCGATCGCCCTGTCGATGACCTACGCGGGCGCGCGCGGCGCGACCCGTGACGAGATGAAGCAGACGCTCCACGCGCCGGACGACGAGGCGCTCCACCAGGGCCTCGCGGCCGTGCTGGCGTCGTGGCAGGCGTCGCAAGGCCCGCACGAAATCCACGCCGTGAACCGGCTCTTCGGCGAGCGCTCGCTGCCGTTCCACGCGCCGTTCGTCGATCTGACCGCCACGCGCTACGCGGCGCCGCTCGACCCGAGCGACTTCGCGCGGCAGCCGGAGGTCGAGCGGCAGCGCATCAACCGCTGGGTCGTCGAGCAGACGCGCGAGCGCATCGTCGATCTGCTGCCCGACGGCGCCATCACGAGCGCCACGCGGCTCGTGCTCGCGAACGCGCTCTACTTCAAGGCCGCGTGGCAGGAGCCGTTCCTCGCGCCGCTCACCACGACGGGACCGTTCCACCTCGCCGGCGCTGCGACGAAGGACGTCCCGCTCATGCACAGCAACGCGACCGCGGGGCACGCGGCCGTCGACGGCGTCGAGCTCGCCGAGCTCCGCTACGCCGGCGGCCGCTTCGCGACGCTGCTGGTGCTGCCGGCCGCGCGCGACGGCCTCGCCGCCCTCGAGGCACGGCTCGACGCCGCCACGCTCGATCGCTGGGTCGCGGCGCTCGAGCCGAAGGAGCTCGACGTGACGCTGCCGCGCTTTCGTCTCGAGCCAGGCACGTCGCTCGCGCTGAAGGAGCACCTCGAGGCACTCGGGATGCGCCGCGCGTTCGGCCCCGCGGACTTCTCGGGCATCTCGGACGCCGGGCTGTTCGTGGACGAGATCTACCACAAGGCCTTCGTCGCGATGGACGAGGCCGGCACCGAGGCGGCCGCCGCGACGGCGGTCGTGATGAACGAAAGCATGCCCATGCCGGCCGCGACGAGCTTCCGCGCGGACCGACCGTTCCTCTTCTTCGTCCGCGATCTCGAGACCGGCCTCGTGCTCTTCGCCGGTCGAGTCGCCGAGCCGTAGGCGACGCGGCCGGGTCGGCACGGTGGTGAAGCCGTCGACGATGACGGTCACGGCTTGGCGCGGCTGCGCCGGCGGCCACCGTGCGCCGCCGTGCCATGGACGGCTACCCGGTTCATCGTTCATTGTTGGGGGGAGATGAGGGGATGCCTCGGAGCGTGCCATGGCGCGCATGCCGCTGCGTCGCGCTCGACGGGGCCCATGCCCGATCGGCGCCGGCACACAGCGATTGGTGCGCGCCGAGCGGCCGCCGTAATATCGTGCGCCATGCGCATCTTGGGCTTCGTCGGGCTCTTCGCGCTGGCGGCGTGCGCGGGCAAGCGCGGTCCGGACGCAGCCCCGAAAAACGAAAGGTCCTTCGCCTGCGAGAACAACGCGCCGACGGATCGCGAGCAAGCGCTCACGGCCTTTCGCGACGGATGGCTCCACCACGGACTCGAGGAGCTCGCCGAGGCGAACCGCGTGTGCGCGGAGGAGGCGTCCGCCGCATGGGCGGACCAGATCGCGGTCCTCGCCGAGCTCGGTCGCGAAGCGGAGGTCCGTTCCCTCGCGAGCATCATCGAGGCATCGGAAGCCGCGCCCGCCGAGGCGAAGCGGGCCGCCGCGGCCGCGCGCGGGAGCGTCGCCACACACGCCGCCGAGGGCGCCGAGGAGCTCTACGAGCGGGCGCTTGCCGCGGGCGCCGCCGGAAAAGCCGTCGAGGCGCGGCGCCTGTTCGATCGCGCGCTCGAGGCGTTCGCGCGCCGTGGCCTCGCCGGCACGGTGCGCGCGCCGAACGGGTTCCCGCCCGGAGCGGGCGTGGCGCGCTCGGGCTCGAACCTCCTCTTCGTGGACACCGGACGGCTCGTGATCGTCGGGCCGGAGGGGCGTGCGACGCGCGAGGTCGTGCTTGCAGGCGAGGACGGTAAGCAGCTCGTGCCGTCCGCGCTCGCTACGGACGGCGCGCGCGCAGTGGTTGGCGGGGCGGACGGTTCGGTCGTCGTCGTCGACCCGGAGCGGGCCGAGGAGGTCCGGCGCTTCTCGGCGCGCGCGCCGGTCGCCGCCGTCGCCTTGCGGGGCGAGCGCGTCGCGGCCGGGCTCGCGGACGGGCGCGTCGTGGTGTGGCTGCCGGAGGCGCGCGAGCTCGGGACGCATACGGGCGGCGCCCATGCGCTCGCGTTCTCCGCGAGCGGACTGCTCGCGAGCGGCGGCGCCGACGCCGTCGTGCGCGTATGGGACGTCGAGCTGGGCAAGGAGCTCGCGAAGCTCACCACGTCGGGCGCGGTCCAGGCGCTCGCGGCGTCGCCGTCGGGCGCGGAGCTCGCGGTGTCGGCGGCTGCGGCGGCGGGCGTCACGGTCGAGGTCGTGACGTTGCCCGACGGCGCGAAGCGCACGCGCATCGGGCCACCGAAGGGCGCGCGGGCGGCGCTCGCGTTTGCCGCGGACGGCCTCGCGCTCGGTGTCGCAGCGGGCGAGTCGCTCGCCTTCTACGATGCGAGGACCGGCAAGGCGAAGGCGACCGCGGCCTCCGGCCATCCCGGGCTCGTGTTCACGGCCGCCGCCTTCGCGGGCGACGGAACGCTCGTGGGCCTCCTGGCGGACGGCGAGCTCGTGCGGCTCGACAAGGGTGGCGAGGCGCCGGGGCGCTCGGGCCGGCACGCACCGCGCCCGCGGGAGCTCGCGACCAACGCGGGCGACCGCATCGGCTTCCTCGCCGGCGCCGAGCTCTACACGGTGGATCTCCATCCGGACGGCACGCGCGCGGTGCAGATCGCGCCGGCGCCCGCGACCGCACATCACCTCTCGATGGCGGGCCGCGCGAGCGCGTTCGCGCTCGCCGACGGTGCGCGCGCGTTCACGTACGTCGTCGACGTCTTCGGCGACCAGCGCGGCGTGCTGCGACGCGAGCACGAGCTCGAGCAAGCGTCCACGGTGACCGCCACCGCCATGCCCGCCGAAGGAACCGCCGTGTACACGGGCGGTGCGGACGGCTGGGTTCGCGTGTTCGGCGCCAAGTCGGCGGCCGGACGGCAGCTCTTCGATCTCGGCGCGCCGGTCGTCGAGCTGGCCGTCGCGCCGGAGAACGCCGGGCTGGTGGCGGCGGGCGCGAACGGGCGCGTGATCGTGTGGGACGTGAGCGACGACAAGGAGATCGAGCGCGCCGAGCTCGGCGCCGACCCGATCCGCGCCGTCGGCGCCGACGAATCCTTCGGCAAGCCGCTCGCCGGTGTGCTGCGCGAATCGAGCCTGGTCCTGCTGCCGCTCGGCAAGCCTCGCGCCGAGCTCGAGGTCGCCGCGGGCGCGTTCGGCTTGTCGCTCGGGAACGACGTGGCCGTCCTGTTGCGGCCGGACACGATCGAGGTCGTCGCCGCTTCGTTCGCCAAGCCGAGGGCAGGGCAGAGCCAGCGCGTCGCCGGTGTGCGCGACGCAGCGCCCACCGGCATCATCGGCTTCATGACGCTGTCGTTCGACGGCACGGTCCGCAAGCACCACTCCTCCGGATTAGCCGAGAACTGGCGGCGGCTCGTCGAGCACAGGCGCGCCGGCTACCTCGCCCTCGGCGGCGGGCGCTGGGCCCTCGCGGGCGACGAGCTCGACGCAGCGCGCGCGGCGCTCGAATGCTGGGTCGGCGGTCGCGCGTACCGCTTCGAGCTCTGCGAGGGCAAGGCGCTCGTGCACGACTACGTGTCGTTCTGAGCGCCTGACGCGCGCTTCGCCGTGACGGCCGACGCCTCGATCGGGGCAACGCGGAGCTCAGCCTCGCGGTCCGCGCGCCTTCTGCCTGCCGACCGGGGCCTCGTCGGGCGCGCCTCGGGCCCGGCTGCTGCCCGCGCCCGCCACGGGGCGCCCGGCCGCGGCGAGCGCGTGGCGGAGCGCGAACTCGACCTGCCCGTTGAGGCTGCGCAGCTCGTCGTTCGCCCAGCGCTGCAGGGCGTCGAGCACGGCGGGGTCGATCCGCAGGAGGAAGGCCTTGCGCAACGCCACGACCTCCCTCGGGCTACTGGTAGATGGTGCCGGCGTTGACCACCGGCTGCGTGGAGCGCTCGCCGCACAGCACGACGAGCAGGTTGGAGACCATGGCCGCCTTCCGCTCCTCGTCGAGCTCCACCACCTCGTGCTCGGCAAGCATGGCGAGCGCCATCTGCACCATGCCCACGGCGCCCTCGACGATGCGTTGCCGCGCCGCGACGATGGCCGAGGCCTGCTGCCGCTGGAGCATCGCGTGGGCGATCTCGGGCGCGTAGGCCAGGTGGCTGATCTTGGCGTCGATGATCGCGATGCCGGCCTCGTCGACGTGCGCCTGGAGCTCGACCTTGAGCTCCTCGGCGATGTGCTGCGTGTGGGCCCGCAGCGAGATGCCCTCGTCGTGCCCGTCGTAGGGGTAGCGCGTCGCGATGTTGCGCAGGGCCACCTCGGCCTGCACCCGCACGAAGCTCAAGAAGTCGTTCACCTGGAAGCGCGCCTGGGCCGTGTCGCGCACCTGCATCACGACCACGGCCGCGATCTCGACGGGGTTGCCGTCCTGGTCGTTGACCTTCAGCTTCGCGCTGTCGAAGTTCATGACGCGCACGCTGAGCCGCGCACGCGTGTAGAGGGGACTCGTGAAGCGCAGCCCCGACTCCCGGATGGTGCCGACGTAGCGGCCGAAGAGCTGGAGCACGACGGCCTCGTTGGGGTTCACCATCACGAGGCCCTTCACGACGACGATGCCGAGGAGGGTCCCGAGCGCCGCGCCGCCGAGGAGGATCGCGTCCTGGCTCGGCCCGCCCTTGACCGCGAGCGCCACCGCCCCGACGAAGAGCCCGAGCGCGAGCGCCACGAAGGCGCCGCCCGAGAGCCCATCCCGCCTCGTCTCCTCGATTCTCTGCATGACCGCCTGCCCGCCTTCCGTTTGCTAGCAAAGTGATATCACTTTGCTAGCATGTCAAGGCCCGGCGCGCGCTTCGGCACCCCCGCGCGGGGGGCGCGCAGCGGTCCCGCGCTTGGCGTACCGTAGATCGCGACGACGAAAGGCGAGGCACGCGCGCTCGCGCTCCACCACCTCTTCGGGTTCGGCGCAGGAACCGCGCACGCGCTGGCGCTGGCGCAAACCTCGGCGACCGGCGCGCCTACCATGACGTGTAGATTTACACGACATGAAGAGACAAAATAGGATAATTGTCGAAGCGTAGGCGCGTGCCTATCCATCCATGCATGAAGCTGCATGGAGTCATCGAGCTGTTCGTCGTAGGCCAGGAGCTGCTGCGCGCGCCCCGGTTCTGGGACCGGGTCAAGAAGCGCTTCGGCGTGGAGCCGGACCTGCGCACGGGTCGAATGAAGGCCAACCTCGAGGCCACGGCCGTGGTCGACGCGGCGCGCCAGGCCTTCTCTCGCGTGGGCGCGACGCCGCGGCCCTCGCGGCCGACCCGGAGGCGGCGCTCGGCGACGCGCTCGAGACCTTCGACGCGAGCGCCTTCGACGCGGGCGACGGGGGCGGCGGGCTCGGCGACTTCGACGAGTGGTGACCGCGAGTCGAGCCGCCCCGGGTGGGGGGCGCCACTGCGTGCCCGCGACCACGAACGCGTCCCCGCGAGGTCCGCGATTTCGTCTGCGCGCATACCCCGGCGGCGCTTGCCCCGTCGCTCGAGGCCTGACGCTCGCGGGTAGCCAATGGCTAGTTCGCCGGCGGCGGCGGCACGGAGGTGATGGCCGTGAGGTTCGCCGTGTGGGCGCCCGCGTCGACCCGCTGATCCGGTACGAGCACGCCCGGGAAGCTCGCGACGACGCCGTTCGGCTGCAGGAGCACGGTCGCGAGGTAGAGCCGCGCGATGGGGCGGCCGGCGATGTAGTTCGAGCCGACCGAGCGATCCTCCCACAGCTGCCCGTCGCCGCGGCGACTCGAGAACAGCAGGAAGTAGTAGGTGCCCTCGGGCCGCTCGAGGGTGGCGTTGCCGAAGCGCGACCAGCTGTTCGTGGGGCCGGCACCCGCGTAGAGCACGGGGTCGGTCGGGGCGTCGTTGGCGACGAGGCGCGTCGGGGCGTGCGAGCCGTCGGCCGGCATCACCCAGATCTCGGCGGTCTCCTCGTCGTAGCCGCCGGTGCCCGGGGCCGTGCGCGTGTACGAGAGGAGCGCGCCGTCGCGCGAGAAGGTGGGATAGGTCTCGTTCTCGGCCGTGGCCCCGACGTGGGGCAGGGGCGCCGGAGCTCCGAAGCTCGGCGCGCCGTCGTGCGTGACCGTGACCGGGATCTGCCAGAGGTCGGCGGTGCTGCCCTGCCAGAAGTAGCCGTCCACCATGCCGTCGGTCGCCACGAACACCACGCGATCGGCGCCCGGCGCGAAGGCCGGCGTCGCGACCGAGAGCTCGCCCTCCACCGTGCCGCCGGTTCCCGGCTTCGGGGCGGTGAAGAGCTTCGCCTGCGGGGCGTCGAGCTCGACGAGCCCGAGCGCGCCGTCCGCGCCGACGGCCGCGAGCCAGTGCCCGGTCTCGTCGCTCCACGCGTCGCGCGCCATCGCCGGCACGGTGAGCGAGGTCGCGTCGAGCAGGGCCTGCGCCGACGGGCTGACGAAGGGCGAGGGCGTCGGCGGGGCGCCGTCGTGAGGCCGCATCACCTTGACGCGCCAGCCGGCCTCGAGGGTCTGGTAGGCGAGGTCGGCGCCGTCGGGCGACACGGCGTGGCAACCGATGCAGCCCTGCTCCTCGTTCGTGGCGAGGGTCTGCGGCGTGCCGCTCTCGAGCGCGAGCCGCTGGACCGCGAAGTCCGACGGGGCCTGCACGCTGTCGGGCTGCACGATCTCGAGGTAGTTGAGGTCGGGTGCCTCGGCGAGACCGCCGAGCAGCCGGAGCTCACCCGTGGTCTCGCCCGCGGGGGCCGCGGCGCCCGCGGCTGCCCAGCGCACGCTCCAGCCGATCTCGTCGCCGAGACAGCGCACGGCCTCCCAGGTGGCGTCGGGCAGGGCGATCGTCCACCAGGCGCCGGTGACGGTCGAGTCGTCGTGCGCCTTCGGCGCCGCCTCGGGGATCGCGGTGAAGCGCAGCGTCTCGCCGCCGACCACGAGCTCGAGCTCCGCGAGCGCCGGCATGGCGCTCGTGTGCACGAGGAAGCGCGGGCTCGGCCACACGTCCGGCACGAGCGCGCCCGACGGCGGGTCGAAGACGAGCGGCGCCTGCGCGCCCGCGGGCTCGGCGAAGAGCGCCGCGTCTGCGGCGCTGACGCCCGCGCCGAGGTCGTCGAGCCCGGAGAGGCCGCAGCCGCCGCCGTTGAAGCCGCCGCCCGCGCCCTGCCCGTTGCCGCCGGAGTCCGCGCCGCCGGCACCCGCTCCGCCGCTGCCGGTCGCGAGCGCGGCGCCGTCGCTGCTCTTGCCCGAGGCGCAGGCGCCCGCCGCCGCTGCCAGGATCACCGCCACGCCGAGAAGCCCGTGTTTGACTGCAGTTCGCATGTGCCTCGTCCTTCCGTGGGTCGTCGGGCAGAGGCAATGCAACCGCGGGGCCAGGGGCGCCACGGCCCGCGCGGGGTGCGCGCGGCCGGTGGATTCGGCCGTGTTTTCCAGGGGATTACGCGCGCTCGGGCCGCAGCCGGCGCTCGGCTCGAGTGCTCAGTCGACTGCGCACGACTGCTCACTCGAGTCGACAGTCGCTCACGGCCCGCGCCCCGTGAAGTCGTTGATCTGCACCACCACGGCCGTGGCGGGCGCGGTCGCCTTCGTGGTGGAGCGCCCGCCGTTGGCGCCGCTCATCGGGTCCGTCGGATCGATGCGCAGGCCGCTCAGCTGGACCTCGCCCGCAAGCACGTGCTCGACGACGAAGCTCCCGTCGGGCGCCGCGACGACGACCCGCCGCCCGAAGCCCTGGAAGAACGCCTCCACGACGAGCGCCGTGCCGGCGATCTGCGCCGCCGGCTTGCCGCTCCGCTCGACGAGCCTGCCCGTGACGGTCGCGTTCGCGTCGAGCACCGCGACCTGCACCCTGGCGCTCGCGGCGGCGCCCGTCACGAGCGTGAGCTTGACCTCGCCGAGCCTCGGGTGGCGGGGATCCTTCTGGTCGCGCACGGTCACCACGGCGTCGCCGATCGGCAGATCGGTGAAGGTGACGCCCCCGGCGGCGTCGAGGTACTGGGTCCAGCTGCTGTTCGCGACCGAGACGGTCGCCTCCGCGCCGGGGCAGCCCTTCTTCGGGCAGTCGGTCGTGACGACGAGCGACGCGGCCTCGACCATCCGGATGGTCGCGGTCGCCGACGTCTGACCCTTGGCGATGTCGAGGGTCGTGGAGAGCTCGGACTTCTGCGCCTTCGAGACCCTGATGCGCCACGAGCCCTCGGCGAGCACCGCGCGAAAGCGCCCCGCGGCGTCGGTCTTCGCGCGCGGCGGCACCACCATGCCGACCGGCAGGATCTCGATCTCCGCGTCCGCGAGCGGCTGCCCGGCGGCGTCGAGGACCACGCCGTCGACCAGCGCCGCCTCCGGGAGCACGACCACCTGGCGCTTCGTCTCGCCGGCCGCGAGCTCCGCGTAGGTCATCACCGCCGGGCGCCGCGGATCGTCGACGAGGACCTGGAGCACGCCCGCGCCCGCGCCGAAGCGCGCCTCGCCGTGCTCGTCCGAGGTCACGCGCTCGGGCTCGCCCGGGCCCCCGAGGACGCGCAGTCCGACGCCCCGGAGCGGCGCGCCCGCGGCGTCTTCGACCACGACGACGAAGGTCGCCACCGAAGGGGCGCGCGCGCCGGCCGTACCCGTGCCGGAGGCGCTCGGCGCGCTCGGCGTGCTCGACCCGCTCGACGGGTCGAGCGCCCCCGCGTCGCGTCCGACCCCTGCGGTGCCCGGCGGCGTCGGGGCCGGCCCCGCACAAGCCCCGAGCGCGAGCGACGTCACGAGCCAGAGCCAGTGGCGCATCATCGTCCCCCTTGCGGCGCGGCTACACGAGCGGCCCCTGCGCGCCCCGCGACGACGACCTCGGCGGGCAGCCCGGGCGGGAGCTCGGCGAGGACCGGTGCCTTGCGCGCGGCAGCCATCGACCCGACGCTACCTCGGCGGTGGCGAGGCGCGAACCCCGATCGGCTGCCGCGCGCGCGGCCTCCGAGTCGGGCGGCCACCCGCCGCGCGCGCGCACCGCGGCGCGGGCGCGCAGCTGCAGGAGGACGGCGTGGACGAGCCTCCGGTCGGGGGACGAGCGCGCGAGCTGGCGCAGGGTCCGCGGGTGGACGCCGAGCGCGGAGGCCAGGGTGGTCTGCGGGGCGGAGGCGCGCGGCGCGGGCCGGACCGAGAGGGCTGCTGCGACGGCGAGCGCGGCGCGGCGTGCGGCCACGACCGGCGCCGAAAGGCCCGCGAGGTCGGGCAGTCCGACGGCGCCGGCGGCGGCGTCGGGGAGGTCGTCCGGGTGGATGGCGCGCGGCTCGTCGAGATCGGGCACGCCGAGGAGCGCGAGGAGCTCGGTGCGGCCGACGCGCGGCAAGAGGCCGCGGACGTGCGCGGTGGCGTGCGCGCCGAGCAGGCGCATGCCGAGCAGATCGGGGAGGTTGCTCGCCTCGAAGAGCTCGTCGCCGCCGATGCCGTGATGCGCGTGCTGGCCGAGCACGTAGCGAAACGCGCTCGCGAGGTGCCACTGGTCGTGCACCGGGCGGAGACGTGCGCGCTCGAAGGGGGTCGGCAAGGCGAGGACGCGGCGGAGCGAGACGCCGAGACGGCGGCCGAGCTCCCGCGCCTCGGGCTCGGGGCAGGCGACCAGCAGGTGCACGTGGGTGTCGCTCGCGCGCGTGGCGAGGAGCGCGAACGGCTCCGCCACGCGGAGCACCGCCCGGGCGAACGCGCGGCGCGCCTCGACGGTGGGCGCGAGCACGCGATCCTCGCGGAGCCTCATCACGATGTGCTGGCCGAGGGGGGCGGGTGGCATGGGACCTCGTCGGGCGGGAATGGGTGGATCGTCGCGGCCTCGAACCGGCCGAAGCTCGGGGCAGACCGAAGGTTCGGGGAAGGTTCGGGGGCAGTTACGGCCTCGAACCGGCCGAAACTCGGGGCAGATCGAAGGCTCGGGGGCAGTTACGGCCGGTTGGCTGCTCGCAAGGCCCGATGGATGCTCGCAAGTGGTGGACGACTGGTCGGGTGGGGGGCTTGGACGGCCGAGAAACGGACTTGAACCGGCCGAAACTCGGGGCAGATCGAAGGTTCGGGGGCAGTTACGGCCGGTTGGGGGGATCGAGGCGGCAGACGCGGGGCGTCTGTCCATAGGTCGGCCGAACCGGCGCTCGAGTTGCGCTCGGGTTCGCTGTCCGGGGCGCGAGCGGAGCGGGCGGCGTCCGGGGCGCGAGCGGAGCGGGCGGCGTCCGGGGCGCGAGCGGAGCGGGCGGCGTCCGGGGCGCGAGCGGAGCGCGGGGGGTGCCGTGCGAGCCAGCGCGCGGGGCTCCGTGCGAGCAGCGCGCGAACGGCGCTCACTCCATGTCGAAGTTCATGTCGTTGTAGCTGCGGCTCTTCGAGTCGCGGTTGCGCCGGGCGTCGCGCTTCAGGAGGGCGATCTTCTCGAGCTCGCGCCACGCGTCGGCCCGCGCCGGGTCGCGTGCGCCGTCGGCCCGCGCCGGGTCGCGTGCGCCGTCGGCCCCTCGGGCACCCCCCGCGTCGAGGAGCGCGAGCGCCCGGCGCAGCTCGACCTCGGCGCGGTCGACCCGGCCCCGGCGCTCGAGCAGGGCGCCCATCTCGCCGTGCGTGACCGCGAGATCGCGTCGCAGGCTGCCGTTGTCGGGGTCGGCGGCGGCGAGCTTCTCGCGCAGGGCGAGCGACCGGTCGAGCGCCACGATCGCCTCGTCGAGCCGGTTCATGTCGAGGTACACCGCGGCGAGCGTCGCCTCGCTCACGGCGAGATCGCGCTGCCAGCTCGTGTTGTCCGGATCGCGCAGCGCGAGCTCGCGCGCGATGGCGGCGTCCTTCTCGAGGCTCGCGAGCGCCGCCTGGTGCTCGCCGCCCGCCGCGAGCAGTCGACCCACGCGCGCATGGCTCACGGCGAGCTCGCGCTTCCACTCGACGTTGGCGGGGTCGCCCGCGCTCAGCCGCTCGCGGATGGCGAGCGCGCGCCGGTACTCGGCGAGCGCGCCCGCCCGGTCGCCCCGCGCCTCGGCGAGGCTGCCGAGGTTGTTGATGCTCACCGACAGATCGTGCTGCCAGCCGGCGTTCGAGGGGTCCGCGGCGGCGAGGTGCTCGGTGATGGCGAGGTCCTTGCGGTAGAAGGCCTCGGCCTCGGCGAGCTCGCCGCGCTCGGCGAGGGTCTCGGCCAGGTGGTGGTAGGTCATCGACAGATCGTTCTGCCAGCCGGCGTTCGAGGCATCGAGCTTCGCGAGCCGCTCGCGGATCTCGAGCGCCTGCCGGTAGGCGCCGAGCGCGGGCTCGCTCGCGCCGCTCGCGGCGTGGGCCATGCCGATGCTCTCGTGGCTGGCGGCGAGGAAACGCTGCGCCGTGGCGTTGAGCGCGTCGCGCTCGACGAGCCGGCTCGCGACCGCGAGTGCCTTCGCGTAGGCGGCGAGCGCGTCCTCGCGCTTGCCCTGTGCCGCCAGCAGATCGCCCACGCTGTTGTAGCTGCCCGCCAGATCGTGCTGCACCTCGAGCAGCTCGCTCCCCGTCGCCGCGAGCCGCTCGAGCCGCTCGAGCGCGGCGCGGTGCGCGGCGAGCGCCTCGGAGCCCCGTCCCTCGTCCTCGAGCACGGCGGCGACGGTCTTGTGGCTCGAGGCGAGGTCGTGCTGCGCCTTCACGTCGTCGGGGCTCGCGGCCGCGAGCTCCACCCGCGCCGCCAGGCTCTGCTCGGCCAGGCCGAGCGCCTGGGCGAGCTGGTTCTGCTTGGCCGAGATGCGCGCCAGGGCGTCGAGCGCGCGGGCCCGCACCGTCACGAGCTCGCGGTCCGCGGGGCCCGCGGTGAGCACGGCCTCGACGGCGGCGCGCCCTTCCTCGTAGGAGCCGCGCGCCTCGTCGAGCTTGCCGCGCGGCTCGCGCGCCTTGCCGAGTCGGATGAGCGCGTCGGCGTAGCGCGCCGCGATCCCGGGCGCGCGCCGGTCGAGCGAGCGGTAGTAGTCGACGATGCGCTCGCTCACCGCGTCGAGCAGATCGAGCCGGCCCATGGGCTTCAGGCGCTGGTAGAGGTCGTCGGCGACGAAGGCCGCGAGCTTCTCGGCGCGCTCGCGCTCGGCGTCGGCCAGGGCGCGTGCGTCCCTCGCGGCGTCGCGCTCGCGCAGGGCGTCGGCGCGCTCGCGGCTCACGAGCACGAAGCTCACCGCCACGAGCCCGACGACGGCGAGCACGCCCACCCCCGCGAGGCGCACCAGGCCCTTCTGGCGCGCGTGGAACAGGCGCAGGTACTCGAAGGCCGACGGCGGCCGGGCGCGGATCGGCCGGCGCTCGGCGCAGGCGCGCAGATCGTCGGCGAGCTCGGCCGCGCTCTGGTAGCGCTCCTCGGGGCGCCGCGCGAGGCACTTCTGGAGCACGATCTCGAGCTCGCGCGGCACGCGCCGCTCGAGCTCGCGCGCCGGTCGCGGCTCCTCGGCGAGCTTCTTCTGCAAGAGCTCGCTCACGTCGTCGGACGGGTAGATCGGCGCCTGCGTGGCGAGCTCGTAGAGCGTCGCGCCGAGGCTGTAGATGTCGGCGCGGTGGTCGACCTTGAGGAGCTTGGCCTGGAGCTGCTCGGGCGCGGCGTAGCGGGCCGAGCCCACGAAGTCGCCGCCGCCCGCGGCGGTGTAGGACACGGAGGCGTCGGTCGTCTTGGCCAGGCCGAGGTCCATCACGACCAGCCGCTCGCCGTCGGCGGTGAGCATGAGGTTCGCCGGCTTGAGGTCGCGGTGCACGAGCCCGCGCCGGTGCACCTCCTCGACGCCGTCGGCCGCGGCCGCGAACAGGAGCGCGAGCCGGTCGTACACGCTGCCCTGGTCGGCGAGCTCGGCCGGCAGCGGCGGGGCCGCGCGCGCGAGCTCGGACAGGGTGCGCGCCTCGACCGCGGCGCCCGGCGCGGGTGTCGCGTCCGGCTCGCGGTCGCCGCGCGCCCGCTCGTCGCTCGCGGGGTCGCGCTCGTCGCTCGCCGTCGCGCGCGCCGCCGCCCGGCCCGCCGCTCGTCCGGCCGCTCGGCGCCGCCGGCTCGAGGACGCGGCCTGCAGGTGGCCGGCCGTGAGCTCGCGCTCGCCCTTCCAGCGCACGAGCGTCGCGTACACCGCGGCGAGGTCGGCCCCCTCGACGAGCTCCATCGCGAACCACGGGCGCCCCTCCTCGATGCCGGAGGCGAGCACCCGCACGACGTTCGGGTGATCGCAGCGCCCGAGCGCCTGCACCTCGCGATGGAAGCGCCCGAGCGCGATCGGGTCCTCGAGCAGCGCGGGCGGCAGCACCTTGAGCGCGACCGAGCGCCCGAGCGCGCGCTGCGTCGCGCGGTAGACGATGCCCATCGCCCCGCGGCCGAGCTCGGCCTCGATGACGAAGTCGCCGAAGCGCCGCTCCGAGCGCCGCCCGGCCGCCGGGCGCTCGCCCTCGTCGCTCGAGCTGGCGTCGTCGCCCGGGCCGCCGGCGTCGCCGAGCACGGCCGGCGCGAGCCGCGCGAGCTCGTCGGCGAGGGTGTCGTCGCGGAACGCGCCCCCGAGGTAGTCGAGGTACTCGATGCCGCGCGCCTTGCGCTCGCCGCGCTCGCTGCCCTTGCGGCCGAGCGCGCGCTGGAAGAACCCGAAGCGCGACAGGCCGGTCGCGTCCTCGTCCTGCACGACGAGGAACGAGAGCGACACGGGCTCGGCGAGCACCGGCAGGGCGCCCGACTCGGGGGCCGCGTCGCGCTCGCCGAGGTCGCTCGCGCGCCGGCGCGGGTCGGGCACGAAATAGAGGCAGCGCGGCGACGGCTCGGCCGCGCTCGGCAGCTCGTCCGACGGCTCGACCACGGCCTCGCTCACGCCGTGCAGGCGCTTCCAGTAGTGCCGGCCGTCGGCGCCGAGCACGTCGACCGCCGTGCGCCCGAGCCACGCGCCGTCGAAGAGCGCCGGCAGGCGGAGCACGTGGCTGGTCGCGCCGAGGAAGGGCAGGGCGAGGCGGCGCGCGACCGCCTCGGGGAGCATCGCCCCGTGGCCGTAGACGCGGTTGCGGAAGGTCGCGAGGAAGTCGAAGAACCCGAGTGGCCCGTGCTTGATGCCGCGCTTCAGGGCCGCGACGAGCGCGCCGCCCTCGTCGCCGAAGGCCTCCTTGTCGGCCTCGAGCGCGCGCGCGAGCGCCTCGAGCGCCGGGGACGCCTCGCAGGCACGCGTGAGCGCCACGAAGGGCTCGCCGCCGACCGCGCTCGCCGACTCGCGCCACAGGCCGACCCAGCCCCCGAAGGTGCCGCCGCGACCGAGCAGCGCCGCGAGCTGCTGCTGCATCGCCGCGCTCGAGCTGCCGGCCGCGAGCGCCCGGCCGAGCCAGTACGCGGCGGCGAGGCGCGCCCCCGCCTCTCCGAGGTAGTGCGCGGCGTTCTGGAGCACGGCGGCGCCCGTCTTGGCGTTGCGCGCGCGGCGCGCGAGCTGCGCGAGCGGCATCGGCCCGGAGGCGATGAGCCCTTCGATGGGCGCGGAGCTGGGATCGCGGGGCGGCATGTTGCGCCCGGCAGGCGCCGACGAGGCGGCCCCCGCCGAGGAAGGGATTGTACGCGACCGGACGCGAGGATGCCCCCTCGGGGGTGGCGCCCTGCCCGAGGCGGTGTGCGGGCTTGACGCTTGCGCCACGCAGCGCGTTCCATGCCGGTACCCGCCGCGCGCCACCACGCACGCGCGCGCCGGCTCGAGCCCGATGCGCCGCTACGACGTCGACTCCCTCGACAACCGCGACCCCGACCGCTTCCGCCGCCTCGTCGACCGCCTCGAGCCCTTTCTCTGGTGGTACTTCCGGCCGGTCGTGCTCGGCCTCGAGCGCATCCCGCGCGGGGCCGCGCTCTACGTCGGAAACCACAGCGGGGGCGTGGTCAGCCCCGACACCTACGTGCTCGGGGTCGCGATCTACCGCCGCCACGGCCTCGCCGACACACCCTACGGCCTCGCCCACGGCGTCGGCCTCGGCCTGCCCTTCGTGCACCAGCTGCTCGTTCCCATCGGGGCCGTGCGCGCCTGCCACGAGAACGCGCACCGCATCTTCGATGCGGGCGGCAAGGTGCTCGTGTACCCGGGCGGCGACATCGACAACATGCGCGCCTACCGCAAGCGCGACGAGATCGTGTTCGGAGCGAGGCGTGGCTACGTGCGGCTCGCGCTCCGCTCGGGCGTGCCGATCGTGCCGATCGTCACGGCCGGCTCGCACGCCACGATGTTCGTCCTCGACGAGGGGCGCTGGCTCGCGAAGCTCCTGCGCACCTCGCACCTGTTCCGCACCGAGGTGTGGCCCGTGAACCTCGGCCTGCCCTGGGGCCTCAGCGTCGGGCCCATCCCCCAGTTCCCGCTGCCGTCGCGCATGTTCCTCGAGGTGCTCGAGCCCATCCGCTTCGACCGCGCCGGCGCAGAGGCCGCCGCGGACGCCGCCTACGTCGAGCGCTGCCACGAGCGGGTGCTGTCGACCATGCAGACCGCGCTGACGGCGCTCGCGCGGCGCCGGCGCGAGGCGGGCGGGCTCCTGAGCTCGTGGTGACGCGTCGACTCGTCACGGCAGGCCGAGGTGCTGCCGGATCGCCGTGTCGAGCCACTCGGGCCGCGGGCGCACGCGCCGCTCGAGGTAGCGGCGCCAGGTCACCTGCATGACGCCCTGCATGGTCTGCAGGCGCGGCCGCGCGGCGTTGCCGGCGACCAGGCTCGGCACGCCCGAGAAGGGGTCGGTCTCCATGACGAGAACGGCGTGGTACATCGAGTGGCCGTCCCACTTCGGGCGTTTGAGCACGAGCACGTCGCCCGCGCGGAACCGCGCGGCGTTCTTGCCGAGCATCTCGAAGAAGGCGGCGGGCTTCGTGTACTCCACGCGCTCCTCCGGCGGCACGACCCAGACCTCGAAGGCCTCGGGGTGCGAGGCGCTGAAGTCGACGAACGACTGGAAGCGCCGCGGGCTCGTGAGGCCGAGATCCGGCAGCTCGAAGGTGCCGACGATGCGCTTCGGAGCGGGCTCGAGCGCGCCGCCCGGCGTGCGCGCCGCCATCGGCGCGAACCAGGTCCCGGCCGCGCGCTCCCAGGTGTCGTACACGAGCTCGATGCACACCTGCGGCCGCAGCGGGCGGCCGAGGGCGTCGTACACGTCGTAGCGCCGGTCGCCGTAGCGGTAGGTCCGGAGCCCCGCCGCGTAGGCCGAGTCCCAGCGCGGCCGCAGCGGGAAGCGCTCGTCGCCACCACCGCTGTCGCCGCGCGGCGAGTCGAAGGGCAGCGCCTCGCGCACCTCGTCCTCGACGACGTCGCGGAGCCGCGCGCGCACCGGGGCCGCGCGCCGTGCCGCCTCGCGCGCCGCGGCGACGACGGGCGCCTGGGCGGCGCTCGGCGCCTGGCAGAGCACCTTGCCGATGGTGCCGCTCACGTCGAACAGCGTCGGTACCCACTCGGCGCCGTAGCGCGCCTCGGCCGCGAGCGTGTCGCCGACCCACGTGACGGCGCCGAGGGCCTCGAAGCCGAGCTCCGCCTGCGCCGCGCCGAGATCGACGGCGAGCGTGCCCTGTCCGAGCGCGCCCGGATCGAGCCCCACGCGGTCGCCGAACAGGAGCTCGGCCGGCTCGCCCGCCATGGGTCCCTCGGCGTGCACGTAGCGCTCGGGTCCGCGGGCGTCGCGCGGCACGCGCCGCACGAGGTGCACGACCCCGCGGCGCAGCACGAACACCTGCGGCTCGGCGAAGAGGGCGGCGAGGCTCACCTGATCGACGAGCGCGAGCGCCTCGTCGACGCGGCTCGCGAAGAGGTAGCCCTCGCGCAGGAGCGCGGCGCGCAGGGCCGCCGGGCTCTTCTTGTGACGGCGCAAGAGGGTCCGAACGGCGTCGTGCGCGCGCTCCGTGCCCTTCTTGCCCCTCTTGCCCGCGGCCGCGCCCGTCGCGTCGCCCGCGGCCGGCGTGCTCGGCGCCGGCTCGCGCCGCCACCACGCGGTCGCGCCGCGCACGCGCCCGACGAGCTCCACTCGGTGGGCCTCGAGCTCGGGCGCGCCTGGCTCGCGCGGGCCCGACGCGAGCGCGGCACGTCGCGCCGCGCAGGCCGCACTCTCGGCGAGGACGTCGCCCTCGGACGCGACGGGGGCGCTCGACGACACGCCCGGCGCCGCGCTCGAGGCCGCCGCGTCCGGCGAAGGACCCCGACCGCATCCGAGCGCGCCCGCTGCCGCCGCGAGCGCGCCCGCGAGCACGCAAGCCGCCACGTGGCTCCGAAGCGACGAGGCGCGCCGCGCGTCCATGACCCCGGGCGTTTCGGGCCTCGCGGCGGCGGCGTCAACCGCGACCGTGTGACACCGGCGGGATTGCGCTACAGCATCGGCGCGATGGCGGCGCGCACAGGGTCCGGGAGCCGGCAGGCGGAGCCCGGCGCCGGGCGTGGGGAGGCGAGCGGCGAGCACGCGGGCCTGCGCCGAGCCGTCGAGGCGGCGCTCGGGATCTTCGCGCAGGGCTACCTCGCCCATCCCGAGAACACGGCGCTTCGCGACGCGCTGCGCACGGGCCGGCTCGGCGCCGCCGCCTTCTGCGAGGAGCTGCTCACGCTCGTCCACCGCCAGCTCTTCCGCCTCGCCGTCGAGGAGCGCGGCGTCGCGCACCCCGCGGGCTCGTTCGGGCCGGCCGCGTGCCCGACGCTCGACGCGGCCGCGCTCGACGACGCCGCGCTCCGGCGCGCCCTCGAGGCCCTGTCGAGTCCCCCCGGGCCGGCGGGCCCGGAGCCCGCGCGTCGCCGCGACCTCGAGCCCGAGGCGCTCGGCGCCGTGTACGAGGCGCTGCTCGAGCGCGAGCCCCGCGTCGAGGTCGAGGCGTGCGCGCTCGTGCTCGGGGCGTCCGACGCCACGAAGGACCACGCGCGCCGCACGAGCGGCAGCTACTACACGCCCGACGATCTCGTAAGGGTGCTGCTCGACCGCGCGCTCGAGCCGCTCGTGGCGGACACGGTCGCCGCGCATCCCGACGCGCCCGCCGAGGCGCTGCTCGAGCTCGCGATCGTCGATCCGGCGTGCGGCTCGGGCCACTTCCTCTGCGCCGCGGCGCGCCGCCTCGCGAGCCACGTCGCGCGCCTTCGGGCGCCGGGGCCCGCCTCGGCCGGCGACGAGCGCCGCGCGCTCCGCGAGGTCGTCGCGCGCTCGGTCCACGGCGTCGACCGCAGCGCGCTCGCGGTCGAGCTCTGCCGGGCGCGACTGTGGCTCGAGGTGGCGGAGCCCGGCCCGCCGCTCGCGCAGGACGCGCACATCCACCGTGGCGACGCGCTCCTCGGCTGGGGAGCGGCGGGGCAGGACACCGAGTCCCCCGCGCGCCGCCACCGGCTCGACTGGCGCCTCGCCTTTCCGGAGGTCTTCGCGCGCGGCGGCTTCGATCTCGTGCTCGGCAACCCGCCCTGGATCGCGCACGCCGGCCGCGCCGCGCAGCCGTTGCCCGAGGGGGTGAAGGCCTTCTACCGGCGCGCCTACCCGTCCTTCGCCGGGTACCCGACGACCCACGGCCTCTTCGTGACGCTCGCCGCACGCCTGCTCCGACCGGGCGGGCGCCTCGGCCTCGTCGTGCCCTCCTCGCTGTCCGAGCTCGCCGGCTACGAGCCGACCCGCCGCGCCCACGACGAGCTCTGCGCCTTCCCGGCCGAGCTCGTCGACTTCGGCGAGGGCCGCTTCCCCGGCGTCACGCAGCCCTGCATGGCGCTCGTCTCGCGGCGCTTGCCCGGCGGACGCACCGACGCGCCGCCCGGCGAGCCCTGGCCGGTCGAGCGGCCCGATCTCGATGCGACCGCGCGCGGCCTGCTCGCGCGGCTCGCGGCCCTGCCCCCCTTGCCCCCGGAGCTCTTCGGCGAGCGCGGCGTGCAGTCGGACCCGGCGCTGCGCGCGCACTTCCGCCGTACGTCCGTGCCCCGCGAGCGCTTCGACACGCCCATCCGCGAGGGCACCGACGTGCGCGAGCTCGTGCTCCTGCCGCCGCGCTTCCACGTCGACCGCGCCGCGCTCGGCCGGCGCATCCGGCCGGCCGAGGAGTTCCAGGCCGTGCGCATCGTCGTGCGGCAGACGGCGCGCTATCCCATCGCCGCGCTCGCGGACGGCGTCGCGTTCCGGAACTCGCTGCTCGCCGTCTTCGACAGCGACACCTGGCCCGCCGCGGCGCTCGTCGCGCTCCTCAACTCCGCCCTCGTCCGCTATCTGCACTACCAGCGCTTTCGCGACGCCCGCCAGCCCGTGATGCCGCAGGTGAAGATCGGCCACCTGCGCGCCATTCCGGCCCCGCCGTGCCCGACGCCCGAGGCCTTGGCGCGCCTCGCCGAGGAGGGGGCGCGACTCTCCCTGGCGCGCACCGGGCCCGGCCGGGCCCGCACCGGGCCCTGCGAGCGACGCGCGCTCGACGCGCTCGTCGCCGACCTCTACGGCCTCGACGCGGCCGAGCGCGCGGCCGTCGGGCGCTGGCACGACGAGCACGGGCCGCGCGGCTGATGGGCCGGCGCCGTCACGGCACCGCGCCGTCGGGTCGGCCGAGGGTACACACGGTCGCGGCGACGTGACGGCAATGTGACGGTGCCCGGCCGCCCGGTCTGGCACCTTCCACGCCATGCGCGCGGCGGCACGACTGAAGAATCTCGTGGGGCGAGCCTGGCTCGCGGCCTTCGGCTGGCAGGTCGAGGGCGGCAAGCCCGCCACCCGCAAGGCCGTCGTCGTCGCGGCGCCCCACACCTCGAACTGGGACTTCCCCTTCACGCTCGCCATCGCGTGGACCATCGGCCTCGACATCGCGTGGCTCGGCAAGGACACGATGTTCCGCTGGCCCGTGGCCGGCATCTTCCGCGCGTGGGGTGGCATCCCCGTCGACCGGCGCGCCAAGCACGACCTCGTCGCGCAGGTGGCCGCCCAGCTCCGCGCCGCCGACGACCTCTACGTCATCCTCTCGCCCGAGGGCTCGCGCCGCCACGTCGACCGCTGGAAGACGGGCTTCTATCACATCGCCGTCGCCGCCGACGTGCCGGTGGTCCTCGGCTTTCTCGACTACGGCACGAAGAGGGGCGGCCTCGGCACGATGTTCGCGCCGACCGGCGATCTCGCCGCCGACGCGGCCGCCATCCGCGCCTTCTACCAGGGCAAGCGCGGCAAGCTCGCGCACAAGTTCGCCGGCGTGAAGCTCGATCTCACGGCACCGGCGGACGCTCCCGCGGCCGCGGCTCCTCAAGGGGCCGCGAGCGCGGCGACCACCCGCTCGAGCCCGACCGCGCGTGCTCCCTTCACGACGACGACGTCGCCCGGCCCGAGCGCGGACGCGAGCGCGCGCGCGAGCTCGGGGTCGGAAGCGAACCGCTCGGTCGGGACCGGCGCGGCAGCCTCGGCGAGCGCGGCGGCGTCCGGCCCGTCGTCGAGCACGTAGAGTCGGTCGAGTCCGAGCGCGGCGACGAGCGCGCCCATCTCGCGGTGCAGCGCGAGACTCTCGGGCCCGAGCTCGCGCATGGAGCCGAGCACCGCGAGGCGCCGGCGCGCGGGCTCGGCTGCGAGCGCCCGCAAGACCGCGCGCATCGAGTCGGGCGCGGCGTTGTAGCTCTCGTCGAGCAGGACGGCGCCGGCCGGCAGCTCGAGGCGGCGCCCGCGCCCGCCCGGGAGCTCGACGTCGAGGGCGCGGAGCGGCGCCCACGGGATGTCGAGGACGCGCGCGACGGCGAGGGCCGCGAGGAAGTTCCGGGCCTGGTGGGCCCCCGGTAGGGGCAGAGCGAAGCGCTCGCCCTCGACCACGAGCTCGCCGGGCGCGCGGAGCTCGCCCTGCACGTCTCCCGCGCCGAGGCCGAAGGTCACCACGCGTCCGCGCCACAGCTCGCGCGCGAGCGCGACGAGGGAAGCGTCCGCGGCGGGCAGGACCGCGACGCCGCCCGGGGCGAGCTCCTCCAGGAGCTCGCACTTCGCGCGCGCGACGGCGGCGCGCGAGCCGAGGCGCCCGAGGTGCGCTTCGCCGACGTTCGTGAGCACGCCGACCTCGGGGCGCGCGATGGCGGCGAGGGCGCGGATCTGACCCGGGCCCCGCATGCCGAGCTCGAGCACGAGGAAGCGATGCTCGGGCGCGAGGCGCAGGAGCGTCGCCGGGACGCCGCGCTCCTCGTTCTGGTTGCCGGGCGTCGCGAGCGTCGTGCCGGCGGTCGCGAGCGCATGGCGCAGGAGCTCCTTCGTGCTCGTCTTGCCCGCCGAGCCCGTCACGCACACGACCGTCGCCGTGTGGCGCCGGCGCCAGTCGCCCGCGAGCATGGGGTGCGCGCGCGCCGTGTCGTCGACTGCGAGCAGACTCCCGCGCGGGACGCCCTCCGGCGCGAAGCCGCGCCGCACGACCGCCCCGATGGCGCCCCGCAGCAAGGCCTCCGGCACGAAGTCGTGGCCGTCGCGCGCGCCCGCGAGCGCGACGAAGAGCGCCCCCGGGCGGCGAGCGTCGAGCGTGCGGGTGTCGTCGGTGATGTGCTCGACCACGCGCCCGGGCTCGGCCGGAGGCGCCGCGCCGAGCAGGGCGGCGAGGGAACCGAGCGTGGGCAGGGTCGGCATCGACACGATTGTTCTCCGCGCGCGCCGCCAGGACAATCGCTACGACCGGCCCGCGCACCGTGGTACGCGAGCGGCCGTGTCGGGCGAGGGCGGCGACGGCGGTGCGAGCGGCGCGAGCGAACGACACCGGCTCGCGGGGCGCACCGCGGTCGTCGGCGCCGGCACCCTCGTCTCGCGCATGCTCGGCCTCGCGCGCGACGCCGTGCTCGCGGCGCTCTTCCCGCGCGCCGTGACGGACGCCTTCTTCGTCGCGTATGCGATTCCGAGCGCGCTCCGGCAGCTCTTCGCCGAGGGACCGGTGCAGGGCGCCGTCTTGCCCGTGCTCGCCGAGCAGCGGCGCGCCGCGGGTGACGAGGGGGCACGGCGCTTCTTCGCGGCCCTGCGCGGCGCGTGGCTCCTCGCCGTGTGCGTCGCGACCGCGGCCGGCATCGCGGCCGCGCCCACGCTCACGGGCCTCTTCGGCGTGCACGTCGAGGACGGCGCCGAGGCCTACGCCCGCACCGTGACCTTCACGCGCTGGGTGTTCCTGTGCCTGCCGCTCGCCGCGTGGGCAGCGCTCGACATGGCGGCACTGCAGGCCCGGCGGCGCTTCGCGGTCGCCGCCTTCAGCCCGGCCATCGCGAACGTCGCGATGATCGCCGCGGCCGTCGCGCTCCCGCCCGTGCTCGCGGCCGAGGGACAGGATCCGGCGCTCGCGCTCGCGCTCGGCGCGGTGGTCGGTGCCACGCTCCACGTGGTCGCGCAGTGGCCGTCCTTGCGGCGCATCGGCGAGCTCGCGCGCCCGCGCTGGCAGCCGCGTCACCCCGGCGTGCGCGAGGTCGGCCTGCGCATCCTCACCATGGGGGTCGGTATCGGCGTCTACCTCGTCAACATCGCGCTCGCCCGGCGCCTGCTCGCGGACACGGGCGAGGGCGGGCAGAGCTACTTCACCTGGGGTTTTCGCCTGTGCGCCATCCCGCAGGGGCTCTTCGTCATCGCGCTCGCCACGGCGGCCCTGCCCACGCTCTCGAGCCTCGCCGCGGCGCGCGAGAAGGACGAGCTCGCCCGCACGTTTGCCTTCAGCATGCGCCTCGCGCTCTTCGTCGCCGTGCCCGCGGCCGCCCTCTTCGCGGCGCTCGCCGGGCCGCTCGTGGTCGCGTTCTTCCAGCGTGGCGCGTTCGGCCCCGAGGCCGCGAGCGAGACGGCGGCGGCGGTGCTGGCGCTCGCGCCGGGCATCCCTTCGGTCGCCGCCATTCGCCAGCTCGCGCCCGTCTTCTTCGCAGAGGGCGACACGCGGACGCCCGTGCTCGGCTCCGTCGCGAACCTCGCGGTCTTTGCCGGCGCCGCGCTCGCGCTCCGCCCCGTGCTCGGCCACGCGGGCGTGTCGGCGGCCTACTCGCTCGCGAACCTCGCGCAGGCGCTCTTGCTCTTCGTGCTCGTGCGGCGCCGGCTCGTGCGCCTGCACACGGCCGCCATCGCGCGCGCCTGCGCCAAGACCGGGCTCGGGTCCGCCGCGGCCACGGGCGCCGCGCTCGCGCTCCTCGCGGTCCTGCCCGCCCCTGCGGGCCTGGCGGGCTCGGCGAGCGCGCTCGGTCGCCTCGTCCCCGCCGCGCTCGGCACGGCGACCTTCGCCGTCGTCTTCGTCGCGGTCGCCTGGGCCGTGCGGTCCGAAGAGCTCGGCGCGCTCGTCGCGGCTGCGCGTGCTCGCGGGCGTCGGAGCGGGAGCGACGCGTGAAGGGCCCGCGCGGCTATCGGGCTGCCGCTACCGATTGAGTCGCGAGACGGATTGACGTCGCGGGGGCGGCATGCTCTCATCATTATGGGCCATTGCACGCTGGTGCGTGCCCTGACCCGGGCGCCGGGGCATTCCTGGCGTAGGGTGCACGGGCGCAGGGTGGCGGTGCGGGGTGCGCGCGCCCTCGGCGCCGGGGTGGTGGTCACTCGACCGCAAACGGAGCTTTCCATGCGAATGAGGACGTGTCTGCGGGGTGCGCTGACGATTGCGGGGCTGTGTACCGCGGGGAGCGCGGTCGCCGCCGTGCCGGGCACCCTCACGCAGCAGGGGCGGCTGTACGATGCCAATGGCAGTCCCGTAACGGGACAAGTGAGCGTCGTGTTCGCGCTCTACGACGCCGTGGACGGACAGGCGCCCATCTGGAGCGAGACACACGCCATCACCTTCGACGAGGGCTACTTCTCGGTCGCCCTCGGCGGCGTCGTGCCGTTCGACGACACGACCTTCGACGGCTCGGTGCGTTACGTCGGCATCCAGGTCGGGGCGGATCCGGAGATGGTGCCTCGTGCGGCGGTGCACAGCGTTCCCTATGCGATTCTCTGCAACAACGCGACCGGGGACATCACCCCGAGCTCCGTCACCGTGGGTGGGACGCTCGTCATCGACGGCGCGGGCAACTGGGTGGGAGCTCCCGGCGGGCTCGTCGGGCCGACCGGGCCCACGGGCGCGACCGGGGACGCAGGCGCGACCGGCGTTGCAGGCGCGACGGGTGCCGGCGGGCCCACGGGCCCAGCGGGAGCCACGGGCGCGGCGGGGCCCGCGGGCGCCGATGGCGCGCCCGGGGCGGTGGGGGCGACGGGCGCCGCGGGGGCGACGGGCGCCGCGGGGGCGACGGGCGCCGCGGGGGCGACGGGCGCCGCGGGGGCGACGGGCGCCGATGGCGCGACCGGGCCCGTGGGGCCGGCCGGCGCAACCGGGGCCCTGGGTGCCACCGGGACCGCGGGTGCGCCCGGCGGGATCGGTCCGACTGGAG
>JADLAB010000086.1 GCA_020848455.1 Polyangiaceae bacterium
CACAACGCCACCCTGCGCACCGACGGCGACGCGAAGGTCCACGCCGGCGGCGCCCGGCACATCACGGTCGTCGGCGAGCAGACCGAGGACGTGCAGGGCAACGTGGTCGAGGACTACCACTCGAACCAGACGACCCACGTCGACGGCGACTTCACGGAGACGATCGACGCCGGCGCGACGCAGACCATCTCGGCCGGCGAGACGCGCACCGTCCACGCCGGCGTGACCGAGACCATCACCGGCGGCGAGACCCGCACCATCACGGGCGATCAGACCGAGGACGTGTCGGCGAACGTGACCTCTACCATCGGCGCGAACCGCTCGGACACGATCGGCGCGAGCTCGACCGTGAGCATCGGCGCGAACAGCACGTTGACGGTGGGAGGGGCGCAGACCGCGACGATCACCGGGGGCGTGACGCAGACCATCGGGGGGAACTTCACGCTCATCGCGGCCGGGCCGGTGACGTACACGGCGGCCGCGGGGTTCACGGTGCTGGCGCCGGGCGGCGTCAACATGATCGACAACGGCAACGACCACAACGGCTTCAAGAACGAGTGCGAGTACGCCGAGGCCGTGAAGGTGCTCGGGATCAAGGCCGAGGCCATCGGGATCGAGACCAAGGCGGTCAACGTGGGGATCGAACGCCTGGGTGCGGGCGTGGACCTCATCGGCGGCGCGAAGAACCACAAGTGGGGCATCGAGAAGAAGGTCATCGGCGGCTGGATGAAGCCGACGGGCCTGGTGCAGCTCATCACCATCTTGCACAAGCTGGGCTGACGGCCGAAACACCACCGCGCGCGAGCACGATATGACGGATCTCTACGCAATCGCCATCGACGGCCTGCCGGACGGCACTCGGGTCGCCGCCTTCGTCGGGCGCGAAGCCATCTCCGAGTGCTTCGCCTTCGAGATCTCCCTGGTCGTGCCGGCCGAGGACGGATCGTTCGAGCCCGACAAGCTCGTCGGCGTCGACGCCCGGCTCGGCTTCGGAGACACCGCCGTCGCGGAGCAGCCGATCTGTGTCGGTGTCGTCACGGGGGCCGAGCTCGTGCAGGCCACCTCGAGCCACGGCTTCTTGCGCGTGACCGTGCGACCTCACCTGTGGCGCCTCTCGCTCGCGCGGCAGAGCCGCGTCTGGACGGACAAGAAGCTCCCCGACGTCGCGAAGGACGTCCTCGAGCGCGCGGAGCATGAGGGCCACGATCTCCGGCTCGACGGCGACTACCCCGAGCACGTCCACATCTGCCAGTACCACGAGACCGACCTCGAGTTTCTCGAGCGCCGGCTCGAGCGCGACGGCGTCTTCTACTGGTTCGAGCATGCCGAGGGCGGCGAGAAGCTCGTCCTCGCGGACTCCTCCGGCGGCTACGGCACCGGTCCGACCAGCAAGTTCCGCCGGCCGGGGCGGGGCAGCGCCGACGAGAGCGGCGGCCAAGCGATCCTGCGCCTCGGCGTGCGCAAGGAGCTCACGTCCAAGAAGGTCAAGCTCGGCGACTACGACTACCTCCGCCCCGCCCTCGCGGTCACGGGCGAGGCGGCGGCACCGGGCGGCCTCCTCGGCGAGGTCTCCCTCTTCGGCGGCAACCTCCTCACGCCGGGCGACGCGGCGCGGCTCGCCAAGGTGAGGGCCGAGCGCCTGGGCGTGGAGGCCGAGCGCTACACGGGCTCCGGGACGGTGCGGACCTTGCGCAGCGGCTGCGTCTTCGAGCTCGAGGAGCACCCGCTCGCGGACCTCAACGGCAAGTACCTCGTCACGGAGCTCCACCACAGTGGCGTGGATCTCGGGCTCATGCGCACCTTCGGCGCCCTGCTCGACGTCGACGCGAGCATGGCCCGCGGCGCTCGCCGAGCGCGCATGGGCGCCGAGGTTGAGCCCTACCACGTGGAGTTCTCGGCCGTCCGAGAGGCCCAGCCCTTTCGCCCGGCCCTGCGGCGCCCGGTGCCGCGCGTCCCCGGCCTCGAGTACGGCATCGTCGACGGTCCGGCCGACAGCGAATACGCGCAGATCGACGAGCACGGCCGCTACCGCACGCGCCTCTTGTTCGACGAGGCCGACGAGGATCCGGGCAAGAACAGCGCCTGGCTCCGCATGATCCAGCCGCACGCCGGCGCGCCCGAGGGCTGGCACCTGCCCCTGCGCAAGGGCACCGAGGTGCTGGTGGCCTTCGTCGCGGGCGAGCCCGACCTGCCGGTGATCGTCGCCGCGGTGCCCAACGCCGTCACGCCGAGCCCGGTCACGGCGAGCAACCACACGCACAACGTCTTCCAGTCGGGCGGCAAGAACCGCGTCCAGATCGAGGACCAGGACGGCAAGCAGTACGTGGCCGTGTTCTCGCCCCCGGAGAAGACGACGCTCCACCTCGGCGCCTCCGACGGCCAGTACGCCGAGGGCCATCACGCCACCGTGCGAACCGACGGCGACATTCGCATCCATGCCGGCGCCAACCGGCACATCACGGTAGGTGGTGAAGAGACCGAGGATGTCGGCGGCGACGTGACCGAGACCTACCACGCCACCCAGACGACGCACGTCTTCGGCGCCTTCACCGAGACCATCGACGCCGGCGCCACCCAGACGATCAACGGCGGCGAGACGCGCACGGTCGACGGCGGCGTCACCGAGGACATCTCGGGGGGCGAGACGCGCAGCATCACGGCGAACCAGACCGAGACCGTGTCGGCCAACGTGACGCGCAGCATCGGCGCGGATCTCTCCGAGACCGTCGGAGCCAACGCGACCTTCACCGTCGGCGCCGGCCAGACCGAGACGACGGGTGGCGCGCGCACCGAAGACGTCGGCGGCAATGTCACCATCGTGACGGCGGGCCCCTACGCCTACACCGCCGTCGGCGGCGCCACCTGGAACACGCCCGGTGGGTTCACGCTGCTGGCGCCCGGAGGCGTGACCGAGGTGGACCAGGAGCACGAGGCCGAGGGCGGCAAGTTCCTGCAGATGTACGGCGCCTCGACGGAGATCGCTGCCTTCGTGCTCGACGTGGCGGTCCTCGTGACGGAGGTCATCGGCGCCAAGGTGGAGCTCAGCGGGGACAAGCACGAGGGCGGGGGCGGCAAATACGAGGCGGTGGGCTCCATCCAGCACTCGCGGGCCCGCCACGCGGGCCGCATGGCGCTGAGCGCAATCACCTTCGGCTTTCTCAACTGGACGTGACGTCGACAGTCCGAGGACGAGATGGATCGCTTCACACTCGAGATCGATGGGGTCGACGGCCTGCGCGTCACAGCGTTCGACGTGGACGAGCGCATCTCGGCGCCGTACAGGGCGCGCGTGTTCGCGCTCCTGCACGACACCGCCATCGCCTCCCTCGACGGCGTCCTCGGCCAGCGAGGCGCGCTCACGGTCCCGGGCGCGGGCGACGCCGCTTCCCTCCACTTCCCGGGCCTCGTGACCGCCGTCGAGCTCGTCCACACCTTCGGCGAGCAAGCGCTCGTCGAGGTCGTCTTGCGGCCCACGCTCTGGGGCCTCGGGCTCGAGCGCCACAGCCGCGTGTGGGTGAAGAAGAAGGTGCTCGACGTGCTCGCGGAGCTCCTCGACAAGGGCGGCGTCGCGCACGAGATGAAGACCGAGGCGAGCTACGTCGAGCACGAGCACGTCTGCCAGTACCGCGAGACGGACCTCGATTTCATCGCGCGCTCTCTCGAGCGCGACGGCCTGCACTACTACTTCGAGCTCGCGGACGGCGAGGACAAGCTCGTCGTCTCCGACGGTCCGCACGCCACGGACCTGCACCCGCCTTCGCCCGTCCGCTGCGTGGGCTCGTTCGACGCGGGCGCCGCGGGCAGCGTCGGCGAGTCGCTCCACGGCTTGGCCGCCCGCCGCTCCGCCCGGAGCAAGGAGGTCGAGGTCGCCGACTACTACTACCCGAAGCCGGCGCTCGCGCTCCGCGAGCGCAAGGCCGTCATCGATCCGGCGCTCGGCACCGTCATCGCCTTCGGGGGGCAGGCGTGGTCGCCCGCGGAGGCGAAGCGTCTGGCGCAAGTGCGCGCCGAGCAGGCGGCGGCCGAGGCGGTGCTCTTTCGCGCGACCGGCACCGTCCTCGGCCTGCGCGCCGGCTACCGTTTCGAGGTGGGCGAGCACCCGGTCGGCGGGCTGCTCGGCGAGTACCGCGCCGTCGGGGTGCGGCACGTCGGCTTCGATGCCGTCGCCGGCCGGGGCCTCGAGGGGTGGATCGACCCGGACCGTGACTGGCTCCGCACGGACGGGTCTCCCTACCGCGTGAGCGTCGAGGCCGTCCGAGCAGACGTGCCCTATCGCGCGCCGCGCAAGACACCGTGGCCGCGCGCCCACGGCCTCGAGCATGCCCGCGTCGACGGCGCCGCCGACGGCGAGTACGCCCAGCTCGACGACCAGGGGCGCTACCGCGTGAAGCTCCTCTTCGACGAGAACGACTCGCCCGCTGGGGAGGCGAGCGCGCTCCTGCGCCTGATGCAGCCCCACGGCGGCGCCCCCGAGGGCTGCCACTTCCCGCTCCGCAAGGGGACCGAAGTGCTCGTGGCCTTCCTGGAGGGCGATCCCGATCAGCCGGTGCTGGTCGGCGCCGTGCCCAACCCGGAGACGCCGAGCACCGTCACCGAGGCGAACAACACGCAGAACGTCATCCAGACCGGGGGCAAGAACCGCATCGAGGTCGAGGACCAGGCGGGCTCCGAGTACGTCGTGCTCTATTCGCCGCCCGAGAAGACGACGCTCCACCTCGGCGCCTCCGACGGCCCCTACGCCGACGGACACCACGTGCGCCTCAGCACCGACTGCGACGCCAAGATCCACGCCGGCGGGGCGCGCCACATCACCATCGGCGGCGAGCAGACCGAGGACGTGACGGGGCGGGTCGTCGAGGACTACCACAGCGACCAGACGACGCACGTCTACGCCGCGTTCGACGAGACCATCGACGGCAGCGCCACCCAGACCATCCACGCGGGCGAGACCCGGACCGTCACGGGCGGGCTCACCGAGACCATCACCGGGGACGAGACGCGGAGCGTCGCACCCGATCAGACAGAGGACGTGTCGGCCTCCGTGACGCGCACCATCGGCGCCAACTGGACCGAGACCGTGGGCGCGGCCGTGGACCGCACCATCGGCGCCGACGAGACGATCTCCGTCGGCGGCAACGTGACCCAGACCATCGCGGGCGGGGTCACGACGAGCACGCCGGCGGCGCTGTCGGTGACGACCGGAGGGAGCGCCACCTTCATCGCACCCGCCGGCTTCGTCCTGACTGCCCCCGGCGGCTTCCACAACGTCGACGGCGAGTGGGTGAAGACCGGTGGCTGGGAGAAGGACGCCTTCGTCGAGAAGGCGTCGCTCGTCGGGCTCAAGCTCGAGATCATGGCGGTGGCGGCCTCGGTCGCGATCTCGCGGATCTCGGCGACCACCATGAAGATCGCCTACATCGCGACGGAGTTCGAGGCAGAGACCGACGAAGAGGAGGACGCGCCGCTCGAGCTCTGCGAGGGCGGGCTCTTGCTCGAGCCATCTGGCAACCACAGCGAGTCCTGAGGCCGCACGGCATGCGAGTCTTCAAGCCGCGCAACGTGGGCCTCCTCTTCCGGACGGTGGAGCGCGCCCAGCGCTACCACTTCTGCGTCGCCGGGCTCCTCTTCGTGCCCCTCGATGCCACCCGCACCCTCCTGCCCGAGGCCCAGATGTGGAAGGCGGTGCCCAAGCTCCTCGGCAAGGACGCCGTCCTCGACGAGATGGTCGCCAAGTCCCACGGCGAGCTCCTCCTCAAGGGCTCGGCCTACGCACCCGACCAGAAACCGGTGCCGGTCTGCACGGCCCGTGTGCAGCTCGGCCCCGTCGAGAAGCGCCTCGTGGCGATCGGCGACCGCTTCTGGCGCCGCGGCGCGCCGACCGAGCCCGCGCCCTTCACCGAGATACCGCTCGACTGGGAGCACGCCTTCGGGGGCGCGGGCTTCGCATCGAACCCGCTCGGCAAGGGCTACGCGCCAATCGAGGGGCCCGACGGCAAGGTGCACCCCCTGCCCAACGTCGAGTACCCCGAGCGACTGATCAAGAGCCCCGGAGACCGCCCCGCGCCCGCGAGCTTCCTGCCCCTCGATCTCACGTGGCCCGAGCGCTGGAAGAAGGCCGGCACGTACGATCGCAACTACCTCACGACCGATTTCCCGGGTCTCGCCCAGGACGCCGACTGGACGATGTTCAACACGGCCAACCCGGACCAGTGGGCGCCGGGCCACTTCAAGGGCGACGAGTCCTTCGTCCTCGAGAACGTCCATCCGACGCGCCGGCGCATCGAGGGGCGGCTGCCGGGCGCGGCGATGCGGCTCTTCATCGTGAGGAAGGGCGAGGCCGTCGCCGAGCCCACGAGCCTGCCCATGCGACTCGAGACCGTCTGGTTCTTCCCGGGCGTCGAGCGCGCGGTGCTCATCTACCGCGGCACGACGGACGTGAGCGAGGACGACGCCGACGACCTCGAGCACCTGCTCATCGCCTGCGAGGACGCCGCCGCGCCGAAACCCGACGCCCACTACCGCAACGCGCTGGCCGCACGCCTCGACCCGGAGCGCCAGATGGAGGCGATGAAGCGCGAGGACGACTTTCTCCCGGCCTGGCCCGCGGAGGACGTGGCGGAGCTCGTGGACGAGATGGCGGCGGTCAAGATCGAAGGCTTCGCCATGCAGAATCAGCTCCGCAAGGCGGAGCGCGAAGTCCTCAAGTCGCGCGCCACGGTGGCGGCCCTGGGGCTCGACCCCGACAAGCACGGCCCGCGCTCGCTGCCGGCGCCCCGCAAGCCCGACGAGCCGCCGAAGAAGCGCGCCGACGTCGAGCGCGAGATGCAGGACGCCCAAGCGAAGGGGCGCGCCGACGCCAAGGCGAGGCGCGCGCGCACGCGTGAGAAGTTCGAGAAGCTCGGGCTCGACTACAGCCTGGTCGAGAAGGAGATGGACACCCTGCCGTCCGGCCCGCCGAAGCCCATCGCGGACCAGAAGCTCCGCTGGCTCGAGGGAATGCTCGTGCAGGCGCGGGGGCACGGGGTCGACCTGCCGGACGTGACCGCCCTCCTCCAGGACGACGAGTTCCGCGCGCGCCTCCACGCCATGGACGACGCAGAGCGCGACTCGTACCTCCTGACGGCGCACGAGCGACCGGCCGCCCCGCGCCTGGCGCCCGAGGACTCCGAGCGCCTGCGTGCCGAGCTCGGCCGCCTCCGCGACGCGGGGCTGCCGGTCGGGAACCTCGACCTCACCGGCGCCGACCTCTCCCGGCTCGACCTGTCGGGCCTCGACCTCGAGCGCGCGTTCCTCGAGGGGGCCGATCTCCGAGGCGCCAACCTCGCGGGCGCGAAGCTCGCCGAGGCGGTCCTCACGCGCGCCAATCTCGAGGGGGCGCGGTTCGACGGGGCGAGCCTCGTGGGCGCGAACCTCGGCGACTGCGAGGCCGTGCAGGCGAGCTTCCGCGAGTGCGACTTCGAGCGCGCGCTGCTCGTGAGGACCAACTTCGAGGGCGCGACGCTCGACGGAGCGAGCCTCGCCGGGGCGGACTTCACCGAGGGGCGCTTCGGCGGCGCCTCGTGGCGCGGCGTGAAGGCCCAACGCACGGCCTTCATCCGCACGAACCTCACCGGGCTCGATTTCTCGGGCGCGGACCTCGAGCGCGCGAACTTCATCGAGGTGGACGCCGCGGGGGCGAACTTCGGTCGAGCGCGCATGTGCAACGCGGGCTTCGTCACGTCCAAGGTCGACGGCGCGAGCTTCGCGGGCGCCGACCTCACGAAGGCCACGTTCCTCATCGACACGACCGCCGTGGGCGCCGACTTCACGGGCGCCCAGGCCCTCGAGTCGAACTACCGGGGCACCAAGCTCGACGGCGCCGACTTCTCGGCCGCACGCCTCGACTGCTCGGACTTCAGCACCTGCTCGCTGCGCCAGGCGAAGTTCGTCGGCGCCGACGCCAAGCGCACGCGCTTCGTGCGCGCCGACCTCGGCGGCGCGAATCTCACGGGCGTCGATCTCGCCGAGGCCGTCCTGCAGAAGGCACACCTCGAGGGGGCGAAGCTCGACGAGGCGAACCTCTTCCAGGCCGACCTCTCGCTCATCTGGGGCAGCCCCGAGACGACGAGCAAAGGCGCCAACTTCACCCGCACCCGCGTCCACCCCCTGCGCAAGAAGAAGTGATGCTGCGCGACGATCTGGTGAGCTTCATCCACGGCGGCGAGATCGCGCGCAAGCTCGATCTGTCGGGCGCCGAGCTCGCGGGCGCGAGCCTCGAGGGCGGGATCTTCGAACAGGTGTGCTTCGCAGGCGCGAACCTCGAGGGCGCGCGCTTCGAGGAGGCGATGCTCTTCAACTGTGACCTCCGCGGCGCGCGCCTCGCCGGCGCCTCGTTTCGCATGGTCATCATCAACGAATCGAACCTCGAGGGCGCCGACCTGCGCCATACGAACCTCGGGGCCGCGAAGATCGCCGGGACGAACCTCGCCGGGGCCGATCTCTCCGGCGCCGACCTCACGATCGCCTCCATGGCGAAGCCCGACCTCCGCAACGCGAAGTTCTGGGGCGCGAAGCTCGATCGCACGGGCTTCATGGACGCGCTCACCGAGGGCATCGGTTTCCGCGGCGCCAAGATGCAGATGGTGACCATGCTGAAGGTCGACATGCGCACGGCCGACTTCACCGACGCAGAGCTCGATCTCGTGGTCATGCTCGACTCGAACTTCTCCGGGCGCGATCTCAAGGGCGTGCGCTTCGGGCGCTGCCAGTTCAAGGGCTGCGACTTCTCGGGCACGGACCTCTCGGGCGCCGAGCTCGGCCAGGCGAGCTTCCACCAGGCGAACGTGTGCGACGCGAATTTCGAGGGCGCCGAGGCCGAGCGCGCCATCTTCATGGAGGCGAAGGCGCACCGGACGCGCTTCGTGAAAACCCACCTCCGCCAGGCCATCTTCCAGGACGCCGACCTCGAGGAGGCCAACCTCGCAGGCGCGGATCTCTACCAGACGAACTTCGCCCGCGCGCGCTGCACCGGCACGAAGTTCACCGGCTGCGAGCTCACCTACGCCGACTTCTCCCACGCCCATCTGTCGGGCGCCGATCTCACCGGGGCCAACGTGCACCGCGCTCGTTTGCACCGGGTGGAGTCGGAGCGTACCTTGTGGCCGCCGTCGCGCGCGACGGCCTACGGGGACGACGAGGAGCTCGGCCGCGCCGAGGACTGGCGCAAGACCCACCCCTGACGCACCGCGCTTCTGCGAAACCTCGACCTGGAGCACCGCCATGATCCCTGCCCCACAGTCCGGCCCAGCCATCGCCGTCACGACGAGCTTCGGCGAGCTCACCGCCATCGAGAACGGCCGCTACCGGGTGCGCCTCGCGAGCGGCGAGAGCGTGGAGTCGCGCCGCGCCGTCGGCTGCCTCGTCGAGCCGGCCGTGGGCGATCGCGTCCTCGTGGCGGGCGCCGCGGCCAGCGAGGAGTGGTACGTGCTCTCGGTCCTCGACCGCGAGGAGCGTGCGTCCGTCACCCTCTCTGCCGAGCACGATCTCGGCCTCGCCTCCCGCCACGGCGCCGTGCGCGTCTTGGCCGCGACCGAGATCGACCTCGCCGCTGGAAGCGCCGCCCGGGTGACGGCCCCCGATTTCCACCTGGAGGCGCGCCGCGCCCACGTCGGCGTGCGCACCCTCGAGTACGCGGGCGAGGCGGTGCGGGCCCAGGTGGAGCGGCTCCACACCGTCGCGACCTTCATCGACACCCAGGCCGAGCGCTGGAGCCAGCGCGTCGACCGCTGCGTCCGCTTCGTGAAGGAGATGGACCTCCTGCGCGCCAAGCAGGTGGACCACGCCGTCGAGGACACGCTGCACCTGCGCGCCCGCCACGCGCTCTTGTCGGCGAACCAGGTCGTGAAGATCGACGGCGACCAGATCCAGCTCGGCTGACCGAAGGAGCCCACATGTTCGGCAACACGCAGCTCATGGGCGTCGACACGGGGTTTCCGGACGTTTGCCTCACGCCGGCTCCCCCGGCACCGGCCCCCGTGCCCATTCCCTACCCCAACATCACGGCCGGCCCGACCGGCGTCTCGCAGGTCCCCCACGTCATGTTCATGTGCACGCCGGTGCACACGATGACCACCAACATCCCGCAGACGAACGGCGACAACGCCGGCGTGGCGATGGGCGTGGCCTCGGGCACGGTGATGATGAAGGGCAGCCACCTCACGGCCGCGTTCACGGTCCTCGGCGGCGCCATGCCCATCACGAAGCTGACGAGCGTCTCGCTGCAGAACAGCACGAACTGCCCGGGCGCGCGCGCGGTGCCGAGCCAGGTGAAGGTCGTGCTCTTGAAGTAGGCGCAGGCCGCGTGTCGCTCAGGCTGCCCATCCTCGACCTCGATCCGGCCCTGCGGCTCGTGAGCGTCGACGCCGACGGGAGCGACGGCTGGACGAGCTACGAGCATCGCAGCGCCGACGTCCACCGCGGCGTGCTCGTCTGCACCGACGCGCGCGCGACCGAGCGCCCGGACCGGCAGCCCTACCGGGCGGCGGCCGACTCGAGCGCCGCGGTGCGGAGCCTGGAGCGACGGACGCGCGACGAGATCGCGCGCCACTTTCGCCAGAGCCCCGACACGGTCTTCGCCTTCGGGCTCGTCTACGCGGCCGACGCGCCGCCGTGCGGCGCGGCGGAGCTCGCCGAGCTCGTGGACCGATTCGAGGAGAGCACCGGCAGCTGCGTGTGGGTGGTCGCCGTCGCAACCGGCCCGGGCTCGGTGCAGGCCGTGCACACGTGGGCGCGGGGCTTTCTTTTCCCGCTCTACGACGGGCTGCTCGGTCACCTCGAAGGGTGCGGCTACTCGGTGCAGCGCGAGACGAAGGCGCGCCGGCCCTGAGCCCGGGCCTGGCTCGGTCGCCGGCTCAGTGCGCGCCCGACCCGAGCGCCGCCGGCAGGCCGTGGATCTGCTCGGCGCCGGCCGGGACGGAGATCGTCGAGCCCTTGAAGTCGGAGCCGACGGGCTCGTAGGGGCCGCCGAGGCACTGCGCGAGGAAGATCTCCGAGACCGCGAAGAAGGAGGTGCGGTTCGGGGGGCGATTGAAGCCGTGGCCCTCGTCCGGGTAGAGGACGTAGGTGACGGGGATCTCCTTGTCCTTCATCGCCTTGACGATCTGGTCGCTCTCGGCCTGCTTCACGCGCGGGTCGTTCGCGCCCTGACCGATGAGCAGGGGCTTCTTGATGCGGTCGACGTGGGACAGGGGCGAGCGCTCGGTGAGGAGCTTGCGACCGGCCTCGGTGCGGTGGTCGCCGACGCGGCTCGTGAAGAGCTCGATCTGCGGGGTCCAGTAGGGCGGGATGCTGTTGAGCAGCGTGATGAGATTCGACGGGCCGACGATGTCGACGCCGCACGCGAAGAGGTCGGGCGTGAAGGTGAGGCCGACGAGCGTCGCATAGCCGCCGTAGCTCCCGCCCATGATGGCCACCTCGGCCGGACGGGCGATCTTCTGGTCGACGGCCCACTTCACGGCGTCGACGAGATCGTCGTGCATCTTGCCCGCCCACTCGAAGGTCGACGCGTTGACGAACTTCTTCCCGAAGCCGGTCGAGCCGCGGTAGTTGACGCTCAGGGTCGCGTAACCGCGGTTCGCGAGCCACTGGTGCGCGGGGTTGTAGCCCCAGAAGTCGCGCGCCCACGGGCCGCCGTGCACGTAGAGGACGAGGGGCAGGGCCGCGGTCGGCACGCCGTCGCCGTCGGGGTCCGTGCCGGCGGGCAGCGTGAGGTAGGAGACGAGCGAAAGACCGTCGCGCGCCCCGATGACCCGCGGGTGCATCTTCGCGAGCGGCAGCCCCTCGAGCGCCTTCTGGCTCGTGAAGAGAAAATCCGCCTTCTTCGCCTTCCGGTCGTAGAGGTAGTAGCGGACCGGGCCGTCCGACACGACGTAGGCGACGACCCAGCGCGCGTCGTCGTCGGAGCGCGAGGTCACGTCGAAGTCGCCGTC
>JADLAB010000087.1 GCA_020848455.1 Polyangiaceae bacterium
AGTCACGGAGCGTGACACGGAGGAACCTCTGAACCCTGGCGGCTCCGTGCAACTCTCCGTGCCTCCGTGTCTCCGTGGTTGTCTCCGCTCGGCCCGCAGGGCCGTCTGGGGCCGATAACTGACAACTGATAACTGATAACTGACGACTCTCTCGCTCTTCAGCCGCCGCCGACTACGACGACGTCCCAGCGCATGCGCTGCGCGGTCACGCCGTGGCGGCGCACCACGAGACCGCCCGCGACGAGCGTTTCCTCGGTCGCGAGGGCGCCCGTGAGCCGCACGCGCTCGGCGCCGCCCGGCAGGGCGTCGATGCGACCGCAGCCGGTGCAGCTCGCGAGCTCCGCGTCGTCCGCCGCGAGCGTGAAGCCCGTCGGCAGGGCGACCGCGCCCGCCGAGAGCGCCACGTCGAGCACGCTCCCGTCGACGAGCGCCGCGTGGCCCGACCCCACCGCGGGATCGATCGCCGCGCGCACGTCGAGGACATCGAGCACGTCGTAGAGCGACACGACGCCCGGCGCCGTCCGCGGCGCGAGGGTCTCGACCGACGGATCGAGCAGGGCGACGATTCCGCCCGAGCGGAGCAGCATCGGAAGCGTGTCGAGCGGGGCGGGCCGCGTGACGACCGAGCCGCCGTTCACCACCTCGTTCGTCCACCAGTCGACCCACAGGCCCGGCGGGAGCCACAGCTCGCGCGTCACGGCGTCGCGGCGCACGACCGGCGCGACGTAGAGCGACGGGCCGAAGAAGTACTCGAGCTCGACCGCGCGCGCGCCCGCCTCCGCCGGGTAGTAGAGCACCGGGTGGCGCATGACCGGGATGCCGGTGAGGGTGGCCTCCTCGGCGGCCGCGTAGAGGTAGGGGAAGAGCCGCGTGTGGAGGCGCGCGTAGCGGCCGTACACGTCGATGGTCTCCTGGTCGCTCCACAGCGTCCACTTGGGCGGCGCGCCCGGCGGGGCGTTCGAGCACGCGTTCTCGTCGTGCATGTCGCTCGAGAGCGCGCCGAGCTCCGCCCAGCGGAGATAGACCTCTTTGTCGGCCACGTCCTGGTTGCAGGTGTAGCCGCTGATGTCGCTGCCCCAGAACGGAAAGCCGGTGAGGCCGGCGTTGATCCCGGCCCGCAGGTTGGCGGGCAGGCCCTTGGCGTCGTCGAAGCTCGCGGCCGGATCGCCCGACCACGTGACGGGCGCGTACTGTTGCGCGCCCGTGTAGCCGGCGCGCGCGAAGTACATCCAGTCGTCGCCGCGCACGGCGCGCAGGTGCTCGGCCGTGGCCTTCTGGTAGAGCACCGGGAACTCGTTGTGCACCTCCCAGCCGGTGCGCCCGTCGTGCATGCGCGCGCCGGCGGGCAGGTACTCGCCGAAATCGAGCATCCAGCCGTCGTAGCCGAGGCCGAGGGCCGTATCGAGCAGGCTCTGGTACCAGGCGACCGCCTCGGGATTGGTCATGTCGATGGTCGCGACGGTTTGCGCACCGGCCGAGAACATGAGCGTCTGGAACTCGCTGCCGTCGGCGAGCTTCACGAAGTAATCGTGCGCGCGGCCGTACGCGACAAGGTCGGCGGCGCGCTCGTCCGAGACCGACACGTAGGCGTTGTAGTAGGCGATGGGCTTGTAGCCCTCGGCGTGCATGTCGGCCGTCCAGGCGGCGAGCTCCGCCTCCTGACCGCTCTGGGACGCAATGGGCAGGAAGTGCTTCGTGTCGTCGACCATCGTGGTCGGGACGCCGTGGTCGCGCAGGGCCTGGGTCTCGGGCACGCCGAGCGCCATCGCGCCGAGCCCCGTGCGGCGCCGCGGCCCGAACACCCACGGGGCCGGCAGGCGCGCGCGCCCGGTGAGCGCCGTGTAGTGTGCGAGCGTCGCCAGGGGATCGTCGTGCACGAGCACGCGGTAGCGGAGCGCGGGCTCGGCGGCGTAGATGCGAAAGGCGCGCTCGTCGTCGGCGCCGAGCGCGAAGCCGGTGCGGTAGGAGGTCTCCATCCACAGGCCGTACCCCTCGGTCGACAGGTAGAACGGCACGGCGAGGTGCGTCATGCCGGGGCCGTTCGGGCTCGGATTCTGCGGGCCGGGCGGCGCATCCTCGCCCTGCCCGACCCCGCCCTCCTCGATCCAGCTCTGGTAGTGGCGCCCGCGGTGATCGACCGTCACGAAGCGCTCGCCGAGCCCGTAGAAGTGCTCGTCCGCCGGCAGCACGAAGGACTGCCCCATCAGGTTGAGCGCGCCCGGCACCTCCTGCGGAGGCGCCTCGCCCGCGTCGACGCCACCCGAGCCGACGCGCGCGGCGAAGCGCACCTCCGGCCCCTCGAGCTCGAGCTCGACGTGGAGCGTGACGGATTCGTCGTCCGGGTCGAAGAGCTCGAGCTCCGCGCTCGACGCACCGACGAGGGCCCGCTCGACCGCCGTGGCGTGGTGCCACGGAGCGTCGACGCCGACCGCGTGATCCCAGCCCTCGATGACGGCGATCTGGAACTCGGTCTCGCGATGCGTGGCCCCGAGCGCTCCGTACGCGTGGACGTCGTCGCCCGCGACGCCCGGATCGGCGTCGAGCGTGTCGAGCAGCACCTTGCCCGCGCCGTTCGCGATCGAGAGCCCGAAGCTGTCGAGCCTGAGCTCGACCGTGACCGCGCCGTTCGCGAGGGTTTGCCGCGGCGGCCCTGCGTAGCGCTCGCGGTGCGCGCTCAGGTCGTCGAGGCTGCAGGCGGTCGTGAGGACCAGGGGCACGAGGCACGCGGCGAGGCGCATCCTGCCACGCTCCCAGGCGGGCCCGGGCCCGTCAAGGGGGGTGCGCGGGGTGCGTGGAGCGCGAAAGGCGAGCCGCGATGCGAGCCCGCGACCACCAACATGGAAGGTACCGGGACCGCCCGCGTGCGCGTATCCTGGGCGAGGAGGCGGCGGATGAAGACCAACGGCTCGGGAATTCCACGCGGCGGACTGTGGCTCGGGACGCTCCTCACCTTCGCGGCGTTCGCGTCCGGAGCATTCTCGTGCTCGAGCGGCGACGACACGACCGGCGGCGCGGGCAACGGCACGGGTGCGAGCGGCGGCGCGGGTGCCACGGGGGGCGCCGGTGGCCATGCCGTGGCATGCATCCCGGGCCTGCAATCGATCGCGCTGACCCCGGCCGACTCGACCGTGACGCTCGACGGCGGCCCGGCCACTCCCATCGCCTTCACGGCGACCGGCACGCTCGGCGACTCGAGCACGGTGACCATCCCGGCGACGAGCCTCGCCTGGTCCGCGACGCGCCCGGACGCGACCCCGCCCGGCACGATCGTCGACGGCGTCCTCACCCCCTACCCGTCGGCGGGCGGCATCGTGACCGTGACGGCCGAGGACGGCTGCGCCGTGTCGGGCTCGACCACCGTGCACTTCGTGCTCGACGTGACGATCGGTCAGCCGAGCGATCCCTTGGCGTGGGACGGCCTGCCCGTGACCGACGCGGCCTCCCCGCTCGTCGTCTACCCGAGCGACAAGACGCGCTTCCCGCGCAACATCTACCGGACGCTGTTCCAGTGGCGCAGCCAGGGCTACACGGAGTTCCGCCTCGTCTACACCGGCGACAACTCCACCGTGACCGTCTACACCGACGGCGTTCACGGCCTGTGCGCCGCGGCCAATCCGGCGGCCGGCTGCTGGGAGGTCGACGAGCTCGCCTGGGAGCAGATCGCCGGGTCGAACGCGGGCGGCACGGTGTCGTGGGTCGTCGACGGGCTCGACACCTCGACCGACCCACCGACGGTGCGGCGCTCGGAGCCGATCGAGCTCGGCTTCTCGCTCCAGAACGTCGAGGGCGCGATCTTCTACTGGTCGACGACCTCGGCCGGCATCCGGCGCGGGCGCATCTCGCAGCAGAACCCGGAGGACTACATCGTCGCCAAGCCCGTCGGGACGTCCTACCCCGACGGCGAGACGGTCAAGTGCGTCGCCTGTCACACCGTCTCGCGCGACGGGCGCTACATGGCCGCGCCGGTGCAGTCGACGAACACGGACAGCCTGTGGATCCTCGAGGTGACGCCCGACCCGCCGCCGACCCCGCTCGTCGAGCAGATCCCGAACACCAAGGGCCACGGCTTCGGCACCATCTCGCCCGACAACGCCAACGTCGTCGTGGCGTATGGCGGCGACATGTGGATGGTCGACCGCGCGACCGGCGCGTTCATCGAGGACCTGCCGCTCGGCGCCCTCGCCGGCACGCAGCCGGACTGGCGCCCCGATGGGACCGAGCTCGTGTTCGCGACGGGCGGCAACGACTCGCCGGGCAACGCCGCGCTCGCGCTCATCCCGTACACGAACGGCGCCTGGGGCGCGCCGAGCATCCTTTTGCCACCCCCGAACAACAAGACCAACATCTTCCCGATGTTCTCGCCCGCCGGAGACTGGATCGCGTTCTCGCAAGGCAAGGGTGGTCACGGCGACAACACGGCGCAGCTCTGGGTCACCTCCCACGACGGCGCGACGTCGGTCGAGCTCGTGAACGCGAACCGCGTCACCTCGAACCAGATGACCACCGGCCAGTACGAGAACAGCCTGCCCACCTGGGCGCCGCCCGGCGACTACGACTGGATCGCCTTCAACACGAAGCGCGCCTACGGCGTCGTGCTGCCACAGGGCCTGCAGCAGATCTGGGTCGCGGCCATCGACCTCGACAAGGCCGCCAACGGCGAGGACCCGAGCTACCCGGCCTTCCGCGTGCCCTTCCAGGGCCTCGCCGAGAACAACCACCGCGCCTACTGGACGCTCGACATCGGCGCCGGTGGCACGGGGGGCGGCGGCGGCACGGGCGGCCAGGGCGGAGGCCCGGCGCCGTGCTCGAACATCCTCACCCTCGGCGAGGTGTGCGATCCGCTCGAGACGTGCTGCGAGTCGGGCAGCTACTGCGACTCGGCCGACGGCGGCGTCACCTGGGTGTGCACGGCGCCGGCGTGAGGCACGGTCGTGGGTCGGGGCCGAGACGGAGAGCCGCACGGAAGGCCCGCCGTCGAGGCGGCTATACGTCGGCTGCGGGGGGCGGCTATACGTCGGCTGCGGGGGGCGGCTATACGTCGGCCAGGGCCAGATGCCCTCCCGTTCCCTGGACGGGGGCTCACGATCGCGTCACCATCCGCGCGTGAGCTCCACGACCGACATCTACGCTGGCCGCCGCCCGGAGGACGTGCCCGCGTACTCGCTCGCCGAGGCGGCGATGCTCGCCGGCATCGCGACGTCGACGCTGCGATCGTGGGTGATCGGCCGCCCCTTCCCCACGCAGAGCGGGCAGCGCTGGTCGGCCCCCGTCATCCGGCCACCGAAGAGTGACCGGCGCTTCCTGTCCTTCACGAACCTCGTCGAGGTGCACGTGCTCGCGGCCATGCGCCGCAAGCACGCACTCAGCCTCGACGCGATCCGGAAGGCCGTGCGCTACGCCCACCAGACGCTCCACGTCGAGCGGCCGCTCGCCACCGAGAAGTTCAAGACGGACGGCGTCGACCTCTTCGTCGAGCACCTCGGCGCGCTCATCAACGCGAGCAAGGAGGGTCAGCTCGGCATGAAGGCCGTGCTCCAGGGCTCGCTCGAGCGCGTCGAGTACGACGACCGCGGGCGGGCCGTGCGCCTCTTTCCCGTTCTGCGCCGCACCGAGGCGGCGCGCAGCATCGTGATCGACCCGCTCGTCGCCTTTGGGCGCCCGGTGATCGCCGGGACTGCGGTGCCTGCCGCCGACATCCGTGCGCGGTTCGACGCGGGCGACTCCGTGCTCGCGCTCGCAGCGGACTTCGAGGTCGCGCCCGAGCAGATCGAGGACGCGTTGCGTGCGACGAAGCAGGCTGCGTGAACACCCTCTGCCGGTGGCACGGCAGGTACGCGCATGCCGCGTAGGAACCGGGCTGAGCCTACCCACCCTCCGCCTCGAGCAACCCCTCGAGCGTGAACAGGTGCACGTAGTCGTGCGCCCGCGCGGCCCAGGTCCGGCCGGTGGGCGACGCCACGATCTCCTCGACCGAGGCGAAGTACCACGCGCCGGGCGCACCCCCGGCGCGCGGCACGATCGCGACCTCGCCGCCGCTCGCGATCGCGCGCCACCCCGGCTCGGGCGCAGCCGTCACGGGCCGGCGCTCGCCGGTCTCGAGATCGAAGCCCAGCCGGACGCCGCTCTGCGTCTCGAGCACGAGCGTCGACCCGTCGGCGGCAAAGGCGAGGCCACTCGCCTCGAGCGCCGGCGTCGCCGCAGGGTCGAAGGGTCCGTCGTGACGGACGCGGAGCGCGCCCCCTGCGAGCTCCCACACGCGCACCCCGGCGCGCCGACCCGAGGCCGCGACGCGCGTGCCGTCGGCCGAGACGGCCACGCGCGCGACACCCGCGCCGAGCGGCAGGCGCGCGAGCTCGCGCTGGCCGAGCAGCGAGAAGATCCGCACGCTCTCGTCGAGCGAGCCGCTCACGAGCTGCGAGCCGTCGGCGCGAAACGCGACGGCCGTCACGGGCGCGTCGTGCGCGCGCAGGCACGCGCGCTCGCGGCCGTCGGCGCGGAGCACGCGCAGCCGGCCGTCCTGCGACCCGACGGCGAGCAGCTGCCCGGAGGCCGCGAAGCCGAGCGCCGTCACGGGCCCCGGCTCGAGGGTCCGCTCGACCATCACGCGTCCGGTCGCGGCGTCCCAGAGCTGCAGCCGGCCGTCGTGACCGCCGACCGCCAGGCGCCGGCCCTGCCCGTCGAAGGCGAGCGCCCGCACGCGCCCGACGTCCCCGCGCAGCCGGCGCGGCGCGGGCCCCGGGCTCGTGCGCCAGATGCGCACGGTGCCGTCGGCCGCGCCCGACGCGACGCGCGTGCCGTCGGGTGAGAAGGCGAGCGAGTTCACGGCGCCCTCGAGCCGGCCGATCTCCGCGAGCGACCGCTCCCCGCCGCCGGGCACCCAGCGGTAGAGCGTCTTGCCGGTGCCGCCGACGACGACGCTGCGACCGTCCGGGGCGCGCGCCCCCGCCCACAGCCGCTCGTCGGGCAGGCGCAGCACCTCGGCGTGCGCGCCGTCGGCGTCGGCGTGATGCACGGACCCGCCCGCGTCGGTCCAGAGCAGGCGCTCGCCGCTCGCACCGAGGTCGAGGCTCCAGGGCGTCTCCTCGAGCGCTCCGAGGTCGAGCACGGGCTCGCCCCCGGCGCCCCACACCGCGATGCGACCGCGGGCCGCGGCAGCCCCGAGCCGCCGGCCGTCCCCGGAGAAGGCGAGCGCCGTGATCGTGCCGCCGAGCTCGACCTTCCAGACCTCGGTGCCGTCGCGGCGCGTGACGCGCACGGTCCCGTCGCGCCCGCCGCTCGCGAGCGTGCGGCCGTCCGGCGCGAAGGCGAGCGCCCCGACCGGCCCGTCGTGCCGGGCGAGCTCGGCGAGCGCCGGCGGCTCGGCGCCCGCGAGCTCCGCGGCGAGCACGGCAGGCGCGACCCACAGGCGCACCACACCGTCGTCGCCGCCGACGGCGATCCGGCGCCCGTCGGGGGCGAACGCGACGGCGAGCGCGCGTCCCGGACCGGGCGTCACGAGGGCGCGCTCGGCCCCGCTCCGCACGTCCCAGAACCGCACCGTGCCCTCCGTGCCGGCGGAGGCGAGCGCGGTGCCCGTGGGCGAAAATGCGACCGCGATGACCTCGCCCTCGTGGCCGTGCAGGACCGCGAGGAGGCTCGAGCCGAGCCGCACCGGCGGGGGCCGATGGCTCCGCACCCAGGGCGCCGTCTCGTGCCGGCTCGCGGACACGGCGCGGGCGCGTTCCCAGTCGGCGAGCCAGGCGGCGAGCCTGCCCGGCGCAGGCGCGGGCGTCGGCTCCGGCGTGGCGACCGAGCCGCGGTCGCCGCGCTCGACCGGCGCCAGGTGCTCGGCCGCGTCCGCGGCGTCGTGGAAGCGCCCCGCCTGGTGGACGATCTGGAACAGCGCGCGCGGGTGGCGCACGAGGAACGCCGCGTGGCGCTGCAAGATCTCGCGCACGAGGCCGAGCAGGTAGGCGGCGTCGCCCGGGGTGCCCTCGAGCGCGGCGAGCAGGTCCGCGAGGTCGGCCACGAGCTCGTGGAACGTGCCCCCGAGAAGCCGCGCCTCGAGCGAGCACGGGTCGCACGCGAGCGCAGCCGCCTCGGCGACGCGCCCGGCCGCGCAGAGGTGACGAAGCCGCTCCGACAGGGCGTACGCGTGCGCCCCCGTGCCGGCGGGTGCGGGCGCCGCGAGCCACGTGCAGAAGCGCTCCTCGAGCGCGAGCACGCCGGCCGCACCGAGCTGTCGCGCGCGCACCCAGTCGACGAACGCCCGGTGCCAGGGGCGCACGCGCTCGTCCGCCGTGACGACGAGGTAGGCGCTCATCGCGCCGACGGCCTCGCGGCAGGCCTCGAGCCCGAGCGCGCGCCCGCCGAGCGACGCGAGCGCCGCGAGGTCCTCGAGCCCGAGCGCGTCGTGGGCGACCGACAAGAGCGCCAGCAGCTCGCCGCGCACGAGCCCGCGCGCGCGCGCCTCCCCTTCGGCGTCCTCTGCGGAGATCTCGCGCCAGATCGCGGCGCACACGGCCTCGAGGCCGTCGCCCGGCAGGCTCGTGGCCACGGGACCGGTCGCCGCCGCCGCGAGGCCCCGGCGCGCGCCCGCCGCGATGAGGTGCTCGAGCACGAGCGCGTTGCCCGCCGCGTGCTCCGCGAGCGCCACCGGATCGAGCTCGGCCGTGCGCGCAGGCTCGTGGGCGGCCACGATCGCGGTCACGTCGTCGAGCCCGAGCGGCGGCAAGGCGTGCTCCTCGAGCCACGGTGCGCGCGCCCGCAGCCGCCCGAGCAGCTCGAGGTCGGGGCGCGCCGACGCGACGACGCACGCGCCCTCCGGCAGCGCGACCGGCAGGGCGAGCCCCACGTCGGCGGGCCGGAGCTCGTCGAGGCCGTCGAGCACGAGGACGGCCCGCCCGAAGCGCGTCACGAGCGACTCGAGCGCGGCGACGAGCGCGTTGCCGAGATCGCCCTCGTCGGTGGGGTCGAAGCGCTCGACCGGGCCCGCGCCCTCGGCGCCCTCGAGCAGGCGCGCCGCCTGGGCCACGAGCGCCGGCACGAAGCGGCGCGGATCGGCGTGACTGCGCGCCATGTGCAAGAGGCACCCGCCGCGCAGCTGCTCCTGCGCCGCGAGCGCCGCGAGAACGGCGCTCTTGCCCGCCCCGGGCGGGCCCGTGACGAGCAGGATGCCCCCGACCGGGTGGACCTCGATCCAGGCGCGGAAGAGCGCGAGCGTGCGCTCCCGCCCGGCGAAGTGCCGCAGGTGAAAGGCCTGCTCGGCGCGCACCGCGGCGAGCTCGCGCCCCGGCCGTCGGTCACGGTCCGGCATCGGCCGCCTCAGCAGCCGCACCCGCTCTTCGCGGGCGGCTCGTAGGGAGGCGGTGTGCCGGCGGACTCGCGCGGCCGGGGCGTGGGCTCGTCGCTCACGGACGGGCCCTCGGAGAAGCACTCGACGCGCCGGAACACCGTCGGCACGTTGGTCCACTCGGGCGAGTCGGCGTTCAAGACCGACTGGAACTCGGCGAGCGCGGCGTCGAGCTTGCCGTGGAAGCGGTCGAGCAAGTACGCGCTCGACGTCGGGCCGCACTCGGTGTCGAGCAGCTTGAAGCTCGTGGCCTCGAAGCGGAGCTCGCCGTCGCGAAAGCTGCCCTTGGCCGGCTCGGTCACGCGCCCGCGCCGCACGCCTGGGCGACAGGCGCCGGGCAGCTGGTCCGTCGGGCCGCCATCCCACCAGTCGCCCGAGATGATCCCGACGAGCTCCGCGCTGCCGGGTGCGGCGCGCCGCACCTCGAGATCGAAGCGGTACCACTGACCCACGTGCGCGTAGAAGACGTGCGCCTTGTAGCGCCCCGCGACCTCGTCCGTGCACTGGGCCGGCGGCGGCAGCCGCGAGCGCTGCTCGGCGACGCTCGCGTGCGAGCGCAGGCTCGCGAGCGCGAGACACCCGAGCACGGCCGCGAAGAGGAGCGCACGCCGCATGGGTCGGGACGATAGCGCGGACCACGGGCCCGCGGATAGGCGCCACGGTGGGCGGAGCTCGACTGCCGCCGCGTCGGCGGCACGCCTCAGGCGAGGGCGCGCCAGACGGCGAGGGCGACGCTCGACAGCACGAGCAGCGGCACGAGGAAGACCGACACGAGCGTGACGAAGGGGTGCCGGTCGACGAAGCGCGTGAGGCCCGTCGTGCCGCGCTTGGCGAAGGTGACGGGGCACTGGATCGGGATGACCCCGTCGCGCCGCGCGCGCAGGCGCGTCAGCATCTCGCTCACCGACTGGAAGCGCTGGCTCGCGTCCTTGTTCACGCCCTTGCGCACGAAGTGCACGAGATCCGCCGGCACCGGCGGCTGGTAGGGGTTGCGCACCCGCAGGAGCGCGGGCGGCGTCTTCTCGAGCGCGCCGCGCAGGATGCCGTCCATCGTCTCCTCGCCGGCGAGGTAGTGCTCGAGGCCGAGCAGCTCGTGCAGGAGCACGCACAGGCTGTAGATGTCGCTGCGCTCGTCGACGGGAAAGCCCGCGGCCTGCTCGGGCGACATGTACGCCGGCGTGCCGATGAGCGCGCCCTCCTGCGTGCGGTGCAGGCTGCGCGGGTCGGCGGGCGCGCCGTGGGTCGGCACCGGCGCGCCGGGGCGGCCGGCGCCCTCGGGGAGCACGGGCGCGCCGGGCTCGGGGCGGAGCTGCTTGGCGATGCCCCAGTCCATCACCACGACCTCGCCGTAGGGCCCGACCATCACGTTCGCGGGCTTGATGTCGCGGTGCACGATGCCGCGCGCGTGCGCGTAGTGGATCGCCTCGAGGATCCCGACGAAGACCTCGACGCGGTGCTCGTAGGTGAAGCGCGCGTGGTACGCGCGATCGCCCGCCTGGAGCTTCTCGATGATGCTCTCGAGCGTCTCGCCGTTCACGTACTTCATGACGAAGTAGTACTGGCCGTTCGAGTCGATGCCGACGTCGTGGATGGGCACGATGTTCGGGTGCTCGAGCTGTCCGACCGTGCGGATCTCCTCGACGAAACGCGCCACGATCGCGGGCTCCTGGGTCCCGGGCAAGAGGCGCTTCAGGGCCACGGTGCGCTGGATGTCGTTGTCCTTGACCTTCAGCACCTCGCCCATGCCGCCCTCGCCGAGCTGCGACTCGGTCTCGTAGCGCTCGCGATCGGCCGCGACGAGCAGCGGCATGCCCCCCTCGACCGAGACCCGCGGCAGCACCGTCGTGCGGTGGCCGCCCTGCGTGCCGGGCGTCGCGTAGGGCAGCGTGCCACCTCCGACGAGGCCGACCGAGCTCGGGCTGAGGGTAGGGGCGATGGCGGTGGCGGTGTCGACTCGTTGCATGGGGTCCTCGAAGCACGAACGACGGGAGCGCGTTCCCCGGAGCGGCGCCGGCCGATCCGGGCGGCCGGCGCGCGCAGGGTGATCCTAGCCGAGCTTCGCGAGGACCGGGACGGCCTCGGCCCACGCCTTGGCGAACGACGGGCGCTCGGCGAGCCGGCCCGCGTAGGCGACGACGTTCTTGAACGCGTCGTACGGGTAGACCTTGCGCAGGTACGCGAGCGCGGGCGCCGCGGCGCAGTCGGCCATCGAGAAGTCCGCGCCGGCGACCCAGGTGCGCTTCTGCATGTGGCCGTCGAGGTAGGCGTACATGACGTCGAGGGTGCTCTTGGCCGCCTTGACGCCGCGCGGATCGCGCTCGGCCTCGGGGCGGCGGGCGTCGAAGAAGATCTTGCCGAAGCCGTCGAGGAAGTAGAGGTCGAACTGCCGATCGTGGAAGCGCACGCGCCGCGCGTCGTCCGGATCGGCCGGGATGAGGCGCGTCCCCGAGTCGAAGTGGGTGTCGAGGTACTCGATGATGATCGTCGACTCCGGGACGAGGTAGCCGTCGTCGAGCTCGAGCAGCGGCACCTTGCCGAGCGGGTACTTCTTCTTGTACGCGGCGCGCGCCTCGGCAGCGCCGAGGTCGATGATCTGCCGCTCGCAGGCGACACCCTTCTCGTGGAGCGCGGTCAGGGTCTTCAGCGAAAAGGGCGAGATGGGGCTGTAGTAGAGCTTCACGGAATCCTCCCGAGCGTGGATGGTGTGCGGACCGACGGGCGCCTCCGCCGCGGGCGCGTCGCGCCGCGGGTAAGCCCCCGGGCGACGCCACCGCGGGCGGGCACGACACGGTCGCCGGTACGGACCCGCGAGGGGGCGTTTCCGTTACACGCCCGGGCGCACTTTCTGGCTCGACTTTCGCCCTTCGGGCTCGACCGCTGCGCCTGGAGCCTGAAGCCGGGAGCCTGGAGCCACGTCACGCTGGAGCCGAGTTTCCTCCTAGGGCGCGTCGAGCGCCGCGAGCGCCTGGCGGTAGTAGCCCCCGAGCTCGCCGAGCCCCTCGGCGTCGGCGAAGGCCGCGAGCTCCCGGAAGCGCGCGGCCGGCTCGACGAGCGTCGCCCAGACGATCTTGGCCAGGCACTCGGGACACAGCCACGCGGGCGTGCGGTCGGCCTCGTCGAGGCTGTTCACGCCGTTCATCACGCAGCGGTAGCGGGTGCAGTGCTCGAGCGAGAACATGTGCCCGGTCTCGTGCACGGCGATCCGCATCGTGCGGAGCAGCACCTGCCGAAAGCCCTCGGCGCCGGCCGCCGCATCGCCGTTGCGGTGGATCGACCAGACCCCGACCCGGTCGCCGAGCGACGCCTGCCCGAACACGAAGTTCCAGCCCATCCCGGGCCAGAGGTCGGACGCCGTGAACGAGATGAGCGCCATGGCGTCGGCCGGCAGGCGGGGTCCGAGCAGATGGTCGAGCAAGAAGGGCGCGAGCAGCTGCTTGTCGCCCCAGCTCGGGTGCGTGCGGCGCGCCTCCGGGGGCACGAGCTCGAGCCCGAGCTCGGGCTCGAAGCGCACGGGCCGACCGAAGAAGCGCCGCATGAACTCGCCCGACCGCACGACGACGCGCCGCTCGGCGTCCGTGAGCGGCCCGAGGGGCTGGATGCAGAGCGTGCGCCGGCGGCTCGGGCCCTCGGCGAGATCGGGCAGCGCCGGCAGGCCGACGCGGTACTCGGCGAAGGTCTGCCCCGACTCGGGGTGCTCGGCGAGCCAGTCGCCCGGCGCCGGCCGACCGAGGGGCCGGTGCAGCGGCGCGAGCTTCCGGATGAGTGCCTCGAGCACGACGACGCTCTCGGCGCGGGACGGCAGGCGAGGCCCGCTCGCCGAAGCGCTCGCGGTCGCGACCGGCTCCGGGCCCGGCGACGCGCTCGCGCTCGCGCTCGGCTCCCCCGGCGGCGCTCGGGGCGTCGCCTGCGAGGCGCTCGGCGCCGACGGCGTCGCGGCGGTGGCGCACGGCGCGGGCGCGCCTCCCGCGTCCGCGGGCCGCCGGCAGGCCGCGAGCGCGAGGACGAGCGCGAGGACGAGCGCGCGCCGCGGGTCGCGGCGGCGCGGTGCGTGACCGGGCATGACGGCGATCGTAGCGGCTGTGCGGGCCGGGCGCGGCTCGGCCCGTAGCCGCCTCCGCCGCCGCGGCGTACAGTCGAGAGGCGTTCCGGGCGGGCGGGACGGAGGAGGATGTTCGCATGGCGTTTCGCGACCAGGTGGGATGCGGCCTCGCGCTCGGCCGCGCGCTCGGCCTCGCGGCCTGCAGCAGCGGCGTCACGGGGGACGGCGGCGGCTCCGGCGGCGGGACGACGTCGTCGTCGACCACGAGCACCTCCACGGGCGGCGCGGGTGGCGCGGGCACGGGCGGCACGGGCGGCGCGGGCGGGCTCGCCACGGGCGGCACGGGCGGAACGGCGAACGGCGGTGGCGGCGCGGGCGGCTGCGGCGACCCCTACGAGTGCCCCCCGCTGCGCTTCGCCAACTCCGGCGGCGATCTGCCGCTCGTGCACGTGACGATGCAGGTCGCGGCGAGCCGCTACATCGGCGGCATCGACCGCTACGTGTTCGACTTCACGTGGCTCTACGACGATCCCGGCGCGGCGGACGAGGCGCAGGACGTCGTCGGGCAGATGCGCCTCATGCTGCTCGACCCGAGCATCGAGCCCGACGCCGCGCTCGACGTGTACCAGTACCCGGCCGACGCGCCGCCGCTCGAGCCCACGACCTGGCAGCACACGCTGCACGGCTTCGCGCTCATCGAGACGCCGCTCACGCCGACGAGCGGCTTCTTCTCGATCCGCCGGGTCGGCAACGACTTCGTGGGCGGCATCACGCTGAAGCTCGATCCCGCGAGCCCGCCCGGCCCGAACATCGACGTGTCGGGCTCCTACCAGGTGCCGGTTCCGCCCTGACGTTCACATCCCGCCGCCCGCGTCTCTACCGGGCATGGCGAACCTGGAACGATCGCGGCAGGGGTCCCGGGGCTGGACGGACGCGGGCCCGCGGGCGGACACGGCCACGCACCGCGAGCGCACGAGCTCCGGGCCGGGCGAGCTCACGGCCCGCGCCCTTCGTGCGGTCGCGCTCCTGAACGAGGGCGACAGCGACGCGCTCCTCGCCCTCTACCACCCCGAGGCGCGCCTCGTGACGCCGAGCGACGTCGTCCTCGACCGCGAAGCCATCGTCGAGCTCCACGCCGCCTTGCGGCTCGCATTCCCCGACCTCGTGTGGGAGCTCGCCGGGTGCGTCGAGGGCGAGGACGCCGTGGTCGCCGAGCTCCGCTTCACCGGGACGCACACGGGCCCGCTCGTCAACGGCGTGACGGCGTTCGCGCCCACGGGCAGCCGCGTGGCGCTGCGCGGCTGCGAGATCGTGCGCTTCCGCGACGGCCGGGTCGCCGAGGTGCGCAGCTACTTCGACGCGCTCGCGCTCTGCGCGCAGCTCGGCATGGACTGAAGCCTGCGCCTCAGGCCGCCCGCGGTGCCGCCTCGTCCGAGCCACCGCCGAAGATCTCGCGCTCGACCGCTGCCTCGGCCGCGCCGTGGGTCGTGTCCGCGGCCATGTAGTCGCGGAACGCGTGTCCCTCGCGCGTCAGCCGGCAGTAAGCGTTGAAGATGCGGTTGAACACGGCGAGCAGCTGCGGGCCCGGCAGCGGCAGAAGGAAGCCCGCGCGCTCGGCCAGGTGCACGGCCTTGCGCAGCACGGAGCCCGCGAACTCGAACACGTCCGTGCCGAGCTCGGCGAGCTCGGGCTCGAGGTAGAGCACGAGCGGCACGGCGGGCAGAGCCATGACGAGGCGCGCGAGGCGCCGGCGCGGGCTGTGCCGCTGCCACTTCGAGAGCGGGAACTCCTTGAAGTAGTTGTCGGGCAGGGCCGTGTGGCGCGACTCGTCGAGGTGGAACATGCGCAGCACCTCGAGACCGGGCTTGTCCGACAAGAGCCCGAAGATGCTGAGCGCGATCGTCTCGACGAGCACGTTCATGCCGAAGAAGCGGTCGAGACCGCGCGCCTTCAGGCAGCCCTCGAGCAGCAGGTACTCCCACGCGCTCTGCCGCGGGATGGGCACGCCGAAGGCCTGGATGAGCTCGCGCAGGACGACGAAGTGCTTGGCCTCCTCGAGCACCTGCATGGTCACGGCCGCGCGCGCGCCGGTGCTCTCGACCTCGAACATCATCGAGGCCGAGACGAGCCAGGCGTAGGCCTCGCCGTGGCCGATCGCCGACAGGATCGACACGATCGCGGCCTTCTCGGCCGGGGTGTACTCGCGGTCGAGCAGCGCGCGGAACTCGGCGCTCGAGATGCGCGCGCGCGCGGTCTTCTCGGCGTCGTTCATGCCGCGCTCGGCCATGCCGAGCAGCGCGCGCTCGCCCGCGGTGGCGTCGCGAAAGCTCGACCAGGACGCGTGCTCCTCGGCCTTCCACAGGAGGCGCAGGCTCTTGTCGTAGTGCTTCTTCCGGAGCGCGTCCCTGGCGCCGCCCACGAACTCGTAGGCGTGGTCGTCGTAGTCGGCGCGACGACCCGTGAGCCCGACCTTCGCCTTCGCGGCGTCCCAGGCCCGCACGGCCGCGTTCGCCAGCTGCTCGACCCGGCGGTTCACGGCCGTCGCACGCGGGTTCACGGTGAGCTTGTCGAAGTGCATGACTACCTCCTGCGCGGCTTCGGCGCCTTGCGCGGCGCGGGATCGGGGGACGGATGCGGAGACGGAGACCGAGCGGACCCGCGCGCGGGCGCGCGCGGCACGAGCGCGATGCCGGCCAGCACGCGCAGGGCGCCGATGGCGCGGTCGATGCGGTCGGGGGCCTCGCCGAACGCGAGCTCGACGCCGAGCCCGTTCAGGACGGCCCACACGAGATCGGCCGCGGCCTCGGGGCTCATCGGCAGCTGCGCGCGAGCGGGCCCGAGGATCTGCTCGGTCGAGCGCACCAAGAGGGCGCGGAAGAACTCGCGCAGCCGCACGACGTGCCGGCGCAGGGCCTCGTTCGAGAGCGCACCGGCCCAGAGCTCGGCCTGCAGCACGAGGTCGCGGCTCGCGCGCAGGGCCGCGAAGAGGGCGTCGAAGGCGAGCAGGCCGCGCTCCTCGCCGCGCGCGATGGGCGCGACGGCCGCGGCCACTCGTGCCGCGAGCCGCTCGTAGGCGCGCATCTGCGTCTCGACGAACAGGTGCTCCTTCGACTGGAAGTGGTAGTGGAGCAGGCTCTTCGACACGCCGGCCTGCTCCGCGATGGCGCGCATCGCGGCGCCCGCATAGCCGCTGCGCGCGAAGCACGCCTCGGCCGCGTCGAGGATGGCCGCGACCTGACCGCCCTGCGCGGCGAGCGAGCGCTTGAACGGTGGCGCTGCAGGGACGGCGAGCGAGGGTTCCATCGCGGTCTCGGGCGGGCGGGCGGCTGGTCGCGCGGTCAGACTGGCCGGCCGGTCAGGAGAGTGTGACCGACGCGCACGCACGAGACAAGGGGCGCGGTCGGCCGGCGCGCTGGCGTCCCGAGCGCGCCTACTGCGGCGGCGGCGGCGGCGGCGCGATGGCCCGCAGATCGAGCCCGCCCGGGTAGTAGTAGCTCGTGTAGCTGCCGTAGCCGGTGACCTGCAGGCCGATGGCCGAGTTCGACTGGAGCACGTGGGCGCCGTTGACGCCCGGCCCGAGCAGCACGTGCGCCACGCTGTAGCCGCTGCCGCCGATGGCGACGGCGCCGCCCACCGAGACGCCGTCGAGGACGACGCCCGCCCCGCTCGGCATGACGATCTGGGCGAAGTTCTGGTCGTAGTCGTAGGGCGCGAGGAACACGTACTTGGACCGGAACTGCTCCACCGCCACGGCGGCGCTCTGGGCCGGGTCGCCGGCGCCGATGACCTCGCCCGCGACGAGGAAGCTCGACACCGCGAACGCCTGGTCCGAGGTCACCTCGAAGTCCATGTCGACCATGCCGAGATCGACGACCTGGCCCGCGGCGAGCGCGGGCGGCGCACCGGGCGGCGCGCCCTGCGGGTAGGTGAGCACGGTGCCGTCGAAGTTGCCGTACAGGCGCACGACGTGGGTGACCGGCCCGCCGCTCGGGCCCGTGGGGCGAGTGACGAGGTAGTGCTTGCCGAGCGTCTCGGCGGGCAGCACCGACTCCTCGAGGTGATCGCAGGCCTGGTAGTCGTCCGGCACGAAGCGGCACGGGTGGCCGTGCAGCACCTGCACCGGCTGCGAGGCGTACACCTGGGCGCCCGACTGGTCGCCCGACGGGTCGCCGAGCAGGACGGCGACGTCGCCGCGGTCGAGCGTGAAGCTGCCGTTCTGCCCGGCGCCGATGGCGGAGATGCCCGCCCCGCTCACGACCGAGCCGGTCGCGGGCATGTGCACCGTGACGCCGGTCCCGTCGGTGAGCCCGGTGACCGCGAAGTACGCGCCGAGCCCGGCGAGCGGCCAGCCCGCGATGCCCGTCACGCGGAAGTTGCCGGTCATCGCCGTGCTCGGCAAGAGGAGCGAGGCGTCGTTGCTGTACGAGTTGCAGCCGACGCCGGAGAGGTAGCCGGGGCAGCTCGACCAGTCCTTGTTCGGCGGGCCGCCCTGCGGGCCATACTCGAGCGCGTTGAACTGGTAGACGGTGACCGGGATGCTCGACGTGAGGTGATAGGCGCCACCCGTCACGAGCGCGCTCGCCGAGAAGGGCGCGACGGACGTGTACATGTCGAAGTCGGGTCCCTTCAGCGCCGCCACCCAGGGCAGGTAGAAGGTGGCGAGGCTGTCGGGCTGCACCTGCCCCGAGGCGACCGTGCCGCCGTTGCGCTCGATCGTCACGCTCGCCACGTCGTCGCCGGCGTTCGCCACGACGACGGCGAAGTCGAAGATCGACCACACCTGGTTCGGGACGACGGTCGGCCAGAAGTCGCAGCCGATGTACGTCTTGGCCTGAGCCGCCTGCTCGCAGGTCTTCGGGTCGCCGATGAGCACGTCGCCACCGGCGCCCCCGTTGCCGGTGAAGATGAGCCCGCCGGCTCCCCCCGTGCCGACGCCCGCCCCCGCGCCCCCACCGTCGAAGTTGCTCCTGTTCGAGGCGCTGCAGCCGAGCGCCACGAAGAGCGTCCCGAGCGCACAGTAGCCGAGTCCGGTCGCGTGCGAGTGACCCATGGGCCGAGCATACGCCCCGCGCCCCGCCCGCAGAAGGCGCGCCGTCAGGGCCAGTCGATCTCGGCCGAGCGGTGGTAGCCGACCTCGAGCGCGTCGAGGCGCGCGCCGTGGCGCGCGAGCCGCACGCGATAGGTCTCCCAGTCGCGGCCCTCGCGTGGCGACCACGCGATCTCGCCGTGACCCGCGAGCCGCGGGTAGGCGAGCAGCTCGACGTCCGCGAGGCTCGCCACCGTCTCGGTCCAGAGCGGCGCCTCGAGCCCGACGACGTCCTCGGCGCCGAGACCGCCGAGCACCGGGTCCCACTCGTAGGCCTTCTGCACGCTCGTGAAGCCGAGGTAGCTCTGCCCGATGGGCGTCGCCGCGTCGTACTTCATGTCGAGGTAGGCGTACGGAGCCGGGGACGCGATGACGCCGGCGCCGCGGTCGCGCGCCGCCGCGATCTTCGCGTCCGACAGCCAGAACTGCGCGAGGAACGGCGGCGCGAGCTCGGCCGCGCCGATCTCCTCCCAGCCGACGAGCGTCTTGCCGAGCGCCGCCACCGTGGGGCCGAGCGACGCCACGAACGCGGCGTAGTCGGCGGCGGGCGTCACCTGCGCCTCGTCGCCGCCGATGTGCAGGAACGGGCCGGGGAACTGCGCCGCTACCTCGGCGAGCACGTCCGCCACGAACCCCGCCGTCGCGGGACCGGCGAGCCAGAGCGAGCTCCAGCCGACGTCCGTGCCCGTGTACGGCGCGGCCGGCTGGCCGTCGGGGTTCAGCTCTCCGTACGCCGACAGCGCCGCGTTCACGTGGCCGGGTAGATCGATCTCGGGCACCAGCGTCACGAAGCGCGCCTCGGCGTAGGCCACGAGCTCGGCGACGTCCGCCTTCGTGTAGTAGCCGCCCGGCCCGCCGCCCACCTCGGTCGCGCCGCCCACCGTGGCGAGCGCGGGCCAGGCGTCGACCTCGACGCGCCAGCCCTGATCGTCGGTGAGGTGCAGGTGCAGGCGGTTGAGCTTGTGGTAGCTCGCCAGCGCGACGAAGCGCTCGACGTCGGCGACGCCGAAGAAGTGCCGCGCCACGTCGAGCATGGCGCCGCGCCAGGCGAAGCGGGGCGCGTCGCGGATGCTCGCGTAGGGCACGGTCCAGGCGACGCCCGACACGAGCGCGCCGCGCTCGACCTCGGCAGGCAGCATCTGGCGCAGGGTCTGGCAGCCGTAGAAGAGACCCGCCGGCGCGGGCGCGGTCACGGCGACACCGGCCTCGCCCACCTCGAGCCGGTAGCCCTCCGGGCCGAGCACCGCGAGCTCGGCCGCATCGAGGCGGAGCGCGACGTCGGTCGCCGCGCCGGCCGCGGTGACGACCGGTAGCGCGAGACCCGTCGAGCGTCGGAGCACCTCGGCGAGCCGCTCCCCCACCCCTTCGGCGCCCGGCGCGACGGCGATGCGCGTGGCCGCCCCGAGCTCGAAGGCGCCCGCGCGCGGCGTCACCGACCCGGGCCGCGGCACGAGCGCGAGGTCGGCGGGCGGCGCGGGCGCGACCTCGTCCGGCGCGCGACAGGCCGAGAAGAGCAGCAGCAGCGACGCGAGGCGGGGCGCTCTCATCGGGTCCGGGTGCTCCGGCCACCAGGATAGCCGAGGCGTCGCGGCGTGGCGCGACTCAACCGGCGACCGCGCGCGTGCCGTACCACCACGCGCAGAGCTCGGCGCGCGAGCCGACGCCGAGCTTGACGAAGGTAGCCGCGAGCTGATTGGCGACCGTGCGCTCGGCGACGCCGCGCGCGCGGGCGATCTCGCGGTTCGAGTGCCCCTCTGCGGCCGCCGCGGCGACGCAGCGCTCGGCGAGGGTGAGCGTGGCGGAATCGCGCGCGCCGGCGTCGCGGACGGGCCCGGGCGCGCTCGGAGGGAACGCGAGGACCAGGTACTCCTCGCCACCGCTCCGGAGTCGGGCGCACACGAGGTCGGTGGGCACGGCCAGGAGCGGCAGCGCGGCCACGGCCGGTGAGCCGCGGCCGGGCGCGGCGGCTCTCGAGGAGCGGCGGCGCGCGGGCCTCACGGCGTGGCTCCGCCGTCGACGGCTGGCGCGGGCTCGCCGGCGAGCAGCGTCGCCTGCCGGATGAGCTCGGCGCGCGACGTCGTGCCGAGCTTGTCGGCCGCGCGGGCGAGATGGGTCGCCACGGTGGCGGGGGCGAGGCCGAGCTCGTAGCCGATGAGCTTGTTGGAGTGCCCGAGACACGCGTGAGCGACGACCTGACGCTCGCGCCGCGTGAGGGGCCGGTGCGCCGACTGCACCCGCGGCACGGGGTCGTGGCGGCGCGCGATGAAGAACCGCTTGCCGTCGCTGTCGAAGTGCTCGACGAGCGACCACCGGCCGGCCACGAGCGCGCGCCACGCGGCGACGGCCTCGCCCGGATCGCGCTCACCGACCGACCCCTGCGCGTGCATCACGGCGACGGCCGCCTCGCGCAGCGCGTCGCGCGCGGCCTCTGCCTCGGCAGAGCCCCGGGCTTGCTCGCTGCCCGGGCGCGCACCGAGCACCGCCTCGACCTTCCGGAACGCATTGCCTCCATCGTCATGCATCGGACCCCTCCACTCGTGGCTGCCTGTCGAAAAACGCACCTTTCCGACGTTTTGCAAGCCGCGAGCCGCGCGCCTTCGTGCGGTTCTCGTCGCGCAGCGCCCCGTGCGCGGTCGCGGACCGCGTGGCGGCAGGGCCCGGACGCGGTCGCGCGAAGGAGCCTGCGCGGCCCGATGGGCGAAACCGTGCGCGCCAGGGCCCGCGCGACGCAGAAGCGTCCGGATCTCGACGCACCGGGCGCGGAAAGTGAGCCGCGCGGCGCCCGAGCGACCACTACGCTGCCACAGGACCAGGCACGCGCCGGGCTGGCGCCGGTACGGAGGACCTCATGGACAGGCATTGGCGCAGGACGACAGGGCTTCTGGCGATCGCGGTGGCGTTCGTGGCGGGCGTGGCGCCCGCCGCGTGCGGCCCGAACCCGGAGGCACCGGGCGACCCCTGCGACCCGGACGACGGCTGCCCGGACGCCCTGGTCTGCGCGCCCGGCGGTGACGACAACATCTGCTACATCGCGGCCGGCGGCGCGTGCGACCCCACGGCCGAAGATCTCTGCCTCGACGCGGCCATCTGCAACGCGGGTACGTGCCTCATCCCGCTCGGCGGCGCGTGCGTCGCGGGCGGGCCGGACTACTGCTCGGGCGAGAACGTGTGCGGCCAGTCGGGTCTCTGCCAGATCCCGCCCGGCGGCGCGTGCGATCCGGCCGGCCCCGACCAGTGCGTCGACGCGATGGTGTGCGGCGAGACGCTCGCGGGCGACGGCGTGTGCGGCATCGCCGAGGGCGGCGAGTGCGACCCGGCGGCCCCGCTCTGCGCGGGCGGCCTCGTGTGCGCCGAGCTCGAGGCGGGCGGCTTCGCCTGCTACCTGCCCGTGCTCGTGCGCGGCATGGTGTTCGACTCCGCGACCGACGCCGCCATCGAGGGCGCGCTCGTGCTCGCGCTCGACGACCAGGCGACCGCGGTCACCGACGTCGCGACGAGCGATGCCTCGGGCAACTACGTGCTCGATCTGCCCGTGGTGCGCGACGCCAACGGCGCGCCGGTGCCCAACTTCCAGTTCACGCTGCGCGCCAGTGCGCAGGACTACCAGACCTTCCCCGGTGGCCTCCGCACGGCCCTGCCCATCTCGTCGACCGAGGCGACCGAGCTGCAGGACGGCTACACCATCCAGACCGCCATCACGGACATCGCGCTCATCGCGCTGCCCGTGGCCGAGCAGGGGCGCCCGAGCATCTCGGGCACCGTCCTCGGCGGGGACGAGTCGGCCGGCGTGCTCGTCATCGCGGAGGACGCGAACGGCGTGGGCATCAGCGCCATCAGCGATCTCGGCGGCGCCTACAAGATCTTCAACGTGCCGGACGGCGCCCAGACGGTGCGCGGCTACGCCGCGGGTCTGCAGCTCGATCCCGAGAACGTGACCGTGGCCGGCGCCGATCTGACCGGCGTCGACCTCTCGTCGTCGGGCAACGCGCTCGGCTCCATCACCGGCAGCGTGCAGATCGTCAACGCGCCCGGCGGGTCGATGACGAGCGTCGTGCTCGTCGTCGCGTCGACCTTCAGCGACACCTTCGTCCGCGGCGAGGTGCCGCGCGGCCTGCGCACGCCGCTCTCGGGTCCGCCCAACGTCACGGGCGGGTTCACGATCGACAACGTCCCGGCCGGCAGCTACGTCGTGCTCGCGGCCTTCGAGAACGACGGCCTCGTGCGCGATCCCGACCCCAACATCGCCGGCACGCAGATCGTCACGGTCGACATGGCGAGCCCGGGCACCGCCGTCACCCTCGCCGACTCGTTCAAGATCACCGAGGCGCTCGCCGTGATTGGCCCGGGCGCGGACGACCCCGAGCCCGTCACGACGCCGCCGAACCTCGAGTGGGCGGACGACTCGAGCGAGGACTTCTACACGGTCGTCGTCTACAACGCCTACGGCGACCTCGTGTGGTGCCTGTCCACCGCCCAGGTCGGAGGGGTGGCCTGCGACGGGCCGAACATCCCGAGCTCGAGCGGCGCCGACGTGAGCGTGCCCTACGGCGGCCCGCTCGATCCGGGCATGTACTACCAGTTCCGCGCGACCTCGTGGCGCAGCCCGGGCGGCAACGTGGGCCCCATCTCGAACACCGAGGACCTGCGCGGCGTGTTCTACGTGCCCTGACGTGCCCCGCCCGCACGCGGCGCCGCCGCGACTACCCGCCGGCCCACGGGCCTGCTACCGCTGACGCCGTCCGGACGGGCGCGACGCTCCGTCCGGACGGGTGAGCACGACGCAGGCATGCAAGCGCAGTGGTCGAGCGATCGCGAGCGCGCCGCGCTCGTCGCGGCCGGCGACGAGCGCGCGCTCGCTTCTCTCTGCGCGGAGCTCCACCGCCCGCTCTGCCGCGTCGCCGAGGCGTACGTGGGCGCGGGCGCGCTCGCCGAGGACCTCGTGCAGGAGACGTGGGAGGCGGTCATCGACCACATCGCGAGCTTCGAGGCGCGCTCCTCGCTCCGCACCTGGGTGACGCGCATCCTCGTCAATCGCGCCAAGACGCGGCTGGCGCGCGACGGCCGCACGGTGTCGCTCGAGGCCGCGGCCGAGGCCGGCGAGGATCCGACCGAGGCGTTCGGCGCCGGAGGCTTCTGGCGCGCGGCCCCCGCCTACGCCGTCGGCCCGGAGCAGGCCCTCGTGGAGCGCCAGGCCGCCGAGTGGCTCGGCCGGGCGCTCGCCACGCTGCCGACCGCCCAGCGCACCGTGGTCACGCTCCGCGACGTGGAGGACTGGACATCCGACGAGGTGTGTAACGCTCTCGGCCTCTCCGAGTCCAATCAACGCGTGCTCCTTCACCGGGGTCGCACGCGCCTGCGCGCCGCCCTCGAGCAGGCGCTCCGGGCAGAACGAGGCGAGGAGCGAGCGGCCGAGGAGCGAGCGCAGAAGCCATGATGAGCTGCCGGACGTGCTGCGGCCTGGCGACGGACGCCCGCGAAGGGGCGCTGCCGTTCTGGCGCCGCCTGCGCTACCGCGCGCACCTCGCGATCTGCGGGCGCTGCCGCGCGTTCCACCGCGGCTACGACCAGGTCGTCGCAACCCTCGGCACCCTGCCGCCCGAGCCTCCGCCCGAGGCGCTGCAGGCCGCGCTCGCGGCGCGCCTGCGCAGGCGGCCGCCCGCAGCCGGCGGATGACGGCCGAAGAGGCGCCCAGGTGGACGGAGCCCCGGGCCCGCCTTACGCTAGGGGGGTCGAATCTGGCCAGCTGGGGCGTGGCGAGCGGTCGCTCGCCGCGGGATGGGTTCGAGGCTCGGCCCGCGGTCAACGGGCGGGCCCACGTGGCGCACGGAGCTTCTCGAGCGAAGGGTGGTGCGTCGTGACGCAGATGAAGCTGCTCGTGGTCGACGACGAGGACATGGTCCGGTCGTTCTTCGCGGCCTTTCTGCGTCACCGGGGCGATTCCTTCGAGACGGCGGCGAGCGGCGCCGAAGCCCTCGCCAAGCTCGAGCGCGACACCTTCGACGTGCTCGTCACCGACCTCAACATGCCGGGCATGAACGGCATCGAGCTCGTGGCGCGCGCGAGCCGCATGCAGCCGAACCTCGTGTCGATCTTGCTGACCGGGCGAGCCACCAAGCAGGACATGGTCGACGCCATCAAGGCCAACGTCTTCGACTACGTCGAGAAGCCCGTCACCGACCTGCAGGCGTTCTCGTTCGCGCTCGAGCGCGCTGCGGACAAGGGCCGACTCATGCGCGAGCGCGCCGCGCTGATGGAGCTCTTGCAGGAGCAGAACGCGCGGCTCGAGGAACACCTCGGCCGGCTCCACCGCGCCCACGAGCAGCTCGTGCGGCAAGACGAGCTCCTGAAGGCGGACCTCGGGCGCGCCCAGCGCCTGCAGCAGAGCCTCTTGCCGCGCGGCTTCCCGCCCGCGCACGGCATGGACTTCTACGGCTTCTACCAGCCGTGCGAGCAGCTCGGCGGCGACTTCTTCGACGTCGTTCCCCTCGGCGACGGCCGAGTGGCCCTGCTCGTGGCCGACGTCGCGGGCCATGGCGTGCGCTCGGCCATGGTGACCGTGATCCTGCACCAGCTCATCCACGCGCAACAGCTCGTGCGGGGCGACCGAGCCGTCCTCGGCGAGCCCGCCCTCGCGCTGCGGTACCTCAACCAGGCGCTCATCGCCGAGCCCTTCGACGAGCCCATCCACGTGACCATGGGCTACGCGGTCGTCGACCCCGGGGCCCGCGAGGTCGTCTACGCGAGCGCCGGACACCCGCAGCCCGTCGTCGTGCGCGGCGCGTCGAGGCGCATCGAGACGCTCGCGGCGCGCGGGCCGGGGCTCGGCATCGAGCCGGAGCCGACCTTCGGGCAGGTGCGCACGGCGCTCGCCGACGGCGACTTCGTCGTGCTCTACTCCGACGGGCTGACCGACAGCCGCGGGGTAGGCGGCAAGCAGGCGACGTGCGAGGGCGTCATGCGCTGGGCGCTCGATGCCGCCGGCTCCTCGGCCGCCGAGATCGGCGACGGCGTCGAAGCGGCGCTCGGCGCCTTCCAGTCGGGCGAGACGCCCGACGACGACATTTCCTTCGTGGTCATCCTGCAGACGCCGCCCGACGCGGCGGAGCACACGCGGGCGGCGAAGGGCCAGGTGCGCATCAGGGCCCCGCGACGCGACTCGGGTCACCACCCCCCGGCGACCGCGCTGCTCACCGTGGGCTGGTTGGCCGAAGCGTGCGTGGTGCGCCTGACGGGCCGCGCCACCTGGGAGCGCGCCCCGGCCCTGCTCGCGATCTTGACCCAGGCCTGCGCGCTCCCCGAGGCCCTCGTCTTCCTCGAGCTCGCGGAGTGCGAATCGGTCGACAGCACGATCCTCGGCCTCCTGTATCGCTTCGGGCGCAAGGTCACCCTCGTGGAGCCCACCGCCCAGGTGGTCGCGCAGATCGAAGAGCTCGGCATCACCCGCCACGTCCGCATCACGCACGAGCCCATTGCCCGGCCCGCGACCATGGTGCCCGCCGGAGACGATGCCAGCGCCGAGGAGCAGATGCGGATCGTGCTGTCCGCCCACGAGGCGCTCATGGCCGAGTCGCAGGAGAATCGCGAGCGGTTCGGGCTCACGGTCGAGCTCTTGCGCTCGGATCTCGGCCAGGCGCCGCCCGCGAGCCGCGACGAGCCCACGAAGTCGCCCTGACTCGACGCTCGCCCTTTCGGGCGAAACACGCTGAGCCTTCGCCCGAAAGGGCGAAGCGCGCGCCCGAGGCCGGGCTCGATCGAGCGACGTGGGCGCTGCGCCCGGGCGGTGATACACTCTGCGCGGGGAGTGCGGACATGGCCAAGGACGGCGTTGGGAGCCGGACCGGTGGCCCGCCCGAGGGGTTGGGCGGCGACGGGTTCTGGTCGAGCCCCGAGGTGGCGCGGGCGCTGCTCGCGTCGGCATCGCAGGCGATCCTCGCGGTCGACGCCGAGGGGCGCATCGTCGTCGCCAACGCCAAGTGCGCCGAGACGTTCGGCTACGGCGAGGGCGAGCTCATCGGCCTTGGCGTGGACGATCTGGTGCCCGAGGCCCGGCGCGCGGGCCACGCGCGCCAGCGGCAGGGCTACTTCGAGGCGCCGCGCGCGCGGTCGATGGGCGAGGGACTGCACCTCACGGGGCGGCGCAAGGACGGCACGGAGCTCCCGGTCGAGATCGCGCTCTCCTTCGTGCAGGTGGGCCACGCCCGTGCAGCGCTCGCGTTCGTCACCGACATCTCCGGGCGCAAGCGGCTCGAGGAGCAGGTGCTGCAGTCGCAGCGCATGGAGGCCGTCGGTCGGCTCGCCGGCGGCGTGGCGCACGACTTCAACAACATGCTGACGGTGATCGCGGGCTTCAACCGCTTGATCCTCGACCGCCTCTCGCCCCTCGACCCGCTGCGCGGCTTCGCCGAGGAGGTGCTGAAGGCGACCGATCGCTCGGCGGCGCTCACCGCACAGCTGCTGGCGTTCAGCCGCCGCCAGGCGTGGGAGCCGCGCGTCCTCAATCTCAACACGGTGCTCGCGAGCTCGGAGAAGATGCTGCGCCGAGTCATCGGGGAAGATCTGGAGCTTCACTTCGCACCGCAGCGCGACCTGTGGAACCTGCGCGCCGACGCGGCGCAGCTCGATCACGTGATCGTCAACCTCGCGCTCAACGCCCGCGACGCGATGCCCGCGGGCGGCCGGCTCACCATCGAGACGGCGAACGTAGAGCTCGAGCACGAGTATGCGCGCACCCACCTCGGCGTGCGGCCCGGTAGCTATGTCATGCTCGCCGTGACCGACACCGGCGTCGGCATGGACAGCGACACGAAGAGCCAGATCTTCGAGCCCTTCTTCACCACGAAGCCGACCGGCAAGGGCACCGGCCTCGGCCTGTCGACGGTGTACGGGATCGTGAAGCAATGCGGCGGGGACGTGTGGGTCTACAGCGAGCCCGGCGTCGGCACGACCTTCAAGCTCTATTTCCCCCGGGTGGCGGAGCCGGAGAGCGACGTCGCGCTCGCTCCCGGCGCGACGGGCCTGCCACAGGGCACCGAGACGGTGCTCGTGGCCGAGGACGAGGCGGGCGTGCGCAAGCTGCTCTGCGAGCTGCTGCGCCGATGGGGCTACCGGGTGCTCGAGGCGGAGCATTCCGCCGATGCCTTGCGGATCGGGCGTGACGAAGCGCAGGGGATCGATCTCCTCGTCTCGGACGTGGTCATGCCGGACATCAGCGGCCAGGGGCTCGCCGAGGAGCTCGGCGCGCTGCGACCCAGGCTCAAGGTGCTGCTCATGTCCGGCTACACCGAGAACGCAGTCGTCCGGCACGGCGTGCTCTCGCCAGGTCGGCACTTCCTCGCCAAGCCGTTCACGCCCGAGGCCCTGGCGCGCAAGGTGCGCGAGGTGCTCGACGAGCGCTGACGCCCGAGCGGATCGGCAAGGTCCGCAAGCCGAAGTTCGAGCGGGTCCTCGCTGGCGTGACCGCCGTCCTCGGTCGCTCCGCTGCGCCCGGCCGCCCGCCCGGCCAGCGGCAGGGTAGGCTTGAGGGAACCATGGACCTCGCCGCCGCCAAGGACGTGCTCCGCCGCTTCCTCGCCCCCGGGGCCGACACCGCGAGCCTGCTCCGCGCCCTGCGCCCGGAGCGACGCGACTACGCCGAGGTGTTCGTGCAGGCGGCCGTCGAGGCGGCCGTCGCCACCTACGAGCCCGCGTGGAACGGGGGCGCGCTCGGCGTGCGCACGCAGGGCGCCGTCGACGTGGAGCTCTGGGGCGCGACGACCGACGAGCTGCGGAGCGGCGACGCCCCGGCCGCGAAATCCTTCGCGCCCGAGTGGCGCACGGCGGCGCGCCACCTGCAGCGCGGGCTCACCTTCCACGGCTTTCGCTTCGTCGACGCCGCGGGGCATGCGGTCGGCGGGGGCGACGGCCTCGTGGCGACCACCGCCGGCTGGCGCTGGTTTCCGAGCCCCGCCCTCGCGGTCGAGGGCTTGCCGGCGCCTCCCCCCGAGCCCGAGCCGGCGACGCCGCCCGTCACGTCTGCCGCCGCCGCGCCCGCGCCCGGTACGTCTGCCGCCGCCGCGCCCGCGCCCGCCACGTCCGCCGCCGCCGCGCCCGCGCCCGCCACGTCCGTCGCCGCCGCGCCCGTCTCCTCCCCGACCGCCCGGGCGCACGAGCGTATCGCCGCGCACGTGTTCGCGGGCGACCGCGAGCTCCGGGCCGAGCTCGACGCGAGCCCGCTCGTCGCGCGCCTGCGCGCGCGGCTCGACGTCGAGGTCGTCGCGGCCCGGGCGCGGCGCGAGCTGCTCGAGCGCGGCGTGCGGATCGCGCGCACCCTGGCGCCGGATCTGCACCGCGTCGTCGATCTCGTCAAGGAGCGCCTCGGGCTCGACCTCGAGGTCGAGATCTACACGGGCCACCTCGTGCTCTCGCCGGCGGCCGCGCTGCCGCCCACCTTGGGCCGCGTGCCGCTCGTGCTCGCGCCGCTCGTGCTCGAGTCCTGCGACCACCACGAGCTCCGCTTCATCCTCGGCCACGAGCTCGCGCACGTCGCGCTCGGGCACCACGCGCTGACGCCGAAGCACCTCGAGGGCAGCCCCGAGGTCGACGTGCGCCTGACCGCGCGGCTCTTCTCGTGGCTGCGCTACGCGGAGCTCAGCGCCGATCGGGTGGGCCTCGCGTGCGCGGGGTCCTTCGAGGCCGCGGCCTCGGCGCTGCTCAAGATGACGACGGGCCTGCAGACGCAGCGCTGGGTGAAGGGCGGCGCCGAGCTCGCGCGGCAATACGCCGAGCTCGCGACCCTCGGGACCGAGCAGAGCCCGCAGCTCTGGTTCGAGACCCACCCCTTCAGCCCGCTGCGGCTGAAATCGCTCGAGCTCTTCGCGCGCTCGGCGCCGCTCGCCGAGTTCCTCGGCCACATGGGCGCCCAGCTGTCGGCGGCGGAGCTCGAGCGCGAGGTGCGGCAGATCATGGCGTGGATGGACCCCGTCCTGCCCCGCGCCTCCGCGCCCGAGGCGCTGCGGCGCTTCGCGTCCTTCGCGGGGGCGCTCGTGATGCTCTCCGACGGCGCGACCGATCCGCCGGAGAGCGCCCTGCTCGCGCGCATCGGCACGGCCGAGCTGCTCGGCGAGGTGGCCGAGGCGCTGCGCTCGGGCGCAGGCGCGCTCCGCCGAGCCCTCGCGGCGGCGGCGGCCGCGGCCCTGCTGCTCGCCTCGCGCGCGGAGCTCGTGAAGCTCGTCGAGGAGGTCGCCTCGATGGCGATGGTCACGGGCGGCGCGAGCGAGCCGGAGCGGCAGGTCCTGCGCCACGCGGCCGAGCTCCTGCGCCTCGAGCCGGGCGTGGTCGACGCCGCGCTCGCCCGGCTCGGGCGCGGGCTCGACTGAGTCGGCTGGCTCGCCTGGACAGCGCTTGGACAGCGCGCGGACCGCGGGGCGCGGCGCCCGGGCTTACGAAGGAGGGGTGCACGGCGCCGCGCGAGGTCGCGCGCGCCGCTCCCACGAGCCCACGGAGAGACCCCATGCCCATCGAGATCGTGTTTCGTCACAGCTTCGACCACGTGCAGCAGGCGGCGCGGGAGGCGCTCACGGAGTGCGGCTACCGCATCACCGAAACGCCGATGCCCGCCGGCAACCGCGTGAAGATGTGCATGTGGGGCGGCGAGAAGGGCAACAAGCTGCTGAGCATGGTGCTCGGCTTCATCTTCAAGCTCGAGCGCGTGCAGGTGATGATGACGGCCTACCAGGACGGCTCGACCGCGCTCGCCGTGTACGAGGGCGGTAGCTCGAGCACCCAGATCCTGCCGGGCGGGCTCGCCGGCTCGGCGGCGCGCCTCGCGCACGACGCCCACCGAGCGGGCAAGGCCGCGAACGATCCGCTCGCGCCCCTCGACGCCAAGCTCCGCGAGAAGCTCGGCGCGCACGTCGCCTACCAGGGCAAGATCCGGGAGGGCGCGCTGCCGGTCATGGCGTGAGGCGCGCCCCGCGCGAGGGCCGCCAAGCGTCGGCGCCTAGGCGGGCGCCGCAGCCCCACCGGCCGCATCCCCGCGGCGCCCCCTCACGGCGGCGCCGCCACCGCCCGCGGAAACGGCCCGCCCGCCGGCAGCGCGAACACGAAGTCGCGCACGAGCTCGATCTGCGCCTCGTTCGGCAGGGCCTCGAACGCGGGGGCGACGCCCCAGGCCGGGGCGGGCGAGCGAAACGGATCCGGCTCGCCCGGGAAGAGCGCGGCGTCGTCGGGGCGGAGGTCCGAGGCCGACGCCCAGAAGGACGGCATGCGCGTGTGGGGCTGGAAGGCCTTCGGACCGAGGAGCCACGCCTTGACCCACTCGGGCCGGAGGCGGCCGCGCGCCTTGCCGAGATCGGGCGCGAGGCTCGCGAGATCGCGGCCGGCGCCCGCGGGCAGCGTGCCGACGTAGTGGCACGACATGCAGTTGGCCGCCTGGGCGGAGGTCATCACCTTCTCGGCCCAGCCCTGCTGCTCCGCGCTTGGCGCGGGGACGGCCGGGGCCTCGTAGGGGTAGCGCTGACCGTCCCACGCACTCCAGTAGCGGACGAGCGCCGTGAGCGCGTCGGCGCCGAGCGCGTAGCTCGGCATGCGCAGCGCGAACGCGCCCTCTTCGTGCGCGCGGCCGGGCCACACCCACTCGGGGTGCA
>JADLAB010000088.1 GCA_020848455.1 Polyangiaceae bacterium
CGCGAGGCGCAGACCGAGCTCGGGCCCGCGCCTCACGCCGGCGCGGAGGCGCGCACCGCCTGGAGCAGCTCGCGCGCCGCCCGCTCGGTGGCCGTGCTCGCCTTGTCGCCGGCGAGCATGCGCGCGAGCTCGCCGACGCGCGCCTTGCCCTCGACCCGGGTGATGGCGCTCGTGGTGCCGTCGTCCGCGTCGTGCTTCTGCACCACGAAGTGGGCGTCGGCATACGCGGCGATGGGCGCCAGGTGCGTGATGCACAGCACCTGCCGGTGGCGCGCGATGTCCGCGATGGAGCGCCCGATGCGATCGGCCGTGGCGCCGCCGACGCCGGTGTCGATCTCGTCGAACACCTGGACGCCGATCGCGCGCCGCGCCGCACCCGGCTCGACCGCGCAGTCGTAGCCCCCGAGCGCGCGCTTGATGGCCAAGAGCGCGCGCGACAGCTCGCCACCCGAGGCGATCTTGCCGAGCGGCCGCGGCGGGCTGCCCTTGTTCGGGGCGATGAGGAACTGCACCTGGTCGATGCCGTCGCGCCCGAGGCGCGCGCCGTCGACCGCGAGCTCCCCGCGCTCGGTCGGTGCGCCACCGCCGGTCGCGCCGCCCGCGAGCGCCTCGCGCGCCGGCGTGTGACGTGCGCCCGCCGCGACCGGCACGACCTCGACGTTGACCCGAGCCGTGCCCATGCCGAGCGCCGCGAGCTCGGCCGTGATGACCGCGCCGAGATCCGTGGCGGCGCGGCGCCGCGCCGCCGAGAGGCTCCGCGCCCGCTCGGCCGCGACCGCGTAGAGCTCGTCGCGCCGCCGCTCGAGGTCCGGGATGCGCGAGCGCGCGCCCGCGAGCGCGTCGAGCTCGCCCGCGAGCCGGGCACGCGCCGCGAGCACGTCCTCGACGCGCGGGCCGTGCTGGCGGAGCAGCGCCTCGAGCCGGTACATGCGCTCCTGCACCTCTTCGAGCCGGGCCGGATCGACCTCGAGCCGCTCGGCGTAGTGGGCGAGCTCGCGCGCCAGCTCGCGCAGGCCGAGCCACGACTCCTCGAGCCGTCGCGCCGGCTCGGCGAGCGTGGGATCGAGGTCGGCCGCCTTGCCGAGCTCGCTCGCGAGCCGGCCGAGCTCGTCGCAGAGCGCGAGCTCGGCGTGGTCGAGCCGATCGGCAGCGGCCGACGTGATGCGGCACAAGAGCTCGGCGTGCTTCAGGCGCGAGCGCTCGGTGCCGAGCGCCTCGAGCTCGCCGGGCTCGGGCGCCACGGCGCCGATGGCGTCGAGCTGGTAGCGCAGGAAGGCCTCGCGCTCGGCGCGCCCGCGCTCCATCGCGAGCACGGCGTCGAGCTCGTCGAGCACCGCGTGGAGCTCGCCCACACAGAGGCCGAGCGCGGCGCGCTCGGCCGTGAGCCGCGCGTAGCGATCGAGGTAGTCGATGTGGCGCCGGGCGTCGGCGAGCGCGACGCTCTCGTGCTGCGACACGATGTCGGCCAGCTCGGGCGCGAGCTCGGCGAGCTCGCCCACGGCGCACAGCCGGCCGTTCAGGTAGGCGCGCGAACGCCCGTTCTGCTGCACCACGCGCCGCACCACGAGCTCGCCGTCGGTGGCGATGCCGCGGGCCGAGAGCTCGGCCTGCAGCGACTCCGAGCCGCTCACGTCGAACAGCGCCTCGACCTCCGCCTCGCTCGCCCCCGGCCGCACGGCGTCGCTGCTCGCCCGCCCGCCGAGCACCAGCGACAGCGCGCCGATCACGATCGATTTACCCGCCCCGGTCTCGCCGGTGAGCACGTTGTTGCCGGGCTCGAGACGCAGCTCGAGCGCCTCGATCAGAACGAAGTTCTGGACCCGGAGGGCGACCAGCATGTCGGCACGCCGCGGACGGCGAGGACCTCAGGCGGTCGGGCGAGCCTGCCGCCGGCCGTTCGTCGCGCCTCGATCCGCCTCGGACTCGAGGCTCGGCTTCGGAGCCGCGTCGACCCGCGGCCGCGGCTCGAGGGACGGGCCGGCCGCGGCCGACTCGCTCGTGCTCGCGGTCACCGGCGCACCGCCGCGCGTCACGCCGTGCTTGTCGAGCAGGAGAGCCTCGATCTTCTCGGCCAGGGCCGGGTTCTCCTCGAGGTAGGTGCGCGCCTTCTCGCGGCCTTGACCGATGCGCTCGCCCTGGAAGGAGAACCAGGAGCCGCTCTTCTCGATGATGCCGCAGTCGCTCGCCAGATCGATGATCTCGCCCGAGCGGCTGATGCCCTTGCCGTAGAGGATGTCGAACTCGGCCACGCGGAACGGCGGCGCGAGCTTGTTCTTCTGGATCTTCACCTGCGTCCGGTTGCCGACCACGTCGGGCTCCTTGCCGCCGGAGGCGGCCTCCTTGATCGAGGCGAGCTTGGCGACGCGCAGGCGCACCGACGCATAGAACTTGAGGGCGTTGCCGCCCGTCGTCGTCTCGGGGTTGCCGAACATGACGCCGATCTTCATGCGCAGCTGGTTGATGAACACCATCAGGCAGTGGCTCTTGTTGAGGCTGCCGGTGAGCTTGCGCAGCGCCTGGCTCATGAGGCGCGCCTGCAGGCCGACGTGGCTGTCGCCCATGTCGCCCTCGAGCTCTGCCTTGGGCACGAGCGCCGCGACCGAGTCGATGACGATGAGGTCGATGGTGCCGGAGCGCACGAGCATGTCGGCGATCTCGAGCGCCTGCTCGCCGTAGTCGGGCTGCGACACGAGCAGCTCCTCGGAGTTCACCCCGAGCTTGCGCGCGTAGGCGAGGTCGAGCGCGTGCTCGGCGTCGATGAACGCCGCCGTGCCGCCGGCGCGCTGGCAGCTCGCGATGGCGTGCAGGGCGAGGGTCGTCTTGCCGCTCGACTCCGGCCCGTAGATCTCGACGATGCGCCCGCGCGGGTAGCCGCCGCAGCCGAGCTTGATGTCGAGGTCGACCGAGCCCGACGAGATCGCGGCGATGTCGCCGGCGAGCGACTGGCCGTCCTTCAGCCGCATGATGGAGCCCTTGCCGAACTCCTTCTCGACCGCGCTGATGGCGAGCTCGAGGGCGGCGTTCTTCTGCTTGCGGGCCTTGTCGTCGATCGTCGTCGTCATGGTTCGTGTTCTCCCTCGGCCTGCGGCCTTGGTCGAGCCGGACTCGTCTGCCGTGCCGTCCGCCTGCGCGGCCGATCTGGCATCCGCAGTTCCGTCCTGCTCGGATCCAGGCTAGCGATGTCGTTCCCCGGGCTGTCGGTGCGGGCTCGGCCGGCACCGTGGTTCAGTCGATATACTGCACGACTGTTCAGGTTGCAAGGGGATCTGGCGGGGCGGCCGCGCGGCCGGGCGTGGTGCCCGTTTTGCGGTAGAGTGTGTGCGCTCGGGATCTCGGGAGCGCGCTCGGCTCGGGCGTGGGCGCTTCGCTTTCGCGCGTCTCGTGCCACGAGGGAACGGATGAGTGTCGTCGGTTTGGAGCCCGGTGCCGTCATCGGGCGGGATTTTCGCATCGTGCAGCCGCTCGCGGCCGGTGCGATGGGTCAGGTCTACGTCGCGGAGCAGCTGTCGACCGGCAAGCGGCGGGCGCTCAAGGTCATGGCGATCGAGCTCGCCGGCGACCCGAAGCACCGCGAGCGCTTCGTGCGCGAGGCGCGCGTCGGGGCCGAGATCGACAGCGACCACGTGGTCGAGGTCGTGACCGCCGGGATCGACGAGGCGACGGGCGTGCCCTATCTCGTCATGGAGCTCTTGAAGGGCGAGGAGCTCGCCAACCGGCTCGAGCGCACCGGCCCGCTCTCGTGGGCCGAGGTGGCGGAGATCATGCGGCAGACGGGCCACGCGCTCGAGGCCGCGCACCAGAAGGGCATCGTCCACCGCGACCTCAAGCCCGAGACCCTCTTCATCGCCGACTCGCGCCGCGAAGGCGTGCCGTTCACGGTGAAGATCCTCGACTTCGGCATCGCCAAGCTCGTGGCCGAGCACCAGAACCAGGGCACGCAGGCCATCGGGACGCCGCTTTTCATGTCGCCGGAGCAGACCGAGCGCGCGGGGCACATCACGCCGGCGACCGACGTGTGGCCGCTCGGGCTCATCGCGTTCTGCCTGCTCACGGGCACGACCTACTGGCAGGCCAGCGAGAGCGTGACGCAGCTCCTGCGCGAGGTCGTCGTCGACCCGATCGTGCCCGCGAGCGAGCGCGCCCGCGTGCTCGGCGTGCCCGAGGGCCTCTTGCCGCCGGGCTTCGACGAGTGGTTCTCGCACTGCGTGAACCGCGACGTCTCGCAGCGCTACCCCGACGGGGGTGCGGCGGTACGCGCCTTCCTCGGCATCTTGCCGCCCGACGTCGCGCCGCTCGGCCCCACGGGCGACTACATCCGGGCGGTGACGGCGCGCACGGCGCTCGGGATGCCGGCCGGGGTCACGGCACCGGCCGTCGCCGCGCCCCCCGGTGGCACGCAGCAAGGCGGCCGCGCCGCGACGCAGTCGACCGGCTCCGCAGCGGCGCTCGCCGCGACCGCCACCCCGACCACCGCGGGTCCGAGCAAGAGCCGCGCGCCGCTCTTCGCCGTCGTGGCGCTCGTCGTCGCGGGTGGGGCAGGCACGGGCATCTACTTCGCCACGCAGGGCGGCAAGGACGGCAAGGGTGGCCACGGCGGCAAGCACTCCGCCGAGTCAGCGGCGAGCACCCCGACGCCGCCCGGGCCGAGCGCGAGCGGCGCGAGCGCGCCCACCGCGAGCGCGAGCGCAGCGCCGTTCGGCCCCGAGAGCTGTCCGGAGGGCATGGTGTTCGTCAAGGGCGGCAAGATGTTCATGGGGTCGAAGGAGGCGAGCGCCGACGCGGTGCCGCTCCACAAGGTCACCCTCGGCGACTTCTGCATCGACAAGCTCGAGGTCACGGCCAAGGCGTACGACCGCTGCGTCGCGAGCGGCGACTGCGCGCGACCGGTGACCACGGTCGTGCTGCCCAAGAGCAAGGAGGCCGAGCCCGACGGCCGACCGCTCGACGAGCACAAGCTCCAGAAGCAGCTCGATTTTCTGAGCGGGCTCTGCACGAGCGGCAAGCCCGACCTCGAGGAGCACCCGATCAACTGCGTCGACTGGGCGATGGCCGACAACTTCTGCCGCTCCAAGAACGGGCGCGTGGCGGCGGGCGGCGCGCGCCTGCCCACCGAGGCCGAGTGGGAGTACGCGGCGCGCGGCTCCGGCCAGCGCACCTACCCCTGGGGCGACGAGCCACCCGACGCGGCGCACCTCAACTCGTGTGGCACCGAGTGCCGCAAGTGGCAGCGGGCGCAGCGCTTCGACGACGCCGAGGACACGATGTTCGAAGAGGACGACGGCTTCGCCTTCACGGCGCCCGTGGGCGAGTTCCCGAAGGGCGCCTCGAGCGGCGGGCTGCTCGACCTCGCCGGCAACGTGGCCGAGTGGGTCCACGACTGGCGCGGGCCCTACACGGCCGACGAGCAGACCGATCCGCAGGGGCCCGAGAAGGGCGAGGAGCGCGTCGTGCGCGGCGGCGCCTTCAACGGCGCCTACGCGGACTGGCTCAAGCCCGCCTTCCGCTGGGGCACGGACCCGCAGGTCGCGAACCACGCCATCGGGTTCAGGTGTGCGCTCGGGCCGAAGCGCTGAGAGTTGTCAGTTATCAGTTGTCAGTTATCAGTCCCAGACGGCCCTGCGGGCCGAGACGACCCTGCGGGCCGAGGGCAGTTATCAGTTGTCAGTTATCGGTCCCAGACGGCCCTGCGGCCGCGGCAGAGGGCCCTGCGGGCCGACCGAGGCGAGTTTTCAGTCGTCAGTCGTCAGTCCCAGACGGCCCTGCGGGCCGCGTGGATGCGTCCCTCTCCGCCTCTCTCTCTCTGCCTCTCGGACTGACAACTGACGACTGACAACTGACGACTGACAACTGACAACTGACAACTTCTCTCTCCGCCTCTCTCCGCCTCTCGGGCTGATAACTGATAACTGATAACTGATAACTCTCAGAACAGGCCGACCGCGAAGTGCAGGGCGCCGAGATCTTCCCAGGCGCGCCGCACGAGGTTGAAGCCGTAGTCGAGCACGATCGGGCCGAGCGGAGTCGCCAGGCGCACGCCGGCGCCCGCGGCGTAGCGCAGGGTGAACAGATCCCCGACCTTCGTGATGGCCTTCTCGCTGGTCCACACGTTGCCGGTGTCGAGGAACCAGCCGAGGCTCACCGCGTCCGATAGCGGCGTACGCAGCTCGAGGCGCGGGTTGAGGTAGAGGTTGCCGCCGCGCACCGGCACGTCGTCGATGCTGAGGGGCCGCGTGCCGCCCTCGGTCTGGACGAGCTCGCCGCCGAGGATGCGCTGCGCGAGATCCTCGGGCACCAAGGCGTCGAGCGGGAAGCCGCGCAGGGAGTCGACGCCGCCGAGGAAGAACAGCCGGTCGGGGTAGGTCTCGCTCTCGGCGCGCAGCTGCAGGTTGTAGCCGGTCGACACCATGGCCGCGATCGCGACGCCGCCGGCGGAGAGGCGGATGTAGCCGCCGAACTTGGCGCTGATGCGCAGAAAATCGCTCGGCGCGCCCTCGGTGCCCGCCACCGGGAAGGCGTTCACGTGCTCGAGCGCACCCGTCAGGAGCGTGCCGCTCTTGGCATCGAAGGCGTTGTCGCGCCGGTCCCAGGTGGCGCCGAGGCGCTCGGCGACGGCGACGGTGACGCCCTCGGGCACGCGCAGCTGCGCCGCGAGCCCCGGGTTGTTCTTGACGACGTCCGCGAGGCTGGCGCCGCCGAACAGGTACACGTCGTTGCGCTCGACCGACGGCGCCGAGAGCTGCACCGTGAGCTCGCGCAGCGGCTTGAAGGTGAGGGTCGGGATGGCGGCGTCCTTGGTGATGCCGAAGTCGCGCTGGTTCGCGCGCACGTCGACGGCGTCGATCGACAAGGAGAAGTTCGGTCCGAGACCGATGTCCGGAAAGCGCATCGACACCGAGTCGCGTCGCGAGAGCTGCTCCGAGAGGCTCAGATTCTCGTACTTGCTGCGGAAGTCGGCATCGAGGATGAGCGGCGGCGGGAGCCACGAGAACTGCAGGCGCAGCGTGAAGGAGATGGCCTGCCCGGCGATGTTGCGGTGACCGTACTCGAAGGCGCCGCGCACGCCCTCGCCGGAGGAGAAGCCGATGCGGGGCTCGGTGTACTGGCTGCCCTGCTCGACCACCGTGATGATCGCGCGCTTCCTGGCGAGCGGGATCTCCGGGTCCTCGAGCGCGATGGAGACGCTGGAGAAGACGCCCAGGGTCGCGATGTGCTCCTCGCTCGCGCGCACGAGGTCGCGCCGGTACAGCCGCTCGTGCGGCGTGCAGCTCGGTGGGTCCTGGCACAGGTCGAGGCGGCTCAGGATGAGGGCGCGCGAGGTGTGCGTGTTGCCGCGCACGTCGTAATCGACGATCTCCACGGGCCCGTACTCGTGGATGTCGAAGCGCACGCGCGCGCGGGTGCGATCGGGCGAGGTCTCGACCGAGCTCGCGACGGAGGCGTAGGGGTAACCCTCGTCGTGGTAGTGGGCGAGCAGCCGCTGGCGGGCGCCCTCGAGCGCGGCGTTGCTCACCGGGCCGCCGAGGTCGAGCGCCGCGACGTCGGCGAGCGCGCGCGAGGAGAACTTGGCGTTCAGCTCGTCGGCCGGCTTGTCGGGGCTCTCGGCGAGGTAGCCCTTGCCCTCGTTGCCGGCGAACACGACGTCGTAGAGCTCGCTCCGCGGACCGAGCTGGATCGGGATGTGGACCACGAGCACGGGCGCGCAGTCGACGCCGTGCCGCGGGTCCGGGCGGCACTCGTGCTCGGGCGCGAGCGGACGCTCCGGTACCGGCAGGTCGACGGCGTCGAGCCGGCACGCGGGCGGCGGCCGCAGCGGCCCCGGGAGCGGGACGCAGGCGCTGCCCCGGGCACGCGGGTCGCAGCGGGCCCGCAACACGGAGAGCGGACCGACGGACGCGTTCAGGTAGCCCTTGCTGTGGATGTAGTCCCGCAGGTGGTCGAGGGCCTTCGCGTAGGCCTCGGGCGTGAAGGTGGTGGCCGGCGTGAGGCGCAGCGGACGCGCCGCCGTTCCCGCGGCACCCTCGGGACCGAGCGCCGCGTCGACCACCACCGGGTCCGCGCCCGAGACGAGGCTCGGCCGGGGCAAGGTCTCCTCGAGCACGGCGTCCACCTCGGCGCCGAGCGCCTCGGCGGACAGACCGAGCGCCGCGGTCGCGCTCGGCGTGCCGTCCGGCTCGCGCTCGGGCGGCAGGCAGGCGAAGAGCCGCTCGGCCACGACGGCGCGCTCGCCCTCGCGGATCGTCAGGCGCACCTCGTGGCGCGGGTCGTCGCCGCCGCCGCTCTCGCTCGGTTCCACGGTGACGTCGTAGAAGCCCCGCTCGCGGTAGAAGGCCCGCACGCGGCCGGCGAGCTCGTCCGGGCTGACGTCGCTCGCCGTCGCCAGCCCGAGCGCGTCGTCGAGCTCGTCCGCGGAGAACCGCACCTGCCCCTCGAAGCTCACCCGGTACCGGGCGCCGGGGCTCGGGTAGACGAAGAGGAAGGTGTGCAAGACGCCGCCGTCGTCGCGGCGCACGAGCACGTGGCTCGCCTGCGCGCGCAGGAAGCCGGCCCGCTTGAGCCGCTCGGTGAGGGCCTCGTCCGCCGCCGCGAGGTCGTCCTCGTCGGCGGGGTCGCCCGCCCCCACGTCGTAGCTCCGCTCGAGCCCGGCGAGCTCGGCCTCCTGCGCGGGCGGCAGGACGAAGATGCGCCGGCTCACGAGCTCTCGCTCGCCCGGCCGCACCGCGAGCGCGAGCACGACGCGCAGCGGGTCGTCGGTGTCGGTGGTGTCGACGGCGACCTCGCAGCCGGGGTAGCCCTTGCGCGCGCACATCGCCTGCACCCGTCGGGGCATGGCGGCGAGCGAGCGCTCGGTGAGCTCCATGCCCTCGGACGCGGCGGCGGCGGCCGCGACCGCCCCGGGCGGGAAGCGATCGGCCTCGACCTTGATCGTCAGCGTCGCCACCACGCGGCGCGGCGTCACGAAGAGGCGCACCACCACGCCCTCGGGGTGGCGCACCGCCTCTGCCGAGGCGCTCGCCACGCCGCCACCGTCGGTGAGCTCGCGCAGGGCCGCGCGGACCGCGGGGGCGCTCAGCGGCTGGCCGGGCGCGAGCACGTGCTGCGCGAGCGGCCGGCGCCACAGCCGGCCCTGCCCTTCGACGGACACCGCCACGATCTCGAGGCCCTCGAGCTCCGCGAAGGAGCCCGCGCCGCGCGCGACGAGCGCGAGGTCGGCGGCGTCGATGCCGGCCGGCTCCTCGGCGACCGGCTGCGCGGGCGCGCGCCCGGGCACGAGCGTCGCCGCGAGCGCGAGCAGCGCGGCCACGAAGAGCCGCGCCGGCCGGTGAGCGCGCGAGCGCGAGCTTGGCACCCGGACCATCACTCGAACTCGAGGTGCAGGCGCAGGTCGAGGCCGAGGTTGCCGAAGGTCGAGCTCGAGGTGTCGTTCACGTTGTCGTAGCTGCCCTGCACGCTGACCTCGTCCGAGAGCTTCCACTCGAGGTTGGAGCGGATCTCGCGATTCTCGGTGAGCCCGGTCGTCACGGTCGCGCGCACCGACTCGCTGATGCGCTTGCCGATGGTCACGGTCGGCTCGGGCCGGCCCGTGCGCGACGAGTAGGCGCTGCCGAAGCGGAACTCGTCGATGGGCACGATGCTGCGCACCGCCTTGTCGGCGCCGGTCACGGCGGACAGCGCCTCGAGGCCGACGGTCTGGGCGAGCGAGCCGGCGAGGCCGCGGTCGAGCTCGGCGCGCGTCATGCCGATCTGCAACAGGAGCACCACGTCGTCCTGGCTCAGCGGCGGGTCGCTCGCGAAGGTGACGCGCAGGGCGTCGGCGTCGCCGACCGCGTGCATGTCGATGCGCCAGCGCCCGCCCGAGCTCGCGCTCCCGCTCGCGGCGGTGCTCGAGCCCGGCGTCGAGCTCGAGGCGTAGCGCTGGAACTCGGTCGAGGCGTTGATGTCGAGCTCCGGCGAGATGCGCGTGTCGTCGTCGAAGCGGACGGTCCCCTCGGTGACTGCGAAATCGTGCCCCTGCAGGTAGAGCTTCGAGCCGCGCCGCACGCGCAGGGCGCCGCGCGCGCCGAAGCGCTGGTTGCTGCCGACGACCGTGAGATGCGAGGGCCCGCAGGCCTGACCGCGGGCGAAGGGGTCGCGGCCGCGCCCCGGCGCGGCGCCCGCGTCGGCGCCGCACAGCTCGAGCTCGAGCAGGTTGTTGTTCACGCGCAGCGGCTCGGCGCTCTTCACGTCGAGCTCGAAGGTCACGACGTCGGCCTTGGGGTCGTAGGACTCGACCTCGGTCTTGCCGGCCGTCGTGAGCGAGTCGAGGTCGAGCGCGAGCGAGATCGGCCGGGTGTACGCGAACGAGGTCAGGGTCACGTCGCCGTAGACGTGGGCCGGGTCGCTCGAGCGGGCGTCGTAGCTCGCCCGCAGCGTCGCGTCGGCGGTCATCCGGATCCCGTCGGCGAGCTCGAGGCGCAGCCCCTGGGCCGCGAGCGTGCCCTCGACGCCTTGAGGCACGAAGCCGCGCATGGGCACGGTCGCGGCCAGCGCCACGCTGCCGGCGCCGGCGCTCGTCGCGGCGCGCAGCGTCATCTCGCCCGGCCGCACCTCGAGGTGTGCGTGGACGTCGTCGAGCGCGAGCGGCACGCCGCGCAGGCGCAGCTCGCCCTGTCGGAGGTCGGCCGAGCCGCTCAGGCTCGGCTCCGCGAAGGTGCCGGTCAGCCGCAGGCTGCCGCTCACCCGGCCGGACGCACGCTCGAGCGCCGCCATGTCGAGACCGAGCGCCCCGACGTCGGTGTCCTTGAGGTCGATGCCGAGATCGAGCTCGCGCGCGCCGGACAGCTTGCGCACCGTGCCGTGGGCGCGCAGCGCCGCGCGCAGCTTGCCGCCGCCGGTGCCCGCCGTCTCCGCGACGAGGTCGACGTCGGGCACCCGCAGCGCGTCGCCGGACAGGAGCAGGAGGTCCGACACCTCGGGGATGCGAATGCTGCTCGCGCCGCGCTCGAGCGAGGCACCGCGGAGCTTGATCTGCACCTCCGCGAGGGCCGGCTCGTCGAGGGGCAGCTCGAGGATCTCGATGTCGGCGCTGAGCTTGCCGGTCGGCGGCGCGCTCGAGAACGCGACGCCCGGCAGGAGGTTCGCGAGCGCGCCGAGGTCGAGGTCGCGCAGCGTGAGCCTGCCGCTCAGCAGCGCACGCGTGGCGCCGCTCACCTCGAGACCGTCGAGCGCGACCTGCGTGCCGAACAGCTGACCCGAGAGGTGGTAGGTGCTGCCGGACGACGCGACGGCCGGGGTGCGCGCCCCGCCGCGCGCGTTGCCGCACAGCGTGACGGGGCGCTCCGGCAACGGCTCGGGTGGGGGCGCGAGCGTCAGGCGCAGCTGCGACGCCGGCAGCACGCTCGGTCCGATGCGCGTCGGCGAGAGCTCGAGGCCGACCTCGGCGCGCAGTCGCTCGAGGGTGCCGCCGACGGACGCCACGAAGGATGCGCTCGCCTCGGGGCGCACGCGCGCCGACGCGGGGCGCGGGGCTGCCGCCGCCGCGGCGTCGGGGCGGCTCGCCCCCGGCGGGTCGGCGCCGACGGGGTGCGCAGCCGGACCGGCGAGGTGGCCGCCGCGCACGACGGGGCTCGCGTCCTCGCCGAACAGGCTCGCGAAGGCGGAGATGCGCTCGAGCGGGATGCTCGAGCCGATGACGTCGGCCTCGATGCGCGCGCCGTGGCCGAGGCGCCCGCGGGCCACCAGCGTGCCGGGGCCGGTGCGCAGCACCGCCGAGTAGAGCTCCACGCGCAGTCCGCGCTCGTCGGCGGGTAGATCGTCCCAGGTGAGCTCGGCGTCTAGACTCCCCGCTTCGAAGCGCTCGCCGAACAGGCGCACGGCCGCGAGGTCCATCTGGGTGCCGACGTGCAGCACCCCGGCGCCGCAGCGGTCGCGCGGCCCACCGAGCTGGAACGCGACCGACGCCGTGCCGCGCATCACGCCGCGGATCTCGCGCAGGCTCGGCTCGACGTCGAAGCGCGTCATGTTGAAGAGGTCGGTGGCGTGCAGGCCCTCGGCGGTGCGCGAGTCGACGTGCGCCTGCAGCACCACCGCCGGGCCGGCGGCGAAATCGAGGTCGAGGTCGCTCAGGTAGAAGCTGCTGGGACCGTGACGCACCTGACCCTGGCGCAGCTCGAGGCGCAGCGGTGGCACGAAGCTCACCTGCGTCTTGCCGAGCTCGCCGATGGGGTAGCCCGCGAAGTCGAAGTGCTCGATCGACACGTCGCCGCGGATGACGGGGCTCATGAAGGTGTTGCTGCCCCTGAGGTGGACGAGCGCCCGACCCTTCATGGGGATGTCGGCGAGGGGCGAAACCTCCTCGAGGTCGACGAAGGAACCGTCGAACACGTTGAACGAGAGCTCCTCGGCGAAGCCGAGCGACACGTCGCTGCGCACCCGCGAGCGCGCCGTGAGGACCGTCGCCTGGCTCAGGATGAAGGCGCGCGGCTCGACGCGCATGGTGGCGGTGATCCGGCTCGGGGGCGCGTTGAAGATCGCGCGCTGGCCGCTCGGCGCGTCCGCGGGCCGGTCGTACACCGCGAAGCGGCTGGTCGAGGCCGTGATGACGCCCGTGAGGACGAACGGATCGAACTGCCCCACCATGCGCGCCATGGTGGCGTGCTCGAAGGTCCAGCCCACGTGGGAGTGCGGGTGGCCGCCGAACTCGTCGAGCAGATCCGCGAACGTGACGCCGTCCGCCACGATGCCGGTCGCCTCGAGCGGGATGCCGTTGCCGAAGGGTCGGATGACGGCGCGCTCGACCGTCCCGCGCCCTCCGCCCCACGCGATGTGCAGGTCGGTGACATGGACGACGTTGCCGAGGGTGTCGATCCTGCCCGACACGGCGTCCGCGATGTTCGTGCCGCCGATGCCGAGACCGAGAGCGCTGAAGGTGCCGCTCAGGCTCGGCAGGGTCGGCTCGGAGCCATCGGTCCGATCGTGGTGCGCGTCGAGGTCGAGCGCGACCAGGCCGGCGACCGGGTCGAACGCCACGAAGCGGTGCAGGAGGCCGGCCGGCGCGAAGACCTTCACGCGCCCGTCGATGCTCGCGAGGCCCTTGGGGTCGAGCTCGGCGCCGACCGCCTCGAGCCGGACGAGCACGCGCCGCCAGTCGGACTCGGGCAGATCGCAGCGCGGGCGCGTACCGCGGGCCGGGTCGAAGTCGGCCGCCCCCTCGAGCTCGAGGCGCCGCACGAGCAGCCCCCAGGCGCCGGCAGCCCGCGCGCGTCCGGCACCGGGCGGCTCGAGGCGCGCCCGGAGCTCGAGCCGGCAGACCGCGTCCTCGTCGGTCATGTCGACCTCGGGCCGCGCCGGGTCGGGATGGGTGCGGTCGATCTCCGCGCCCATCGCGCGCAGCCCGAGCTCGATGGCCCCCCGCTCGATGGTGACGTCGGCGTCGAGGCCCCGCGCGCCGACGCGCATGCCATCGAGGTCGAGCTCCACCCGCCCGTCCGTCACGGCGACGGCCGACAGCGGTGGCTCGGAGGGCTCCGCCGAGGGCTCGGAGGGCGGCAGCTCGAGCTTCAGGTTCGCGAGCTCGCCGCCGCGCAGCGCGACGTAGACCTCGGGGGCGTCGATCTCCACCTCGCCGAAGTCGAGCTTGCCGGACAGGAGCGAGAAGAGCCGGGGCCGCGCGACGATGCGCCGGGCACGGAGGAAGTCCGGCCCGCCGTCGCTCGCGTGCACCGCGACGTTCTCGAGCACGACCTCGAGCGGCCAGGGCTGGATGTCGAGCGAGAAATCCGCGTCGACGCCGGTCTGCTTCTGGATGATCTTCTCGGTCTCGCCGGCCACCCAGCGCTGCACGCCCGCGAGCCGCACGAGCAGGCCGGCACCGAGCGGCACCACGCCGACGAGCGCGAACAGGCCGCACAGGATGCGCGCCACGAGCCGGCCCCAGTGGCGCCGCGGCCGCCAGCGCTGCGGGCGCTGCTTCGGCCCGAAGCGGACCTCCACCGCCTCGGCCGCCGCACGCGCCGCATCGATCCTGGCCGCCGTGTGCGCCATCCCCCCCTTATATAGCCGACCCGTTACGCGACTGCAGGTTCCTGGCGGCTCGAGCTCGTCGCGATGGCGCGCGCAGCGCGGACGGCGCCTTCAGTGGATCTGGTAGGTCGCGATGACGGGTGCGTGGTCGCTCGCGGCGTCGATCTCCGCGCCGTGGAGGATCTGCACGGAGGCGGGGTCGACCATCGGAGCGAGGACCGGGCTGCCGAACTGGTGATCGACGAGCTCGGGGGTGCCGTTGTAGTTGAAGGTCCAGCGCGCGGTGATCGCCACGTCGTCGGCGGCGTTCACGTAGAGCCCCGCCCCGCTCCCCGCGGTCGCGAGGTAGGGGAACGAGCCGGGCGTGTCGTTGAAGTCGCCGAGGATGAGGACGCCGATCGTCGGATCGGCGGCCGTGATGGCGTCGGCGATGGCGCGCGTGTGCTGCGCCTCGGCGAGGCGCTTGTCGGGGTCGTCGTTCTCCTTGGCCTTGTAGTGCACGCCGAGCAGGACGAGCTTGCGACCGTTGAAGGTGAGGTGCACCTCGACACAGTCGCGCGCGTACTGGTAGAGCGGCCCCGCCGTGCCCACCTTGGTGAAGGAGTCGCTGGCGTGGCTCACGACCTCATCGAAGGGCACCTTCGACATGACGGCGACGTTGATCCCCCGCGGGTCGTTGCCGGTGCTCACGTAGCTCGCCGTGTACACGGAGCCGAGCTCCTGGTCGTTCAGTGCGTCGAGGGTCGCCTGGTTCTCGAACTCGGCGAGCACGAGGATGTCGGCGTCGATGCCGTTCATGACCGCGCCCACCGCCTGACGGTGCGCGTTCCAGTCCGCCGTCGGCACGACGAACTCCTGGGGCGCGGCGCTGTCGTTCTGGTCGTTGAGGAAGTTGTGGACGTTCCAGTTCGCGACCACGAGCGGGACGGCGTTCGCGGCTCCGGTCCCTCCCGCGCCCGTCGCGGTCTGGGTGCCGTTGTTGGTGCCGGACTCGCGGCACCCGAAGGCCCACGCGGCGCAGGCCGACAAGCAGACGAGCCAAGTTCGCGTGCGGTGCGCCATCGTTGCCCTCAGAAGGACTGGAAGATCGTCGCCTGCGGCGCAGGCCGCAGCCCCGGCCCGAGGCGCCCCAGCGCGCCGGACTCGCAGGATGGGTCATTGTACCGCGCGCCGCCGCGGGCGAAAGGGCTGTCGGTAGGCACGAGGCGCTGGCCGGTGCGCGGCGGCGCCACGCGAGGGCCCGCCGGTCAGGGCCGCGCGCCGGTGAGCTCCACCGCCACCCGGTCGACCGAGGCGGTCGTCGGCGGGCCGAACTTCCGGATGCGCACGGTGGCCGCGATGGCCGGGGTCTCGCCGAGGAGCCGCTCGAGCAGCCGCGAGGCGAGCGACTCGAGCAGCTTGTAGCTCCGGCCGGTGCCCTCCTCGACGACCAGCGTGGCGAGCGCGTCGTAGTCGTACACGCGCGTGCGCTCGTCGCTCGTGGGCAGGAGCTCGGTCGGGAGCGTGACCTCGAGATCGACCACGAAGTCCTGCAAGAGGTAGCGCTCGGCGCGCGATGCGCCGTGGCGGCCCCGGAAGCGGATGCCCTCGAGGAGGATGCGGTAGCCCGATACGCGCTTCGAGACCATGGTCGCCGGACCCACAGCTAGCTGCGGCCCGAGCGCTCTATCACCACTCTGCGACGCCGGCGCCCCTTTTCCGCGCTGGGCCCCGCGACCACCGCGCCACCGCCCCGGGGCCCGCCTTGTTTCCCGTGGCCGCGCGAAGCTGCTAGAGTCGCTTCGTTCGTCTGCTTGGAGGCCTGGATGCCGCTCATCGAGACCGAGAAGGACGCCCGACGCCTGGCGCGTGCCATCGCGAGCGACCTGTCGCTCTACAACGAAGACAAGATCGTCGAAGGCATCGAGAAAGACACGCTCTTCGAGGTGCTCTCCGAGGAGATCGAGGAGGGGCGCGCGCACTACAAGAGCCGCGTCGCCCCCGAGCTCTACGAGAAGAATTTCTACGACCGCGCGCTCGTCGACATCCTCGTCAAGAGCAAGGGGCACGTGAAGAGCAAGCTCTGGTAGCGACGCGTTCTCGACCGGAACAGGTGGTGGAGCTCGTGGCGGGCTCCCGCGCCGCCGACGAGCGGGCCGACAAGCTCGTCGTGGAGCTGCTCGCGGCGGCCGGACACCCTGCGACCCGCACCGAGGTGCAGCGCTGGATGCGCGAGGGCCGCGTCACCTCGGGCGGGCGCGCGCTCGACCGCACCAGCCGGCTCGGCGCGGGCGCACGCATCGCGGTGCGGACCGGCGCGCAGCTCACGACGGCGGCCCGGCCGGACCCGACGATCGCGCTCGCCGTCGTGTACGAGGATCCGTGGCTCGTCGTGGTGGACAAGCCCGCCGGCCTGGTGGTCCACCCCGCACGCGGGCACCGCGAGGGCACGCTCGTCAACGGCCTGCTCGCCCACGGCGGGTTCGAGGTGGGGCTCGCCGACCCGCTCGACCCGGAGGGGCACCTTCGCCCGGGGATCGTGCATCGCCTCGACAAGGACACGAGCGGGCTGCTCGTGGTCGCCAAGCAAGCGCGGGCGCGCGAGGGGCTGAAGGCCCTCTTCCAGCGCCACGACATCGTGCGGAGCTACGTCGCCATCGTGGCGGGCCACGCGGCCGCCGCGCGCTACGACACGCCCCACGGTCGCGACCCGCACGACCGGCTGCGCTTCACGACCCGCCTGCCGCGACCTCGGCCGGGCGCCCCCGCGCCACGGCGCGCCGTCACCGACGTCGAGGTGCTCGAGACCTTCGCCGGCGCGAGCCTCGTCCGCTGCCGCCTCGAGACCGGGCGCACGCACCAGATCCGCGTGCACCTCGCCGAGCAAGGTCACACGCCGGTGCTGGCCGATCCGGTGTACGGCGCCGGGGCGCCGGCGAGCCCGGCGGTCGCGGCGATCGCGCAGCAGCTCGGGCGCCAGGCGCTGCACGCCGCGGAGCTCGGCTTCGTGCACCCGGTGACCGGCGTCCGGCTCCACTTCGCGGCGCCGCTGCCGGCCGACATGGAGCGCGCCCTCGGCGCCCTGCGCGCGCTCGGGTGAGGACGAGCCTGGACCCTTGGCCTCTGAGCAGGCGGCATCCGGACCTGACTTTTCCCCTCACCCCCCGGCCCCATAGGCGTTAACAGATTAATTGTCGTGGGTTTGTGTAGTTTGTCTCCCGACTTTGTCCCACCGAAGTTTGGGTAGCCGGTCAGAAACGCGTTCCATTTGCCGC
>JADLAB010000089.1 GCA_020848455.1 Polyangiaceae bacterium
AGCGCCGCGACGCGCAGGATGTCGTCGCCCTCGCAGGCGTCCACCACGGCGAGGGTGTGGCGCCACACGTCGAAGCCGTGCCAGCGGTTCTGCTCGCAGTCGACGCCCTCGCAGAGCTCGGGACAGGTGATGGCCAGCATGCCGGTGCGCCGCATGATCTCGAAGGCCACGCTGGGGCGCTCGGCCGCCATGATCTTGAGCCACTCGTCGTGCACGCGCTCGGCGCTGACCCGCGCGTAGGTGGCGAGCGCCACGTCGGCGCCCATCGCGTGCTCGGTGGACGGGTCGATGCTGCAGCCGAGCGTCGCGGAGAAGCGCGCGGCACGAAGGACGCGCAACCCGTCCTCGGCGAAGCGGTCCGCGGGCATGCCCACGGCGCGCAGCGTGCGGGTCGCCAGATCGCGCCGGCCGTCGAAGGGGTCGATGAGCTGCCCTTCGATGGGGTCGATGGCGATGGCGTTGAAGGTGAAGTCGCGCCGCGCCAGATCCTCGACGATGTCGTCGAGGAACACGACCTCGTCGGGGCGGCGCCCGTCGCTGTAGCCCCGCTCGCCGCGCAGCGTCGTGAGCTCGTAGGGCACGCGCCCGATGAGCACGCTCACCGTGCCGTGCTGGATGCCGGTCGGCACGACACGCGGGAAGATGCGCTGCACCTCGTCGGGGCGCGCGTTGGTGGCGACGTCCCAGTCCTTGGCAGGCCGCGCCATCAGCAGATCGCGCACGCAGCCACCCACCACCCAGCCGCGCTTGCCGTGCTCGCGCAGGCGCCGGCAGATCCCGACGACGTCGCGCGGAATCGCCTCGAGCAGCCGGTCGATCTCGACACCGTCGCCCATGCGTGGCTCCTCGCCCCCTGCTCTACCACGACGCCGCGGCCCGTGTCGGAGCATTGCGCCGGGGCGCCGCGCCCGCGGTGCCGCGCGGCTACTTCTTCTTGCCCCAGGGATCCACGACGTCGCCGGTCTTGGTGGTGGCCGGCGGCGGCGGGCGCACCGTCTTGACCGGCAGCGGCAGCGGCAAGACGGGCCGCGCGGAGCTCGCCGCCGCGGTCGCGCTCGCCGCGGCCGTGACCGTCGGCTGGGCGTCGGGCTGGAGCTTCACCACCCGGCGCACCTCGCTGCCGTCGAGCGTGAGCGTCTGCCCGATCGAGCCCGGACGCGCGAGCTCGACCGTGACCTTGCCGCCCTCGGGCACCTTCACCATGGCCGGCAGATCGTGGCGCGTGCCGTCGATGACGGCGAAGGCCCCGTCGCTCGGCTCGGCGGCGAGCATGACCTCGCGCACGGGCGCCGCGCTCGGGGCGCTGCCCGCACTCGTGGGCGCGGGGCTCGCGGACGCCGCGGCCTCGTCGCCGCTCAGGCTCTGGCGCAGCACGAAGAACGCCGCGAGCGCGACCCCCGCGACGACCAGCGCGATCCACAGGATCGGCGAGCGGCGCGAGCCACGCTCGGGCGGTGTCGCGGGGAGCACCGCGCGCGACGCCGACTTGAAGTAGTCGGCCGGCACGTTGAAGTTGCCCGAGCGGGCCATCATCTCGTGCACGGCCTTCGGGACGCCGCCCGCCTTGAGCGTCTGGAGGTCCTCGGCGAGCTCCTCCATCGTCTGGTAGCGCCCGTCGGGCTTCTTCGAGAGGCACTTGAGGATCACTGCCTCGAGCCCCGGCGGCGTGTCCGGGCAGGTCACGAGCGCACGCAAGGGCACCGGCGCCTTGTACATGTGCTGCGTGAGGATCCCCATGAAGTTGTCGGCGTTGAACGGGGTCTCGCCGCTCACCATCTCGTACATCATGACGCCGAGCGAGTAGATGTCGGTGCGGTGGTCGACGGCAGCACCGGCAGCCTGCTCGGGCGACATGTAGTGCGGCGTGCCGAAGACCGCGCCCGCCATGGTGAGCTTCGTGGCGCTCGTGCCGCTCGACACCTTGGCGATGCCGAAATCGAGGATCTTGCAGAAGTTCTTCTGCGCGCCGTGCGTCACGAGCGTGATGTTGTCGGGCTTGAGGTCGCGGTGGACGATCTCGCGCGCGTGCGCCCCCGCGAGGCCGTCGCAGAGCTGGATCGCGATGTCGAGGATGAGATCGACCGGCAGCTTGCCGCGGCTCTCCATCAGCTGCCCGAGCGACAGCCCGGCCAGGAACTCCATCACGAAGTAGGTGGACCCGTCGTCGAGCTCGCCGAAGTCGAGGATGTCGACGATGTGCGGGTTGCCGATGCTCGAGGCCGCGCGCGCCTCGCGCATGAAGCGCCCGACCGCCTCCTTGTCCTTCGCGAGCTCGGCGTGGAGCACCTTGATGGCGACGCGCTTGTCGATGATCTTGTGGTGCGCGAGGTACACGCGCCCCATGCCGCCCTCGCCGAGCACCTTGTCGACGAGGTAGCGCTCGCCGAACATCATGCCGATGTAGGGATCGGCGTCGGGCTCGCGCTGCGTGCCGTCCTCGTTCTCCGCGAAGACGAGCACCTGCGAGGAGGCGTCGGGGTCGAAGGTGCGGGCCTGGGCGGGCTTCGGCTGGAGCGCCGGGGCCGGAGCGGGCGCGCGGACCGCAGGGGGCGCCGCGGCCGGCGTGGGCGCCGGAGCCCGCGCCGGGACCTCGATCGGCTCGTCCATGGCGAGCGTCTTCGCGAAGGGCGATTCCTCCGGCGCCGGTGCGGGCAGCGGCGAGCGCGACGCCGAAGCCGCGGGCGGGCGCGGCGGCGGGACGCGTGGAGCACCGGGGCGCGACGGCAGCGCCTGCCGCGCAGGGACACCTCCGCCGGCGGGGGTCCCGGTCGGACCACCTGGAGGCGAAGCACGCTTCGGATCGACGACGGTCATGCAGAAGCAGGCGCAGCCCGGGCGCCAAGCACGTTCGAGACCATGATAGCAGCTCGTTCCCGGGCCGGGGAAACAACGCAGCGGCCCGAGCCCCTCGGCCGATCGTAGCACGTGCCGTGCGCTCGTCGACGACGTCGGCGGGGCGGCGGCCCTCCCGCCTCCGGGCGCTCGAGGCGCGCGGCAGGCTCCGGGGCTCGGCAGGCGGAGCCCGGACCGTGCGCGGCGGTACCACCGCGACCCGGCATGGACTAGAGCAACCCCGAGATGGGCTACCCCCTGCAGTTCGCGCTCCGCTACCTCGGCTCCCGGAAGCGTGCGTCGATCTCGGTGGGCACGGCGTTCGCCATCCTCGGCGTGTCGCTCGGCGTCGCGGCCCTGGCCACGATCATGAGCGTGACCGGGGGCTTCCATCAGCAGTTCCGCGAGAAGGTGCTGGGGGTCAACGCGCACGTGCTCGTGCTCAAGTACTCGACCAACTTCGGCGAGTACCGCGACGTGATGGAGCGGGTCGCCCACGTCCGGGGCGTCATCGGCGTCGCGCCCTTCAGCATCAACCCGATGATGCTGACCCACGGCGACGCGACCGCGACCGGCGTGCTCGTCAAGGGCGTCGATCCGGAGCTGTCGCTCGGCACCGAGCGGCGCGAGACGAGCGAGTGGCCCGCGGAGTTCCTGCGGCTCGATCCGGTGCTCGATCTGCCGAAGTACATCGTGCGCGGCTCGTTCGAGGGCCTGCGCCGCCCGACCGCGCACCCCGCCGCGCCGAAGGGCTACGAGGACTTCGAGTACGTGCCGCGCCCGCCCCCCCCGGCGACCGTGGGCAGCAACGGCTGGCCGCCCGCGCCGAGCGGCTGGCCGCCCTCGCCCGCCCCGACCACCCCGGGCAGTGGACCGAGCGCGACCGCCTCGGCAGAGCCCGCGCCGAGCGCGAGCGGCGCGCCCGCGACCACGCGACCGCGCAGCCCGACCCTCCTGCCCACGCCCCTCGATCTGCCGCCCGAGCCCGCTGCCCCGCCCCACCCGACCGCTAGCGCGAGCGGCGCCGCCGGCACCGGCGCCGCGACCGCGAGCGCCGTCGCACCGAGCCCTGGCGCCCCGCCGCCCGCGACCACGGTGCGCATCGCGACGGGCGAGGGAGCCGGCGGCGGACCGAGCGCCCTGCCCGAGGAGGACACGCTGCCCCCCGATCTCGACGCGGACCTCTGCTCGAACCCCGAGGCCGTCAAGGCCTTGCCGGGGATCGTGGTCGGAGTGGCGCTCGCCAAGACGCTGCGCCTCGATCTCGGCGACTGCGTGACCGTGACCTCGCCCATCATCGGCGCCTACTACGCGCAGGGCCGCGTCCGTCCGCCGGTCGCGGTGCGCTTCCGCGTCATCGCGATGTTCGAGGCCGGCTTCGACCAGTACGACTCGAAGCTCGTCTACACCGATCTCTACGAGGCGCAGAACTTCTACAAGCACGGCGACACGGTCACGGGCGTCGAGATGCGGGTCGACGACATCGACCGGGCGCGCGAGATCGCGCGCGAGATCGACGGGCTGCTGCCGCAGGGCGTCTACCACACGATGGACTGGGAGGAGCTGAACCACGGCCTGTTCACCGCCCTGCGCATCCAGCAGGTGCTGATGAGCGGCGTCCTGGCCCTCATCATCGTCGTGGCTGCGTTCACCGTGGTCGCGACGCTCATCATGGTGGTGCTCGACAAGCGCAAGGAGATCAGCGTCTTGAAGGCGATGGGCGCGACCAACGAGGCCATCCTGCGCATCTTCGTCTACCAGGGCGGCATCATCGGCCTGCTCGGCACCGGCCTCGGGCTCTTGCTCGGCTACGGCGTGTGCAAGGGCCTGCTCGTCTACGGCTTCCCGCTCGATCCGAAGGTCTACTTCATCTCGCGGCTGCCGGTGCAGGTGCGCCCGCACGAGTTCGTGATCACCGGCATCATCGCGATCGTGATCTGCCTCGTCGCGACCATCCTGCCGAGCCTGTACGCCGCGCGCCTGCGCCCCGCCGACGGCTTCCGGCAGCAGTAGAGTTATCAGTTATCAGTTATCAGTTGTCAGCTATCAGTCCTAGAGCTCGCGCCTCGCGGCTGCCGGTGCAGGTGCGCCCGCGCGAGCTCGTCAGTCAAGCCGCCGGCTCCCGGCAGCAGTGGAGTTGTCAGTTGTCAGTTGTCAGTTTTCGGCCCGAGAGCTTGCGCCTCGCGGCTGCCGGTGCGCTCCGACCGACAACTGATAACTGACAACTGATAACTGATAACTCTCTCTCAGCTCGGCTGGTTGTAGCCCGTGTTCTCGAGCAGGATGACGTTGGTCTTCGAGCGCGTCTCGCCGACGCTCGTCACGTAGACGGCCGGCTGGTCCTTCACGGGGCAGACCTTCTCGCAGGCGCCGCAGCCGATGCACAGGCTGGGATCGACGTGCGGCCGCTGCACGCGCACGGTCTTCATCGCCGGGGCGCTGCCGTCCTCGGGCGCGCGGCTGTCGCGCTTCGGGACGTCGGCCTCCTCGACCCAGATGGCCTTGGGCGAGGTGGGGCAGAACTCCTCGCACACGATGCAGGGCGTGGCCATCGCCCAGGGCAGGCAGCGGCCGAGGTCGTAGAAGGCCGTGCCGATCGAGATCGGCTTCTGATCGATGCCGAGCTTCTGCTCCTCGGTGATCTTCTGGATCGCGCCGGTGGGGCACACGTCGCCGCAGAGCACGCAGCTCGGCTCGCAGTAGCCGATGCGCGGGATGAGGACCGGGGTCCACAGCCCCTCGATGCCCCCCTCGAGGAGCGCGGGGTGCAGAGCGTTGTTGGGGCAGACCTTCATGCACTCGGCGCAGCGGATGCAGCGCTCGAGGAACTCCGTCTCGTCGACCGAGCCCGGCGGCCGGATCAGGCGCGCGTCGTAGTTCGGCACGAGCGCGTCGGCGGCGCGCGCCACCGGGACGAGCGCGACGCCGGCGGCCGCGGTCACGAGCGCGGCGCGCCGATCGGTGTCGGGGACGCCGACGCGGCTGGCACGCCCGGGCAGGAAGCGGAACTTGATGACGTCCTCGGGGCAGGCGGCCTCGCAGTTGAGGCACATGTGGCACTCGTCCTGGCGCCACTTCACGCCGCCCTGGGGCGAGTCCGCGCCCTGGCAGTGCACGAGGCAGGCGTCGCAGTCCGTGCACTTGTCGTGATCCTTCTCCATGCCGAAGAGGGCGAAGCGCGCGAACACGCCGAGGAAGGCGCCGAGCGGGCAGAGCACGCGACACCAGAAGCGCGGCACGAAGCGGTTCAGGAACACGACCGCGAGGAAGAGCCCGCCGATGAGCCACCCCGAGTGGAAGTAGAACTGGTTGCGCTGCCACACCGTCGTGGCGAGAAAGTCCGCGACCGCGTCCGAGCCGCGCTGCAGGACGGCGACGTCGCTCCGCGCCACGAGCTCGGCCCCGGCGTTCGTGACGTACTGGGCGGCCGGCAGGACGGCGAGCCCCACCGAGCGCACCATCACGCAGATGGGATCGAGCATGCCGCCGATGGCCGTGCCCGCCACGGCCGCGCCGAGCGATGCGTACAGGAGGTAGTACTTGATGCGCTGCCGGCGCGGGTGGGTCTTGTTCGCCTCGATGCGCACCGTGCCCTTCTGGTAGCGCGACGGGAAGATCCACCCGACGAGGTGGTGCAGCGTCCCGAACGGGCAGATCCAGCCGCAGAACACGCGCCCGAAGACGAGCGTGAGCCCGAGGACGACGAGCGACCACACGAGCCCGCGGTAGACGGTGTGGGTCGACAGCAGCGTCATCGCGCCGACGAAGGGGTCGGCGCTGAGGAAGCCCTCGACGGGCAGGCCGACGCGCACGCGCTCCCCCGTCTCGGCGAAGCTCCCGCGAAAGCCGGTGCGGAACACGAGCCAGAGGAACAACAGCAGGAAGCCCGCCTGCGCGAAGCGCCGCACCCAGACGAGCACGCGGATCCCGAGGCGCGCCGGGATGCCGGAGCCGGGGCGCTTCTTCGGTTTGGGCAGCAGGCGGCGCAGAAGCGAGGGCGGGGACGCGGGGCTCCGGGCGGCGGCCGGGCTCCGCGCGGGAGCCGCCGCGACCGAGGGGCTCGCGCTGGCGGAGCTCGCGACGGCGCGCGCGCCGGCCGCGCCGCACGAGCAGGCGGACGCCGCGCAGGCCATCAGACCTCCACCGTGCGCAGGGTCTCCCAGCTCGTCGTGCCGAGCCCGCGCTCCTGCCCCATGCGCAGGTACGGCAGGTCCTCGCGGCGCACGCCGATGAGCCCGCAGC
>JADLAB010000090.1 GCA_020848455.1 Polyangiaceae bacterium
ACGCTCCGCAACCCAACCGAGCCCTAGGAGCCCGGGTGCAGGGGCGCGTGCCCACGCCGCGCAACGCACGCTCCGCAACCCAACCGAGCCCTAGGAGCCCGGGTGCAGGGGCGCGTGCCCACGCCGCGCAACGCACGCTCCGCAACCCAACCGAGCCCTAGGAGCCCGGGTGGAGTGGCGCGTGCCAGTTTGCACCCTCATGCAGCCACCCGATTCGCAGGGTCATGCAGCCACCCGATTTGCAGGGTCATGCCGCCACCCGATTTGCAGGGTCATGCAGCCACCCGATTTGCAGGGTCATGCAGCCAGAGGGACGGCTCGAACGACCGGCGCCGAGCGTGTCGGGGAAAGCCGCCGCGTTCGAGGTCGAGCCTGACCCTGAGCCCGAGCCCGAGCCCGAGCCCGAGCCTCGTGTCCGTGTCCGGTGCGATCGGCGGGGCGGTTCTGGAGGGTGCTGGGGTCGGGAGGGCGGGCTTGGCGGCGTGATGCGCGATGGCCGGGGCGGCCGGGGCGCCCTCAGGCCGCGGCGAGACCGGGTCGCGACCGACTCGAGCGCCTCTACGCAGCCCGCGTCGCCTTCACTCGCCTTCGCCGCCGCACTGCCGGCCGCGGCGCTCGCACGCCTTCTGCATCAGGCGCAGGAAGGCCTTGTGCATCTGCTCGAGCTGGCCGGGGCTCATCTTGTGGGCCTTCTCGCTCTTGGCGCGGTCGGAGGGCTGGGACCTCGTGCTCTGGGTGCCGCAGGTGTCGTCCTGGGGCGAGCAGTTCACGCGCGCGGAGGCCCGAGCGGTGAGGGCCGCGGGACGGCGGGCGTCGGCGCTGCCGCCACCGTGCCGCGCGCTCTCCTTCTGGACGCCGTGCACGGCGCTGCCGCAGCTGTCGTCGGCGCAGTTGATGCGCGGCTCGGCGCGCTGGTTCTTGACCTTCGTGCGGTCGTGGCGCGCCTTGTCGCGGTGCACGCGGTCCACCGTCTTGTCGCGGTGCGCGTAGCGGTCGCGCAGCACGCGGGTCTGCTCGTGCCGCGGGGTGGCAGTCGGGCGGAGGTCCTCGTTCGTGCGGTCGGCCAGGGCCGTGCCGGAGACGAGAGCCAGGACGAACGTTGCGGGCAGCAGAACCGAGAATCGCATAACACCTCCAAGGGCGCGGGGAGACCTTCAGACCATCAGAGCACCACGCGTCGAGCAAGCACAGAAAGCGCCCGGCCGCTCGCGGTGTAGGCCCGGGTAGTCAGGGTGTCGCCGACCGGAGCAACAATGCGACTCGCACGGCCCCGGACCCTGCGCTAGCCTCCGCGCGTGATCCTCCGCCCCGCGTCCGTTCCCCTCGCGCTCTTGCTCTGCCTCGCCGCGCTCGCGCCCGGCTGCGACAAGTCCGGCCCCGCACCCGGCAAGGCCTCGTCCGACGCGGCTCGGGCCGTGGACGCGCCGACCCTCGAGCTCTACGTGATGTCGCAGTGCCCCTACGGCGTCGAGGCCGAGGCCGCGGTCATCGCGGCCCGGAAGCAGCTCGGCGGCAACCTCAACGTCAAGCTCGCGTTCATCGGCGACGGCGAGGCCGGCGCGCTCGAGTCGATGCACGGGCCGAACGAGGTGAAGGGCGACCTCGCCCAGATCTGCGCCGCGAAGGTGGCGCCCGACCGCTTCCTCGATCTCGTGGCGTGCCAGAACGAGAACCCGCGCGCCGTGGCCGAGAACTGGCGCGAGTGCGCGACCCAGGCGGGCATCGACGCCGGGCGCGTGGCGAGCTGCGTCGAGGGCGACGAGGGGCAGCAGCTGCTCGCGGCCTCCTTCGCCGAGGCGCGCACGCGCGGCGTGCAGGGCTCGCCCACCATGTTCCTCGACGGCAAGCCCTACGAGGGTGGGCGCAAGCCGCGCGATCTCGTGCGCGCGACCTGCGACGCCTGGAAGGGCCAGAAGCCAGCCCAGTGCACGAGCCTGCCCGTGCCGCCGCCGGTGCACGCCGTGTTCCTCTCCGACAAGCGCTGCAAGGAGTGCGACCTCGCGGAGCTCGAGCCCCGGCTGAAGGGCGAGATCGGCGGCCTCATGGTCGAGAACGTCGACTACTCGAGCGAGCGCGGCAAGGCCCTCTACGGCGAGCTCCGCGCCGCGGGCCCCGCCTTCAAGCTCCTGCCCGCGGTGCTGCTCGACGCGGCGGAGCTCGAGAAGGACGCCGACGCCGTGGCCGCGCTCGCGCGCTTCCTCGTCCCCGTCGGCAAGTACCGCTCGCTCGCCATCGGCGGCGAGTTCGACCCCACGGCCGAGCTCTGCGACAACCGAGCCGACGACGACGGCGACGACGCGGTCGATTGCAGCGACTCGGACTGCAAGCTCGAGAAGCCGTGCCGCGAGGCGAAGCCCCAGACGCTCGACCTCTTCGTCATGTCGCAGTGCCCCTACGGCGCCAAGGCGATGATCGCGACGCAGCGCATCGTCGAGCAGTTCGGCAAGGAGCTCACGCTCAACGTGCGCTTCATCGGCGACGCCACGGGCGGCGAGCTGCGCTCGATGCACGGGCCGGCCGAGGTGGCCGAGGACCTGCGCGAGCGCTGCGCCGTCGCCAAGTACGCCGCCGACGCGCAGTTCATGAAGTACCTCGCCTGCCGCAGCAAGGACTACAAGAGCACCGCCTGGGAGGGCTGCGCGACGGAGTCCGGGATGGACCCGAAGGTCCTGCAGGCGTGCGTGGACGGCGAAGGCAAGGACCTCTTGAAGGCCGACTTCGTGCTCGCCAACGGCATGCACATCGACGGCAGCCCGACCTTCGTCGTCAACAACGGGCGCGAGTTCAACGCCATCGAGCCCGCGGAGATCCAGGCCGAGTTCTGCCGCGACAACCCGACCCTGAAGGGCTGCAAGGATCGCATTCCGGTCGATCCGGCCGCGAGTCAGCCGGGGCAGAAGGGCTCCTGCAACTGACGTCCTGACAGCGGCCGCGAGCGCGCGGGCCGCGGGCGCGCCAGGTTGGCAAGTCGCGCGCGCGGCGCGGCGCATTTTCGGGGAATACGGCCGCATTTCGGGCCTCGCGCGCCGTACGGCCGCGGCACGCGCCTTGCGGAGGCGCGCGCATGAACCAAGAGCCCCATCCCGATCCGATGCGTCTCCCTCCGCGCCGCGCGCTCGTGGCGCTCGCGCTCGGAGCCGCGCTCCCGCTCGGCGCCTGTGCCGGCCCGCCCACCGCGCAGGCGCCCCGGCCCGAGCCCGCGCCCGTCACGGCCGCGGCTGCCGCGCCGGATCCAGCGCGGCAGGAGCCGCATGCGACGCGCCTCGCCGTGCGCTTCGGCGATCCGCACCGCATCGCCGGCGTGCTCGCCGACCTCTTCGAGCCCGGCCAGCGGCCCGACGGCGAGGTCCGCGCCGTGCTCGTCGACGAGGCGACGCGCGAGCTCGTCGTCTTCGCGACGGACGCGGGGCTCGAGCGCGTGCGCGCCATCCTGTCACCGGGCTGCGACCTCGCTCCGCCCGACGAGGAGCGCGTCGAGGTGTTCCCGCTCGAGCACGCGGCGGCCGGAGCCGTCGCGCACACGCTCCTGCCGCTCTTGCCGCGCGGCGCGCGCGTCGTGCCCGAGGACCGCAGCAACACGCTCCTCGTCGCCGGCCCCGCCCGCGAGCGGGCGAGCGTGCTCGCGCTGGCGCGCGCGCTCGACGTGCCGGCTGCCGAGCGGCGCTGAGCGAGCCGTGGCGCGCGCGCGTCACCCCGCCGTGAGCCGGCAGTAGGCGAGGTACGCCGACTCGTGCACGCCGGCCGCCACGATGGCGCGCTCCACGAGCGCGGCCCGCTCGGCGCGCTTCCAGCGGGGCGTCGGGCGACCGGCGCCGCGGGCGTGGGCCTGAGCGGTGAGCGCGCCGAGGTGGGCGGCGAGCGGCTCGAGGTCGGCGGCGGCGATGCCACCGAGATCGAGCTTGTCCTCCTGGGGCGTCAGGCGCCGGACGAGCAGCGAGCGGCGCTCGAGGCGCGCCGTGCCGAGCATGCGCGGGACGGGCGCCATGCAGGCGTGCATCGCGGTCGCGACGCGCTCGGCGGGGCAGAGCTTCGAGCCGAGCCCGAGCGCGGCCGCGACGGGGGGGCCTTCCTCCTTCAGGTCGAACAGCCAGGCCCCGTCCGCGCCGCCCTTGCCGCGGGTCAGCACGCCCAGGCGTAGCGCCCCGAGGCTGCCCGTTCCCGCGACGCGAAAGGCGACGTCCTCCACCTCGAAGGCGCTCGCGTCGAAGCGCTCGTGGCCCGCGAGCGCCTCGGCGTACCCGGCGAACGCGCGCTCGGCGAGGCGCCCGAGCCGCCCGGACACCTCCACGTAGCGCGCCCCACGCACGAAGCGCCGCCGCCCGCGGTGGAGCTCGGTGCGGGCGTCGAGCAGGGCCCGGCGGGTCCGCGCGCGCGCTCGCTCGCACAGCTCGCGCACGGGGCGGGGCGTCGGCGGGACCTGCCGGCTGCAGTAGCCCTCGAGCAGGGCGTCGCCGAGGGCGAGCGCCCGTCCGCCCGTCCAGTGCAGCTCGCGGCTCGCCAGGAGCAGGCTCACGAGCAGGCGCTGCACGTCGAAGCGGAACGGGGCCACGACCGCCTCGTCGAAGTCGTTCATCCCGAAGGTGATGCTCCGTCGCTTGGGGCGCGGGTGCTGGTCCTCTTCCTGGAACGACTCGGGGCGAAAAGCTCCGAAATTCTCGAGATGTAGGTCGGCCGCGATCCACCCGCTGCCGTCCGGGCCGCGACCGAGCTCGGGCACGCGCGAGAGCAGCTCCGTGTAGAGCGGCAGGGCGCCGCGCAGGAACGCGAAGGGCGAGACCCGCATGCGCGCGCGCTTGCGCTCGAGCAGGAAGGGGAAGCGCCGCGTGGCCGCGACGTCGCGCGCGACCTGGCGGGCGGCGAGGGCAATGGGATCGAGGCCTTGAAGCGCGAGGCGGGGCACCGGGCGGCACGCTAGCAGAAGGCGCGGGTCGGGTACGGGGCCCGTGGCGGGCGGCGGCCCACCTTGACTCGGCGGGGTCCGCTCGCTATAAGCGGCGCCCCTTTTCCTAGGGGTGGTCCGTCCCGAAGAGCCACGGCGCCCGCGTACCGAGGAGTCCTGCCATGCTGTCGAAGCCGATGAGCATCTTTTCGGGCAACGCCAACCCGAAGCTCGCGACCGAGATCGCGCAGTACCTCGGCACGAACGTCGGCCGCACGCGCGTCACGCAGTTCTCGGACGGCGAGACCTTCTGCGTCATCGAGGAGAACGTGCGCGGCTGCGACACCTACGTGGTGCAGTCGACCTGCGCGCCGGTGAACGACCGCGTGATGGAGCTGTTCATCATGGTGGACGCGCTGCGCCGGGCCTCGGCCGGGTCGATCACCGCCGTCATCCCCTACTACGGCTACGCGCGCCAGGACCGCAAGGTGGCCCCCCGCACGCCCATCACGGCGCGCCTGGTGGCCGAGCTGCTCGAGGCCTCCGGCGTGAACCGCGTCGTGGCGGTCGATCTGCACGCCGGCCAGATCCAGGGCTTCTTCAACGTGCCCTTCGACCACCTGTTCGCGATGCCGGCGTTCCTCCAGGATCACCTGCGCCAGCACTACATGGGCTGCTGCGTGGTCTCGCCCGACGCGGGCGGCGTGGAGCGCGCCCGCGCCTACTCCAAGCGCCTGAAGGGCACGCTCGCCATCGTCGACAAGCGCCGCGAGCAGGCCAACGTGAGCGAGGTCATGAACATCGTCGGCGACGTCAAGGGCAAGGCCTGCGTCATCATCGACGACATCCTCGACACCGCCGGCACCATGTGCAACGCGGCCCTGGCGCTCGTGAACGCGGGCGCCTCGAAGGTGTCGGCCTGCGTCACGCACGCCGTGCTCTCGGGCCCCGCGGTCAAGCGCCTCATCGACTCGCCGATCGAGGAAGTCATCGTCTCGAACACGATCCCGCTCTCCGAAGCGGCCGCGGCCTGCGGCAAGATCAAGGTGGTGAGCATCGCGCCGCTCCTTGCCGAGGCCATCCGCCGCATTCATCATTCCGACTCCGTGAGCTCGCTCTTCGTTTGAGCCCACGCTGCCCCACTGCTGCCCCCCCGGTGAAGACATGGACACGACGATTGCCAAGCTGAAGGCCGAGACTCGCAAGGACTGGGGCAAGAGCGCCAGCCGTCGCCTGCGCCGCGCAGGCTCCATCCCCGCCGTCGCCTACGGGCGCGGTGCCGAGACCCTGTCGCTCGCCATCTCGCCGCGCGACCTCACGAGCATCCTCTACTCGGAGCACGGCCGGAACAGCGTCATCGAGCTCGACATCGCGGGCGGCACGCCGCGCACCGTGATGGTCAAGGACTTCACCGTCGAGCCCATCTCGCGCGCGCTGCTGCACGCCGACTTCGTCGCGGTCGACGTCACCAAGCCGCTGCTCGTCGAGGTGCCGTTCCGCACCGCCGGCAAGAGCAAGGGCGAGCTCGAGGGCGGCACGCTCCTCACCACCACGCGCACGGTGCCCGTGCTCTGCCTGCCCGCCGACATCCCGCCGGCGATCGTCATCGACGTCACCGAGCTCGAGATGGAGAACGTGCTCAAGGTGAAGGACCTCACCTTGCCCGAGGGCATCAAGCTCGAGCTGCCCGCCGACATGCGCCTCGTCACGGTCAAGGCGCCGAAGATGGAGGTCGAGGAGCCGAAGCCCGGCGAGGCCGTCGCGGCCGAGGGTGCGGCTGCGGCGCCGGCCGAGGGCGAGGCCCCGAAGGCCGAGGACGCCAAGGGCGACAAGAAGCCCGAGAAGAAGGACGAGAAGAAGTAGCTTCTCGCGCCTGCGCGCCGTCCTCGAGCGGGGCCGTGGTGCGCGGCCGCGCGCCCCGCGACGGCGGCCCGCGGCGACCGTCGGAGCGCAGGCTGGGCGCTGCGGCGGTGCGCGGCGCGCGCTCGCAACCTGACCATGCTGCTCATCGTGGGGCTCGGCAATCCCGGGCGCGAGTACGAGAGCCACCGCCACAACGTGGGCTTCATGGTGGCCGACTGGCTCGTCGCCGAGCGCGGCGACGGGCCGTTCCGCGCCAAGTTCTCCGGGCGAATCGCGCGCTTGCGGCCCCCCGCCTCGGCGCGGGGGGACGAAGCGCCGATCGTGCTCGAGCCCGACACCTTCATGAACGCCTCGGGCGACGCCGTGCAGCCGGCGGCCGCGTTCTTCAAGTGCGCCGTCCCGGACGTGGTGGTCATCCACGACGAGCTCGACCTGCCGTTCGGCGAGATCCGCTTGAAGAAGGGCGGCGGGCACGCGGGCCACAACGGCCTGCGCTCGATCATGAGCCGCTTCGGCGGCGATGGGGACTTCTGTCGGGTGCGCTTCGGCATCGGCCGCCCGCCGCCGGATTTCCGGGCAGAGGTGGCCGACTGGGTGCTGTCGCCGTTCAGCGCCGAGGAGCGGGTCGAGCTGCCACGATTGTTGAAGCTCGCCGGACAAACTGTGCTAGACATCGCGGCCCGCGGTTTTTCGGCCGCGGCGAACACGCGCAACACCCGACCGAAGCCGAAGAAGCCACGCCCGGAACCGTCACCCGACGGAGACGCGCGCGGCGGCTCGGTCCCCGCTCCGGACGCCGACGAATCTCGCGGGCGCACCGGGCAGGGCAAGGTCGGCCCCGCACCACGCGACTGAGCCTGGTGCGGGCTTCTCGCTCCGGACGACCGGCCTCCGCAGCTCGCGGCGGCGGCGCGTTCCGGGGCAATTCCCAAGAGGAGACACGATGGGTCAGATCGCATTGGCGCCCGGGTGCGCCAGAGAATACGAGACGATCTACATCCTCGAGCCGAGCGTGAGCAAAGACGTCGCCGACGCCCTCGCCACGCGCATCGCGGACGTGATCAAGGTCGCGGGCAAGCTCGAGGCGGTGGAGCTGTGGGGCCGGCGTCGCCTGGCGTACGTCATCAAGCGCCAGCGCCGCGGCATCTACGTGTACTGGAAGTACCTCGGCAAGGGCGACACGGTGAGCGAGATCGAGCGCCAGCTGCGCCTCTCCGATCCGGTCATTCGCTACCAGACGATCATGCTGCGCAACAACGTGCCGCTCGACAGCGTCGCGGTGCGCCCCGAGGACATCGACATCGCCTTCAAGCTCCCCGAGGAGCCGGAGGAGCCGGACATGACGCGCGAGCGCGAGCTCGGCCTCGACCAGCCCCTGCCCGATCGCTCGCGGCGTGAGCGCGACCGCGATCCCGACGAGATGGGCGACGACGAGGACGAGGACGCCCGCGGTGGCGCCGGCGCCGGGGCCGCGGACGACGAGGCGGAGGTTTGACCATGAGCCAAGGCAATTTCGGTAGGCCCCCCAGCCGCGACGGGCGCATGGGCGGCGGCGGCATGGACATGCGCGATCGCGATCGCGACCGCGGCGACCGCGGCGGCGATCGCGACATGGGTGACGAGCGCGGCGTGGACGCACTGTGGCGTCGCCGTGGGCGCCGGCGCGTGTGCCGCTTCTGCGCCGACAAGGCCGTTCTCATCGACTACAAGGACCCCCAGGCCCTGCGCTACTTCGTGACCGAGCGCGGCAAGATCGTGCCGCGCCGCATTTCGGGCTCCTGTGCCAAGCACCAGCGGGCCGTGACGATGGCGATCAAGCAGGCGCGCACCATCGCGCTCCTGCCCTTCACCCTCGCCGAGTGACAAGGAGGCCCCGATGGCTCGCAACATCCAGGTCGTCCTCACCGAGGACCTGCCCAACGTCGGCAAGAGCGGCGATCTCGTGCGCGTGCGCCCGGGCTACGCCCGCAACTTCCTGATGCCGCGTGGCCTCGCCGCCATGGCGACGAAGGACAACGTGGCACGCATCGAGCACGAGAAGCGCGTCGCGCTGACCCGTGCGCAGAAGCAGCGCACCGAGAACCAGAAGCTCGCCGACGTGCTCGGCGGCGTGAAGCTCACCATCCCGTGCTCGGCCGGCGAGGGCGACAAGCTCTACGGCTCGGTCACCTCGCGCGACGTCGAAGAGGCGCTCGCGGCCAAGGGGCACGTGGTCGACCGCCGCAAGATCGTCCTCGAGCCGATCAAGGAAGTGGGCGTGTACACGGTGCCGATCCGCATCGGCTCCGGGGTCGACGCCCACGTCCAGGTCGAGGTCGTCGCGAAGAGCTGAGCGGAGCTCACGCGTGAGTGAGGGGCCCGCGCCGAACGCGGGTCCCTCCGTGGCGCCCCGCGGACACTCGGTCTCGCGGGGCGTCGCGCATTTCGGGGGAGAGACTGTGCACGAGCTCTGGTCTACTTCTGGACGAGCTCTGGAGGCACCATGACGCAGACCGGGCCGCGCCGCGGCCAGCCCTTCAAGCCCGTCGAGCCGCCGGTGATCGCCGGGCGCGTTCCACCCCACGATCTCGAGGCCGAGGCGGCCGTCCTGTCGGCCATCCTGCTCGACCGCGACGCGCTCGACCGCGTCGCCGAGATCCTCCAGTCCGAGCACTTCTACAGCGAGGCAAACCGCCTCGTCTACGAGGCGTGCAGCGCGCTCGCGACGGTCGGCGCGCCGATCGACGTCGTGTCCGTGGCCTCGTGGCTGCGCGACCGCGAGCAGATGCCGCGCGTCGGCGGCACGACCTACCTCGCGCAGCTCGTCGACGCGACCCCTGCGGTCGCCCACGTGGCCGCGCACGCGCGCGTCGTGAAGGAGAAGTGGCGCCTGCGCCGCCTCATCGCGGCCTGCCAGCGCTTCGCGGCCGAGGGCTACGGCGACGTGGGCGTGCCGCAGGAGTTCATCGACTCGGCCGAGCAGGCGATCTTCGAGATCGCCCGGACGCCGGAGGGCAGCTCCGTCCTGCACGTGCGCGACGTGCTGACGACCACCTTCAAGCAGATCTCGGCGGCGGCCGAGCGCGGCAACAGCATCACCGGCATCCCGACGGGCTTCGCCGACCTCGACAAGAAGACGGGGGGGCTGCACCGCGGCGACCTCATGATCGTCGCCGCACGTCCCGGCATGGGCAAGACGTCGTTCGTGCTCAACATGGCGGCCAACGTCGCCGCGCCCAAGGCCGCGGGCGAGTACGGCGACGAGCGCGCGCCCGGCTTCGGCGTCGTCGTGTTCTCGCTCGAGATGCCGAAGGAGCAGGTCGCGGCGCGCATGGTGTGCTCCGAGGGGCGGGTCGACGTCTCGAAGCTGCGCCAGGGCTTTCTCACGCCCGACGACTGGACGAGCCTCACCAACGCGGCGAGCGTGCTCGCGAGCCTGCCCATCTGGATCGACGACTCGTCGGGTCTCAACATGCTCGAGCTGCGCGCCAAGGTGCGGCGCCTGCAGGCCGAGTACACGCGCCAGAACGGCCCGGCGCCCGACGGCGAGGGCGGCATCGGCCTGGTCGTCATCGACTACCTGCAGCTCATGCAGGGGCGGCGCGACGCCTCGAGCCGCGAGCAGGAGATCAGCGAGATCTCGCGCGGGCTGAAGCGCCTGGCCAAGGAGCTGTCGGTGCCGGTCATCGCGCTCTCGCAGCTCAATCGCGCGGTCGAGACCCGCGCCGGCGACAAGCGGCCGCTGCTCGCGGACTTGCGCGAATGCGTCACCGGGGACACCCTCGTCTTGCTCGCCGACGGACGGCGCCTACCGATCGAGGCCCTCGTCGGCCAGACACCGCTTGTCCTCGCGATGGCGCCCGAAGGGAAGGTCGTCGCCGCCGAGAGCGACCGCGTTTGGGCCGTCGGCGAGAAGCCCGTGTTCGAGGTCGTGCTGGCGAGCGGTCGCTGCCTGACCGCGACCGCGGGTCACCGCGTCTACACCGGCGGCGGCTGGAAGCAGCTCCGCGACCTCGCGGTACAAGATCGGGTCGCCGTCGCTCGGGTCCTCCCCGAGCCAGGCGCCGTCGAGCGCTGGCCCGACGCGCGGGTCGTGCTGCTCGCGCACCTGATCGGCGACGGCAGCTACTTCACGCACCAGCCTCTGCGCTACACGACGGCTTCGGAGGAGAACAGCGCAGCGGTCGCCGACGCGGCCCGGAGCGAGTTCGGTGCGACCGTGTCGCGGCACGCCGGACGCGGCAACTGGCACCAGCTCGTGATCGCCGGCAACGGGAATCGCTGGCACCCGCGCGGGGTCAACCTCTGGTTGCGGCAGCTCGGCATCTTCGACGAGCGCTCGCACGACAAGCGCGTGCCCGACGTCATCTTCACGCTGGCGAACCAGCAGGTCGCGCTCTTCCTGCGGCACCTGTGGGCCACCGACGGGTCCATCTCGATACGCAAGCGCGGCAAGGGGTCGCGGGCCCGCGTGTTCTTCGCGAGCTGCTCCCAGAAGCTCGCGCGCGATGTCGCCGCGCTGCTCTTGCGCCTCGGCATCGTCGCGCGCTTGCAGCGCATCGCTCAGCGCACGGGTCGCCCGGTCTTCAACGTCGACGTCTCGGGAGTCGAGGCGCAGCGACGCTTCCTCAGCGTCGTCGGGGGATTCGGTCCGCGCCGGCGGCCCGCCGAGGAGCTCGAGCGCTTGCTGGCCGACGTGGAGGCGAACCCCAACGTCGACACGCTACCCCGCGAGGTGTTTGCGACGGTCCGGCGAACCATGGCGGAAAAGGGCGTGTCGACGCGCGCCATGGCGGCGCTGCGCGGCACGTCCTACGGCGGCACTTCGCATTTCCGGTTCGCGCCGTCGCGAAGCACCGTGGCGAGCTACGCCGAGGCGCTCGACGACGAAGCGCTCCGCGCTCAGGCGCTGAGCGATCTGTTCTGGGACCGCGTCGTCGCCATCCGCCCCGCGGGCACGCGCGCGGTGTTCGATCTGACGGTGCCTGGTCCCGCGTCCTGGCTGGCCGACGGGATCGTCAGCCACAACTCGGGTGCGATCGAGCAGGACGCCGACACCATCATCTTCATCTTCCGCGACGAGTACTACAACGAGGCCTCGACCGCGCGCGGCATGGCCGAGCTCAACATCTCGAAGCAGCGCAACGGCCCGACCGGCCGCGTGATGACGCGCTTCATCGCGAGCTGCACGCGCTTCGAGAACCTCGCGCCGGGCGAGTACGAGGACGCCGAGGCGTACGGTTGACGCACACCGAACGGCTGACGAGCGACGCCGCGGGGATCGCGCGCGCCGCGGCCCTGCTCGCGGCGGGTGAGGTCGTCGCGTTCCCGACCGAGACCGTGTACGGCCTCGGCGTGCGGGCCGACGACGCCGCGGCCGTGCGTCGGCTCTACGCCGCCAAGGGGCGCCCGGAGGACAAGCCGCTCATCGTGCACGTGCCCGGTCCGGCCGCGGCCGAGGGGCTGGCGGCGCGCTGGGATGCGCGGGCGCGGGCGCTCGCCGCCGCGTTCTGGCCGGGGCCGCTCACGCTCGTGGTGCCGCGCGGCGCCGGGCTCTGCGACGAGGCGGTCGGCGGCGGCACGAGCGTCGGGGTGCGGATGCCCGCCCACGCGGTCGCGCTCGCGCTCGTGCGGGTGTGCTCGTTTCCGGTCGCCGCCCCGAGCGCGAACCTCTCCGGCGAGGCGCCGGCGCGCGACGCCGAGGAGGTCCTCGCTCGGCTCGGCGGGCGCATCGCGGCCGTGGTGGACGGGGGCCGGAGCGGCGACGGCGCGCCCTCGACGGTGGTGGATCTCACGTGCGAGCCCGCTCGCATCCTGCGGCCGGGGGCGCTCGCAGCCGAGCGGGTCGCGGCCGTGGTGGCGCTCGCCTGAGCGGCGCCGCGCCGCGCCGGGCGGCCGCGATTTCGGGAGTGGTTCCGAAGGATTGCGCGCTGCGATTCCCGCCGTGTGCCCGCTGTGGCACGCCCGCCCGAGCGGCAACCATGTCCACGGGTGGGGTGACAGTCAGACGGCTCGGCGGCGCAGCGCTCGGGGCAGCCCTCGGCGCGGCGCTCGGGCTCACGTCCGCCCTCGCCCTCGGCCAGAAGCCCGGCCACGTGCCGGAGCCCGGGCTCGCGCTGCGTCTCGACGACGAGCCGGGGCTCGTCCTGCTCGAGCCGTTCCGTCACGCCGCGGGCGTCTCGGCGACGGGGGCGCGGCGCTACCTCGCCGGGCGCTACGGGCGCTGGTCGGTCGAGCCGTGGCAGTCGCTCGCGTGGACGCTCGGCGGTGCACCGGCGGAGCCGCAGGTCGCGGGCGACGCCGCGGCCGGGCTCGAGCCCGTGGCGGTGCCGGTGGCGCTCGGCCTCGAGGCCGCGCCGAGCTTCACGCTCGCGCCCGACGAGGCCGTGGCGCCGGCCGAGGCCGCGAGCGACACGGGCTGGGCGATCCCGGCCGGGCCGCGTCCGTGGCTCGTCGCGCCGCGCTATCTCCGCCCGCGCACGCCGGCTCCGCTCGGGGCGCTGCCGCCGTGGCTGCGGGCTCTCTCCCACAGCTGGGCGGCGCCGCTCGTGGCCGGCCTCGGCTGCGGTCGCGGCGCGGACTGCTCGACCGACGCGGCCTTCCCGGCCGGCGCGCTCGAGAAGCTCTGGTGGGCGCTCGCGCCGAAGCAGCAGATCATCCCCGACTGGCAGTGCCGCGCGCGCCCCGTCACGATCCAGCGCTTCGGGCGCGAGAGCGACAGCCTCGAGCTGGTGCGCTGCGACGGCTCGATCCCGCCCGACGCGCTCGACCGGCTGACCCTGCTCGCGCGCCCCGCCGGCGTGAGCCGCCCCGACGACTTGCTGCCGAGCGAGCCCGACCCCGAGGCCGCGGAGCGCGGCGAGTGGCTGCCGAACATTCGCATCGTGCACCCGCGCCTGCTCTGGGTGCTCGATGCCATCGCGCGCCAGTTCCCGTGGCGGAGCATCTACCTCTACAGCGGCTACCGCCTGCCCGAGGACGACGCGCGCCGCAGCGGCAACCTCGGCAACCACAAGAGCCAGCACTGGGAGGCGCGCGCCCTCGACATCACCGTGCTCGGCGTGTCGAACGCGGATCTGTTCCTCTTCTGCCGCGATCTGCCCGACCTCGCCTGCGGCTTCTACCCGAACGGTAAATTCGTGCACGTCGGCGTGCGCGAGCGTGGCACGGGCGGGATCATCTGGATCGACGCCAGCATGCCGAACGAGCCCGCGCGCTTCGTCGACAGCTGGCCCGGCGTCGTCGAGCGCGGCGGCATGGTGTGGTCGGCGCAGCCCTCCGCGCCGTGAGCGAGCGCGCCGCCGCCCTCACGGCCCCGGCGCGAACGGCAGCACGCTCTTGAGATCGGTGTCGTTGAAGCGCAGCTGCAGGCCGAAGAAGTAGTCGCGCCGATCGCCCGACAGGATGTTGTCGACGCCGCCGAGCAGCCACAGCTTCTTCAAGAACTCGTACGAGAGCGCGATGCGCCAGCGCGGCTCGAGCTGCTCGCCGAAGCCGAAGAGGTCCTGGCGCAGCTCGAAGCGGTCGTCGAGCAGGTGCACGTCGAGGCCGATGCCGCCGGTCGACTCGAGGATGCCGAAGCGCCCCGTGAACGGGCCGATGCGCTTGGCGAACTGCACCGACACGCGGAAATCGTTCGTGGTCGTGACGCGCGTCTCGCGGTAGTGCGGCGGGTAGGCCGGGTTCGTGGTGTCGACGTCGACCTGCTCGAACTTCGTGTTGCCGCGCGGATCGTCGACGATCTGCACCATGTAGTAGTAGTCCTCCTGCGGCTGCAGGCGGAGCTCGACGTAGCTCTTGATGCTGTTGGCGAGGAAGTTGTAGTCGGTGCGCAGGCCCACGATGGTCTGCAGGCGCGAGAGCCCGCCGACGAAATCGCTGACGTTCTCGACCACGCTCTCGACCTCGTTGATGAGCGTCTCGTCCTTGGTGAGCCGACCGACGGTGCCCTCGCCCTTGTCGATGCGCTCGGCCACGTTGTCGGCGTGCTCGAGCAGCGACTCGAGGCTGTCGCTGGCGCGGTTGACGCGCTCGATGGTGCTCCGGAGCTCGCCGCTCTTGCCGTCGGCGCCGTCCTTGCCCGCGAGGAGCTGCTTCACGTCCTCGGTGGCCTCGCGCACGTTCTTCAGGATGGCGAGCAGCTCGGGCTGCGACTGCGCCGTGATGCTGGCGACGTTGCGCAGGGCGTCGCGCACGTCGCCGCGGCTGTCCTTGACCGCCTCGGCGAGCTGGGCCGTCACGTCGGCGATGTTCGCCAGGATCTCGGCGATCTGCTTCTCGCCCTTGTCGCTGCCGACCGAGCCGGCGAGGCTCTTCGTGACCGCCTTGACGTCCGAGAGGATGTCGCGCGCCTGCTCCTGCAGCGACTGCAGGGTCGCGTCCTCGAGCAGGTACTTGACCTGCCCGCCGTCGGGGATCTGCTCCTTGCCCGTCGTGCCGGGCGTGAGCACGATGTAGTACTCGCCGATGAAGCTCGCCGCGCGCTTGCCGACGGCCGCGTCGTCGTAGAGCGGGAAGTCGGGGCGCATGCGGATGTCGACCCGGGCCTTGCCCTCGTCGAGCCAGATCTTGTCGACGACGCCCACCTGCACGCCCGAGATCATGACGCGCGAGTTCGGCGCCACACCCGTCACGTCGGGGATGTAGGCCCAGACCCCGTAGCCGTCGCCGACGCCGGCCGTGCGCGAGACGAAGCGATAGCCGAAGTAGAGCGCGCCGCCCAAGAGGAGGGTCATCGCGCCGACTTTGACGGCATCGCGGAGCTCGGCCATGACGGTGCTCCTGCAACCTACCATGTCTCGGGGCCCGGCTCGCCGCCACATTCGGGACCCGCGCCCGGAGCTCTGGTAGAACGAGGCCCATGGCCCGCTCGCCCAGGCTCCCCGCGCTCCTCGCGCTCGGCCTGTCGGGCGCGCTCGCCCCGGCCGCCGCCCGCGCCGACGCGCCCGCCTGGGCCGCGACGGTGGGCTCGCCCGCGCCCTTCGCGTCCTTCGCGCCCGCCGCGGGCGACGCCGCCTTCTACGCGCGCTGCGGCGCACCCGACGCGGCCCTCGCCCGCGAGGCGGGGCGACTGCTCGACCGGCGCCTCGAGGGTCGTCCCGGCCCGAGCCCGGAGGAGCTCGCCACGGAGCTCGCGGCGCTCGGCGTGCCCCAACCTCGCGTGCGGGCCTGGTCGCAAGCGGCCGGCGACGAGGCGACCCTGCTCGCCGGGCTCGGCCAGTGGCTCGGCCGCCCCCGCGCGCTCGGCCGCTGCGGGGTCGCGCGCGGGGTGGACGGCGGCGGGCGGCTCGTCGCGGCCGTGGTGGCGCTCGAGGCGCTCGCCGATCTCGCGCCCCTGCCGTCGCGGGTGCGGAGCGGGCAGTGGCTCGCGCTCGAGGGCGAGCTCCACGCGCCGGCCTACGGTGTGAGCGTCGTCTTGCTCGGTCCGAGCGGCGCGCCGCGGCGCGTGCTCTCGTCGCTCTCCGAGGGACGCGTCCTGTCGCGCTTCGCCCTCGACGCGCCCGGCGCCTGGCTCGTCCAGGTGGTCGCAGACCTCGACGCGGGCCCGCTGCCGGTGCTCGAGGCGCGCGTGTTCGTCGAGGTCGAGCCGAGCGCGGCCCTGCTCGAGGCGCGCGCCGCCGGCGAGGAGGCGCGCGCCGACGGCGAGGAGGCCACGCTCGCGGCCATGCTCGACGGGGCGCGCGCCGAGGAGGGGCTCCGGCCGCTCGCTCGCGACGCGGCGCTCGACCGGCTGGCCCGCGCCCACGCCGCGGCCATGCTCGCCGCCGGGCGGGTCGGGCACGATCTCGGCGCCGGGCCTCCCGCCGACCGCGTGGCCGAGGCCGGGCTCGACCGCGCCTTCGTCGGCGAGAACGTCGCCAGCGCCCCGAGCGTCCTGCGCGCCCACCGCGCGCTCTGGGCGAGCCCCTCGCATCGCGAGAACCTGCTGCTGCCCACGTACCGCCGGGTCGGTGTCGGCGTCGTCACCGGCGCGGACGGGCGCCGCTTCGTGTGCGAGCTCTTCAGCGAGTGACGCGCGCCCGCGCCGGCGCCCGGACGTCTGCCTGCGAGCGCGTGAAGCGGGCCCGGGGCGGCGCCGTCCGGCGCCAGGCTTGCGCGCGGCGCGCGTTTGGCGAATAGCTCCGTAGTTCCGGGTCCCTCGTCCCCTTGCGCCGCGCCGCCGTGTCCAGCGAGCTCTCGTCCACCGATGCCGCATTGCCGGCGCCTCCGGCGCGGAGGCTCGGGGCGCGCGTGGCGGCCGCCCTGCGGCGACCGGCCGGCTGGTGTGCCCACCACGCGTGGTGGAGCGCTGCCCTCGCGCTCGTGCTCGGCGTGACGGGGCAGATCCTCGTCGGCGCGCTCGGCCGCGGCACCGACCCGGCGAGCGCGGGCGAGCGGCTCGGCGGCATCGTGTACACGGCCGCCGCGTGGGCGTGCGTGGCGCTCGTGCTCGCGATCGCCACCCAGCCGCTCATGGGCAGCCGCATCGGGCGCGCCTTCGGCGTCTCGCTCGGCGCGCTCGTGCTCACCGCCCTCACCCTCGTGCTCGCGCTCGGCGTCGCCCTGCGCCTGGCCTCGGGCAGCTACCTCACGCTCGGCGCCATCCAGTTCTGGCTCGCCTCCGGCAACCGCATCCTCGACTCCGGCGCCGGCGACTACCGCGGCTGGCTCGTGCTCGTGCTCGGCATCTCGCTCGCGCTCGGCGTCGCATCCGCGCTCGTGCTCGTGCGCGGCGCGCGGCGGAGCGCGGCGCGGCGGCGCCCCTTCGCCGGCGTCGGTCCGGTCGTCACGGCGGCGGTCCTCGGCGCGGGCGTCGTCGTCGTCTTCAGTCTGCGCAACGAGGCCTTTGCCCGCGGCATGTTCTCGAGCACGCCGATGCTCGTGTTCGTGAGCTCGCTCGAGGGCTCCGGGGGCGAGCTCGAGCGCGTGCGCGGCGGGCTCGGCGCCGGTGACGAGCTCTCTCCGCCCCCGGGACCGGCCCGCTCCGAGGAGACCGCGTGGCACGACGCCGTCGCGGCCAGCGAGGGCCCGCGCCCGAACGTCCTCCTCGTCACGCTCGAGTCCGTCGGGATCGAGCACCTCGGCTTCGCGGGCTACGACCGCCCGACGACGCCCGAGCTCGACGCGCTCGCCCGCGAGGGCCTGTGGATGCGGCGCGCCTGGACGACCGCGACCCACTCGAACTACGCGCAGATGGCGATCCTGTCGTCGCTGTTCCCGCGCCGCGGCAGCTCGCTCGACCAGTACGAGCGGCTCGACTACCCGCGCTTTCTGTTCCACGACCTCTTTGCCCTGCTCGGCTACGCGACGGCCACCATCTCGAGCCAGGACGAGCAATGGCAGGGGATGATCGACTTCGAGCGCACGCCGACGCCGACCCACTTCTGGCATTCGCCCGACTGGAAGGGCCCGCACCTCGACATCGGCAGCGAGGTGGTCGTGCCCGACGACAAGACGACCGACGGCATCCTCGCCTGGCTCGCCGAGCAGCGCGGCCGGCGCTGGGCGCTCTACGCGAACTTCCAGGCGACGCATTTCCCCTATCCCTTGCCGGACGACGCGCCGCGCCCCTGGAAGCCGTGCGAGCCCGACCCCTCCACCTTCCGCTACCTCTCCTACCCGGCCGCCGACCGCCAGGCGGCCGTGAACCGCTACGACAACGCGCTCGCCTTCGTCGACGCGCAGCTCGGCCGCATCCGGCGCTACCTCGCCACGACCGGCGAGCTCGGCCACACGCTCTTCATCGTGACCGCCGACCACGGCGAGAACTTCCTCGACCACGAGGAGGTCACCCACGGCAAAACCCTCTACGAGTCCGAGGCGCGCGTGCCGCTCGTCGTGTCGTGGCCGGGCCACGTGCCGGCCGCGGTGCGCGACGAGCCGGTGAGCCACCTCGACGTGTTGCCGACCCTCGTCGAGCTCCTCGGTCTGCCGCCGCACCCCTCGTTCCAGGGCGCGAGCTTCCTCCGACCGGGCGCGGTCGCGGGCCGCGGCGTGTACCTCAACATCCAGGGCCTGCGCTTCGCCGACGCCCTCGTGTGCTGGCCCTTCAAGCTCTTCGAGGACCGGACGGGCAAGCGCTCCATCCTCTTTCACCTCGAGGACAATCCCGAGGAGA
>JADLAB010000091.1 GCA_020848455.1 Polyangiaceae bacterium
AGCGGCTGTCGCCCACGTGTCCCACGATCGCGTGCTTGGCGTCGGGCGTGAACATGACGGCGACGACCGTCGTGCCCATGCCTGCCTCCGACGGCGAGCGGCTCGCGCGGCGGAACACGACCTGGTTCGCGAGGCGCACCGCGGCGACGATGCAGTTCTCCTCCTCGGTGAGCTCGGTGTCGTACGGGAACGGCCAGGTGCGGTCCGGCCCCACCGTGTGGACGTAGAAGTCCTTGATGGTCGCCACGGCGAGCTGGCTCGCGACGTCACCGGAGAGGTGCCCGCCCATCCCGTCCGCCACCGCCCCGAAGCGGAACTCGGGAAAGAGCAGGAGCGAGTCTTCGTTGCGATCGCGCACGAGGCCGACGTGCGTTTTTCCGGCGAAGCGCGCTCGCATGGATCGGACGATAGTAGACTTCTCCCCCGCTGCGCACGCAAGCGTTACCGGCGCCCGGCGGGTCCGAAGAGCTTGACAGCGCGCGCTCTTCAACTAATCTTGCCGGGCCTGTTTTCCCGAAGGGCCGAGAGGTCCCCGGGGCGGGTGAATCGAGCGGCTCCCCCGCCGCTCGGCTCGCAAGCGTTCGGCTCGCAAGCGTTCTGGGGGATCGTCTAACGGCAGGACGCCAGACTCTGGATCTGGCTATCAAGGTTCGAATCCTTGTCCCCCAGCCCAGCGACGGCTCGCAGCACGCTGCCGCGGGTCGCCGAGGGGCAACCCTGGTCCCATCGTCTAGCGGTTAGGACATCGGCCTCTCACGCCGGTAACCCGGGTTCGATTCCCGGTGGGATCGCCAGCAGCACCGCACGTAGCGCACGCGCTCAGCCGGCATCGGGCGGGCGCGGGGCCACGTGCTCGACGAAGTAGCGCAGGACCTCGCGCGCGGAGATCATGCCCACGAGCCGCCCGGCGCGCACGACCGGCGCGTGGTGGATGCGGCGGCGCCGCAGGAAGGCCATGACCTCGTCGGCGCCGGTGAACTCGTCGATGACCTCGGCCGGCGAGCTCATGAGCTCGGCCGCGGTGGTGCCCGCGGGGCGCTGCTCGACGAGGGCGATCATCACGTCGGTCGCGCTCACGAAGCCAAGGACGCCGTCGTCGGGTCCGACGACCGGCAGCCCGCTCCAGCTGCCCCGACCGAGGGCGTCCGCGAGCGCGACCAGCTCGGTCTCGACGGTGATGCGTGGCACCGGAGCCGCCATGATCTCGCGCGCGTGACCCTTCACGCGCGCGACGATACCGCGGGCACCGACCAAGCTCCAGCCCGAGCGCTCGTCAGGGGCGGCTCGGGCGGTTGCTGCGGCTCGGCCGCTCGCTGCCGGGCGCAGCCGAGCTCACCGAGCGGCGCCGCAGGTAGGGCCGCAGGTCCGCCGCGAGGTTCGGTCCCTTGGCGACGAAGTGCGTGCCCAGCTGCCGCAGCAGGCGCACGTCCTGGTCGCTCACGCCCGCGCTCACGGTGACGACCGCGGTGGCGTCGGCGATGTGCGTGCCGCGCAGGTACATGCAGAGCTCGATGCCGTTCATGTCGGGCATGTTGACGTCGAGCAGCATGACGTCGGGCGGGCGGTCGGTGAGGGCCTCGATCGCCGCGGCGCTCGAGGCGGCGTGGCGGACCTCGGCGTCGCGCACGAGATCGATCACCACCGCCTCGAGCAGGCGGCACATGGTCGGATCGTCGTCCACGATGAGGATGGAGAGCGGTCGGCGGGAGGCCGGCGGGTCGCTCTCCTGACGGGAGCGCCGCTCGATGGAGCGCAGCCGCCACAAGAGGTCCTCGATGTCCTGCGGCCGCGCGCCGGGCGACTTCGCGAGCAGCGAGGCCACGAGGTCGTCGAGGTCCTGTGGCACCTCGGCCCGCAGGCTGCGCACGCGCGGCGCCGGCCGCTGCAGGTGGCCCTCGAGCGTCTTGAGCAGGTTCGGCCCCGTGAAGGGCTGCTCGCCCGTCAGCACCTCGAAGGCGATGACCCCGAAGGCGTAGAGGTCGACGAGGTGCAGGGCACCGGCGCTCACGGTGCCGCGGATCGACTCGGGCGCCATGTACGCGGGTGTCCCGGCCACGGTCACGGTACCGTCGGGGGAGTTGAGCACGCACTCGGGCACGCCGAGCCCGAGGTCCATGAGCACGATGCGCCCCTCGGGAGCCAGCATGATGTTGGCGGGCTTGAGGTCGCGATGCGCGAGCCCGGCTCGGTGCAAGGCGCCGAGCCCTTCCGCGACGCCGGCCAGCACCTCGAGCGCCTCGGGGACGGGAAAGGGCTCGCCGACCTCGCGCCGCGTCGTGAGGTGCGTCTCGAGCGAGGCGCCGTACACGCGCTCCATCACGAGGTACTGGATGCCGCGGTGCATGCCGAGGCAGTGGATGGCGACGAGCGCCGGGTGCCGGATGCACGCGGTGGCGCGCGCCTCGGCGCGCAGGACCTCGGCCGGCACCGTGGGCACGTTGGCCTTCACGGCGACGCTGCGGTCGAGGGTCAGGTCGTGGGCCTCGAACACCTGGCCCATGCCGCCCTCGCCGAGCACACGCAGGATGCGGTAGGCGCCGCTCAGCACCTCTCCGATGGCGAAGACGTGCGCGTGCGCCTCGGCGGCCATGTCCGACGCGGGCGGGACGCCGGATTGCTCCGCCGCCCCGACGGAGGGGAGCGTCGGGCCGTACTGGTTCGCCATGGCGTGCGCGGGCGGGCGCCGCGCCGCGCCCAGTCCTTCGGTGCGCGGGGATTTTTCGCGCCGCGGCACGCGCAGTCAAGGTGCATCGGCCGCGCCGCTCGGTATCCGGAGCCCGCGCCCGGCAGGCGCGGCCGGGCGCGCGCCGTCAGCCGCCCCAGCGGTCGCTGCGCCGGTCGACGCCGCTCGGCGGGATGTAGGCGCGCCGCGGGTAGGCGGTCTCGACGGTGGGCGGGCCGGCGTCGCGCAGCACGACGAAGCGGTAGCGCACGAGGCTCCCCGCCGAGCGCTCGAAGCCGACGTCGCCCTCCCAGAGGTTCGGCGACACGTAGCGGAGCGGGGGGGCCTTGGCGAAGTCCCAGCCGCCGAGCTCGGGAGCGTCCCCGACGACGGCGATGCGCTCGCCGGGCTGGGTGGTGTAGCCGTTCAGCTGGAAGGTGACCGAGGTCCCGGGCACGGGCGGCTCGACGACCGCGTGCGAGAGCACCAGCACGTCGTCGCTCGCGAGGTCGAGGTGCGCGACGTGGCCGCCCGACACGGCGACCCGCCGGCCGGTGAGGACGCACGCGTAGTCGCCGTCGGGCAGGGCCGTGCGCACGGGCCCGATGCTGCGCGCCGCGCCACGGTTGAACACCGCCAGGCACACGCTCGCGCCCCAGCCACGCTCGAAGGCGTAGGTGTCGGCGCTGAGCCAGCGCGGCTGGTGGTAGCCGCGCTGGATGGCCACGTTGTCGCGCCGCAGGCGCGCCAGGCGCGCGACGGCACAGTAGAGCGGGCTCTGGGTGTCCCACCGGTCCATCATCGGGCGGTTGTAGGGATCGGCGCCGCCGTTGGTGTCGTCGTGCAGGTACTGCTCGGTGCCGTAGTAGATGCAGGGGATGCCGCGCGCGACCATGACGAGCGCGACCGCCATCTCGAGCCGCCGCGCCGTCGCGCCCACGGACTGGAAGCGCGGCATGTCGTGGTTGTCGACGAAGGTGACGAGGTGCGTCGGGCGCCGGAACTGGCCGTCCGCTGCGAAGACGCGGTCGACAGCGAGAAAGCCGTCGTAGAGCGAGCGCGCCAGCGCCTCCTCGAGCGCGCGCTGGAGCGCGAAGTCGAAGATGGTCATGCCCGAGCCGTTCGCGAAGGCGACGCTCGCCGCGTCGTAGCAGCCGCCCTGGAACCACTCGCCCACCAGGAAGAGACCGGGGCGGTGGGCGCGCAGATCGCTCACCCACTCCTGCCAGAACCAGAGCGGCATGTGCTTGACGGTGTCGACGCGCAGCGCGCCCACGCCCTTGTCGAGCCAGTCCTTCATCACGCCCTTGATGTAGCTGCGGAAGGAGTGGACGTTCTCGTCGAAGTCGGCGAGCCCGCAGAGCTCGCCCTCCTGCACGACGCGCTCGCTACGCCAGTCGGTGATGGAGCCCGTGCGGTGGTACCAGCCGAGCCGGTCATCGTCGTACGAGGTCAGGAACTGCCCGTCGTCGTAGAGCGCGCCCTTCTGCTGCTGGAGCTCGGGGCTCGAGTGGTTGCAGACCACGTCGAGCACGAGCGTGATGCCGCGCGCCCGCATCGCGGCGAGCATCCGGTCGAACACCGTGTCCGAGCTGCGAAACACGGAGATGTCGTCCGGCCTCGAGACGAGGTGCTCGTCGATGCGCCGGAAGTCCTTGGCCCAGTAGCCGTGGTAGGCCGCATGACCGCGCCCCTCGGCGTCGGTGGTGCCGTCGACCTGGTCGAACACCGGCGTGAGCCACACGGCTCCGACGCCCAGACCCTGCAGGTAGTCGAGCTTCGCGACGACGCCGCCGAGATCGCCGCCCCAGTACTTGCCCCAGTTGGTGTGGGTGGCGTCGTACGACTCGGGGTTGCGCCCGCCGTCGTTCGACGGGTCGCTGTCGTGGAAGCGATCGGTGACGATGAAGTAGATGGTCTGTGCGCGGATGTCGTCGCTCACGGCGTTCTCCCTCCAGGCCGGCGCATCGTTGCGTGGCCGATCGCGGGAAGCAACGCGAGCGTGGGCGAGCCAGGGACCGGAGCGGAGGCTCGCCCTCCGCCCCCGCGTCCCCTCCCCCCTCGGTCCACCGCAGTCGGGGCGACTGGATTCGAACCAGCGACTCCTTGACCCCCAGTCAAGTGCGCTAACCAGGCTGCGCTACGCCCCGGTGCTCGCCCGGCGCACTCCGGCCTGGGCCGGCTTGCTCCGTCGCGCCTCGCGAAACCTAGTCGATTGGGGCGCGATTGCAAGTCGGCTGACCGGACCGGGTCCGGCGGCAAGGTCCTTGCCCCGCGCTGGGACCCCAGGATCCCGGGCTTCGGACGCCGGCGCCCGGAGCCGCGCGCGCCGCGCGAAGCCTCAGCGCGCCGCCACGGTCACGAGCTGTGCGCTCTCGTCGTCCGACAGATCGCTCGCGAGCGCGTAGCCGATGCCGTCGTTCTCGGAGGCCGCGACGGCGAAGCCGCGGATGTGGCCGACGTAGACCGGCCGCGCGCCGACGGCGCGCCGGTGCAGCAGGCGCGGCTGCGGAGCGGCCGCGACGACGGGCACGCGCCGCGGGTCGAACACGTACATCGTGACCCGGTGCCGGTCGTTCACCACGTACTGCAGCATGGCGGCGCGTCGCTCGCGCATGGCCTGCACGCGCGCCCCGACGTAGCGGGCGCCGTAGGGCTGGAACTCCGGGCGCTTCACGCGCACGCCGACGAGCGGGTTGAAGCGCTCGAGGCCGTTCGGGTCGGTCGTCTCGGGAGGCAGCGGGTCGGCGTGCTGCGTCACGAGGTCGTCGAGCAGGTTCTCGAGCGAGGCCTGCTCGGTCGCGGCGAGCGCGGTCGGCGTGACCGTGGCGCCGTCGCGAGCCTCGGCGCCGCCGTCGTCCCCGGAGCGCACCGCGGCGAACACGAGCGCGAAGGTCGCCGCGGCCGCGAGCGGCACCGCGAAGCGCAGGCGGATGCGCGGCGCGCGCGTGTCGTCGCGCGGCACCACCTCGGCACCGCGCGCGCTCGGGCGCCCGGGCAGCGAGGCGCGCACCTCGGCGGGGACGGCCTCGCACGCCTCGTCGGGGCGCCGCTCGGCCTGGAGCGCCGCCATCACCCGCTCGCGCAGCGCCTGGGGCGCACGCGGGGCGGCGGTGCGCCGCAGGCTCGTGCGCATCGCGCGCAACAGGGCGAGCTCCTCGCGACAGCGCACGCAGTCGCCGAGGTGCCCGTCGAGCTCCGACGCGTGCACCGCGTCGAGCTCGCCGTCGACATGAGCCGAGAGCCACGGCTCGAAGAGCTGGCAGGGGGTCGCGCGCTCGGCCCGGTTCATTGTGCCCGCCTCCGCGCACGGTAGGACGCGAGGTCGACGGGGGTGGCCGCGGGCCTGGCGGCCTCCTCGCTCACGAGCCCCATCGCGACGGCGTGGTCGCGCAGGCTGTCTTGCAGCACCTGCCGCGCGCGGTGCAGGCGCGACATCACGGTGCCGACCGGGCAGTCCATCACCTCGGCGATCTCGCGGTAGGAGAGGCCCTCGACGTCGCTCAGCACGACGACCATGCGGAACGGGGTCGGCAGGGCGTCGAGCGCGCGCCGCACCTCTTCCTCGACGAGGGGCGCGAGCGCGTCGGTCTCGGGCTGGCGCATGGCGCGCATGGTCGCGGCGCCGATCCAGCGGTCGGCGAGCGGGCCGGCGTCGGGGCCCTCGAACAGGTCGCGCTCGAGCCCGCCGCGGCGATGCCGGTTGATGAACGTGTTCGTGAGGATGCGCAGGAGCCACGCCTTGAGGTTCGTGCCCGGCTGGTACTGTTCGCGGGCCCGCACCGCCTTGACGATGGTGTCCTGCACGAGATCCTCGGCCGAGGCCTCGTCGCGGGTCATGCGCAGGGCGACCGCGTAGACCGCGTCGAGGTGCCCGAGCACCTGAGACTCGAAGCTCGCGCCGTCGTCGGGCTCGGAACCGCCGCGGGGGGTGCGGTCACGGCCGCGGGAATCGTGCGGTCTCAGATATGCCATCGTCGATCAAACAGGCGAGGAGTCGGGGTATTCCGTCCGCCGATGGCCGAGGACGACATTCTCGTCCCGGGCCCTGGACCACGACCGGAGCTTGACCGAAAAGCCGCCGCGCCGCCACGGGCCCGCGACGACGCGCTGCGTCAGGCGCGACGGGGACGTGCTCGCGGGGCCTCGTCGGCCTGCTGGCAGGCCTGACACACCCCGTACATCTCGTGCTTGTGGGAGCGCACGCGAAACCCGTAGCGCCGGGCGATCGACTCCTGGGCCTTCTCGACGGCCGGGTCGTGGAACTCGGTGATCCCGCCGCACTCGAGGCAGATCAGGTGGTCGTGGTGCTGGTCGGTGCTCTCGTCGCTGAGCTCGTAGCGGCTGGGGCCGCTGCCGAAGTTGCGCTCCGCTGCGAGCCCGCACTCCGTGAAGAGCTTGAGCGTGCGGTAGACCGTGGCGTAGCCGACGCGCGCATCCTCCTTGCGCACGCGGGCGAGCAGCTCCTCGATGGAGATGTGATTCGGTCCGCCGAAGAATGCGTCGGCGATGACCTTGCGCTGCGACGTGTGGCGCAGGCCCTTCTTCGCCAGGTAGGCGTTGAGCCGCTCGTGGAGCCTTTCGTGGGCCATGCCTGGTCTCCCGTGGGGATGGGCCATGATGGGAACGGGCCAGCCGGCCGTCAAGCGACCCGGTGCCGTTAGGTCACTTCTCGGACGGATCGGGCGCGGCCTCGGGGGGTCGGCGAGGCCGTCGCCACGGGGCCGAAACTTGGCCGATCCGGGGGCTCGCTGTTAGCGCGGAAAGCGTGCGCAGGGCGCTTTTCGCAACGGCCGTCGCGTTCACGGTGCTCGGGCCCGCGTGCAGCGGCGAGGGCGCGCGGCTCGTCCGCGCGACCGGCCCCGTGCCCGAGGTGGCACCTGCGCCCGCCGCGACGACGCCGCCGACGGGCGAGCGCTCCACCCCCGAGCAGGCGCGCGCGCACGCGACCCGACCGGCCGCGGGGGTGCCTGGGCCCGCGCTCGTCGCGCCCGCCGTGGCACCCGCCGACGACGCCGACGAGGAGCCCGAAGGGGCGGCCGCGCTCGAGGCGGCGACCGCCGGGCTCGAGGCGGCGGCCGCGCTCGACGAGCGCGACCCGACGGGCGCCCTTGACGCCGCCGACACCCGCGCGGAGGGGTCCGGCGCCGAGGACGAGGCGGGGCCCCGCACCGACCCCGCGAGCCCGCGCCTCTACAGCACCGCGCGCGAGACCTGGGTCTTCGCCGAGCCGCGCTGGTCGAGCCGCAAGCTCGGCTACCTGCGCGCCGGTGCCTCGGTCGAGCGCAAGGGCGAGCCGCTCGGACGCGCCAACTGCCGCGGCGGCTGGCACCGCATCGCCCCGAAGGGCTACGTGTGCGCCGGCCCGACGGCGTCGCCCGACCCGAGCGCGCCGGTCGCCGTGCTCGCGCAGAAGCGACCCGCGACCGACGGGCTGCCGTACCTCTACGTGACCTCGCGCTACCCGGTGCCGCCGCTCTACGCGCGGCTGCCGACGCTCGCGCAGCAGCGCACGGTCGAACCGACGCTCGAGGGGCACCTGCGCAAGGCCGCGATGCTCGCGCTCGACCCCGACTTCGTGCCCCCGCCCCCGCCCGATCCTCTGCCCGAGGCCGTCGCGAGCGGCGCCGTCTTGCCCGGCACCAACGGCGCCGAGCGCAGCCCCGAGCAGCTGCTCGCCGGCACGGCGAAGATCCGCTCGGGCTTCGCCCTGCTCGCGACCTACGACCACGAGGGGCGGCGCTTCGGGCTCACGACCGACCTCACGCTCCTGCCGCTCGACCGCGCGCGCGTCGTCGCGCAGTCGAAGTTCCACGGGATCGCGCTGTCGGAGTCGGACGGCCTCCCGGTCGCGTTCGTGAAGGCGCGCCATGCGCAGCGCTTCCGGCTCGACGAGGCGGGGCGCTTCGCCGCCGACGGTCCCTTCGCGTGGCGCGAAGCGCTCGGCCTCACCGGACAGCGCCGGCGCGCGAGCGGCTTCGAGCTCGTCGAGACGCGCGCGGGCGGCTGGGTGCGCGCCGACGACGTGCTCGTCGTCGAGCGCTTCACGCATGCGCCGCGCTGGGCCAAGCCGGGCGTGAAGTGGATCGACGTCTCGCTCCTGCACCAGCGCCTGGTCGCCTACGAGGGCGAAAAGCCCGTCTACGCCACGCTGGTCTCGACCGGGGCGGGCGGCATCGGCGACCCGAAGAAGACGCACGCCACCGTGCAGGGCGCCTTCCTCGTCCACACGAAGCACGTGAGCGTCACGATGGACGGCGACGAGGCGGGCGACGAGTTCGACCTCCGCGACGTGCCCTTCGTGCAGTACTTCACGCAGGGCTACGCCCTGCACGCCGCCTACTGGCACGACGACTTCGGGCGCGCCCGCAGCCACGGCTGCGTGAACCTCGCGCCGATCGACGCCGCCTGGCTCTTCGGCTGGACGACCCCGGGCGTGCCCGAGGGCTGGCACGCCGCGATGAGCCT
>JADLAB010000092.1 GCA_020848455.1 Polyangiaceae bacterium
CCGAGAACAGGCCGCCTCCGGCGCGCGCCGACGGGGGCAGGCCCTCCATCGTGACGCGCCCCTGGGCGCGGCGCTCCGGCTCGCCTGCCGCGCCCGATCGGCGGAATCCGCCGCCTGCGGCGGGCGGCGCCCCCTCGACCCGACGCACCACGCCGCCCCGCATGACGCCGGGGGGCGGTCGAGCGGCCCCTCCCTCGGCCTCACCGAGGTCGGCGGGCCCGCCGATGTCGCCGCGGAAGGGCGAAGGCAGGCCGGGCTGCGCGGGCGAGGGCAGGCCGGTCGGCGAGAGGAGCGGGAGCCCGGGCTGGGCGGGCGAGGGCAGGCCGGTCGCCGAGAGCGCCGGGAGCCCGGCCTGGGCGGGTGACGGCAGTCCGGTCGCCGAGAGCGCCGGGAGCCCGGCCTGGGCGGGCGACGGCAGTCCGGTCGCCGAGAGCATCGGGAGCCCGGCCTGCGCCGGCACGGGCAGGCCCACCTGTGCCGGCACGGGCAGCCCCGCCGGTGACGGGACCGGCAGACCCGGCTCGGCGAGGGCGGGCAGGTCGGTGCCCGCCGGGACCGGCAAGCCCGGCTCGGCGAGGGCCGGGAGGTCGGCGCCGACCGGGACCGGCAAGCCCGGCTCGGCCAGCATCGGCAGGTCGGCGGGCGGGCGTGCTGGCGCGCCCGCGGCCCTGCGAGCGGCGACGGGCGCGGCCGGTGCCTTCTGCCGCGGGGGTGCGGCGCCGGGCGCGGGACCGGGCAGGTCCCAGTCCTCCACGTCTTGCCGCGCGCGGCCCGCGGCCGGCGCAGCGAAGTCGCGTGGTGGGGGCTCCGAGCGCAGCGCCGCCGGGCCGAGATCGCCGAAGCCCTCCGGCAGGGGCGCCGGGAGATCGGCGGGCCGGCGCGCGGCAGGCTCCTCGGGAAGGGGCGGGAGGTCGAGATCCCCGAACGCGCCCGAGGGCGCCGGCGGCGGGAGGTCGAGATCGCCGAACCCGCCCTTCACGGTGCTCCGCGCGCTGACGATCCCCTTGCCCGCGCCAGGGCCGGCGGGTGCGGCTCGCTGCGGTCCGGCCGCGGCGCGCGCGGCGGGCGCAGGCGCGGGCGCCCGCGGCGCCTCGTCGAGCGGCGCGTCGAGCGGCGGGAGCTCGAGCGGAGCCGTGCGTTCCTTGGGGCTCGCGGCGGGCTCGGCGAGGGGCGGGAAATCGACGTCGCCGAAGCTACCGACGCCGAGCACCGTGTGCGGGCGCGCGGCGGGGCGCTCGGCGCGCTTCCGGACCGCCGGTAGCTCGGCGCCGCCCGGCACGCGTACGGCGGGTAGCTCGGCGCCGCCTGGCACGCGCACGGCAGGTAGCTCGGCGCCGCCCGGCACGCGCACGGCGGGGAGATCGGCAGTGGCCGGGGCGCGGACGGCGGGCAGATCGGCAGTGGCCGGGGCGCGTACGGCGGGCAGATCGGCGGCGGCCGGGGCGCGCACGGCAGGCAGATCGGCGGTGCCGGGGGCGCGCACGGCGGGCAGATCGACTGCGGGGGCCGGGCGCGCCGCCGGCAAGTCGAGCTCGCCGGACGCGCGCGGCGCGGGCAGGTCGGCCGCGACGTCGGGCAGATCGATCGGCGCAAAGGCCGGGGGACCACCGACGGGCGCGTCGAACAAAGAGTCGAAATCCGCGCTCCCGATGGGGCGCGTCTCTCGGCCGGTCCGCGGTGGCGCGCCGGCCGGAGGTTTGGCGGCGGCGCCCGGCCGGGGCGGCGCGGGTGCGCCCGGTCGTGGCGCGAGCGGGGCAGCGGGCGCGGCGACGCGCGGACCGTCAGCCTTGCCCGGGGCCGGCGTGGCGGGCGCGGGCGTCCTGACGGCGCCGCCCCCGGGGCCTGGCGCCGAGCCCTCGGGCTTCTGGACCATGAAGCTCACGCCGCAGTTCGGGCAGCGCATCTTGAGCCCCGCGGCCGGGATGCGGCTCTCGGCGACGTTGTACGGTGCCCCGCACCCCTCGCACTGGACCTTCACCATGCTCTAACCGCGTTCCACGCCCACCGAGAGGCTTGCATTGGCGCCGCACGTTATCAAGCGGGCTCGGCGGCGCCCAGCCCTGGCGGAGGCGGGAGCGGCGGCGCGCCGCGCTGCCGCGCTCACCGGATGCCTTCGATGCGCGCGAGGAAGGCCTCGGGCGCGACGAACTCGAAGAAGCGGTCCTTCTCGTTGCCCTCCGAGTCGAAGAGGATGACGGTCGGCAGACCGACCACCCGGTACTTCTTCTTCAGCGCCTCGAACTCCGCTTCCTGCTTCTCCTGCGCCTCGTCCGAGAGCTTCTCGTTCACCGTGAGGTCGAGCTTCACGGCCACGAAGCGCGCCGCCACGCGCCGGACCTCGTCGTTCGCGAAGGTCTTCTTGGACAGGTCCTTGCAGGCGCCGCACCACTCGGCGAAGAAATCGATGAGCAGCGGGCGCTTCTCGCGCTTGGCCTGCTCCCAGGCGTCCGCCTCGGAGTGCAGGAAGGTGAGCAGCGTGGCCGCGGGCACCGAGCCCGAGGCCGTGCTCGCGCTGCCCGCGGCGGTGGAGTCGCCACCGGCACCGGGCTCGGCCGCGCCGTTCGTCGCCGCCTCGGCCACCGGCACGACGTCGGCCTCCGGCTCGAAGCGCAGGCCCGCGATGGCGGCCGAGCCCCCGCTCACCATGAGCAGCACGCCGAGCCCCTTGCGAAGCTTGACCCGTGCGCGCTCGTCGCCGAACTCGAGGTGGATGCCGCCGATCACCGCACCCATCAGCATCAGGCCGATCATGACCGCGAGGAACGAGCCCGACGGGCGCGTGGCGAAGAGCGCTGCCGCCTCCTGGGCGAAGGTGCGCGCCGTCTGCGGGAAGGCGAGCTGCAGGAAGTAGCAGGCGGCCACGGCCATCACGACCCCGAAGACGCTCTTGACCGAGTTCATCCAGCGACCGCTCTTCGGCAGTGCGATGGCGAAGGTGCCGACGAGCCAGAAGGGCAGCCCGAGGCCGAGCGAGAAGGCCGTCATCCACAGGGTTCCGAGCCCGGCGTTCTTGGTCTGGTTGATGGCCAGCAGGATACCGGTGAGCACCGGGCCGGGGCACGGCGCCGCCACGATGCCGCTCACGAGCCCGAGCAGGAAGGCCCCGCCGTAGCCGATGCCGCCCACACCGCTCAGCCGCTGCATCAGCGACTCCGGCAGCACCATCTCGAAGGCCCCGAACATCGAGGCCGCCATGGCGATGAACACGATCCCGACGACGACGAGGACCCAGCGGTTCTGCAGCAGCTCGCCCATCATGCCGCCGCTCAGCCCCGCGACGAGCCCGAGCGGGGCGAACATCGCGACGATGCCGAGCACGAACGCGCTCGAGAGCAGCATGCCCTTGCCCCGGCTCGAGGCCTGGCGCGCGCCGAACACGCTCACCGTGATGGCGATCATCGGGTAGACGCAGGGCGTGAGACAGACGAGCAACCCGCCGCCGAAGGCGATGAGCGTCGCGAAGAACGGGCCGTTCTCGGCGAGCGCCTCGGTGAAGGCGTCGGTGCCGGCGAGCGCCAGGGCGGGCCACGACAGCATGGCCAGGAGCGCGAGCACCGCGAGCAAGTGGCGACGAGAGCGCATGGCGAACCCTAGCGTAGGAAGGGCCTGCGGTCAGGTCCAGTCCGGGGCTGGAGAGCACGCGCAGACTCGCACCCGGCTCGGGCTCAGCCGCCCGAGAGCTCGCTCCGGAGGCTCCGCAGCATGAGCCGCTCGTAGAGGCGCGGCGCGAGGCGGGACAGCAGGTAGCTCGTCTTGCCCACCGGCGACAGCACGAGCAGGCGCCGGCCGCGGGCCGCCGCCGCGACGACCGCGTCGGCCACGCTCTCGGGGCTGGCGACGGCGCCGACGCTCGAGCGCGGTCGCCCGGTGCGTTCCCCGCGGGCCCCGAGCGCGCTCGCCTCGAAGCCCGAGCGCGTGAAGCTCGGACACACGATGAGGACGCCGACGCCGTCCGCGGCGAGCTCGGTGCGCGCCGTGTCGAACAGGCCGTGCAGGGCGTGCGTGCTCGCCGCGTAGCCGGAGCGGCCGTAGAGCGGCGCCACGCCCGCGATGCTGGAGATGACGATGCAGAGCCCGCGCCGCGCGCGCAGATCGGCCAGGGCTGCCTGGGTCGCGTGCAGGGCGCCGAAGAAATTCACCTCCATCACGCGCCGGAACACCGCGAGCTCGGTGTCGCAGAAGGCGCTGCGATGCGCGATGCCCGCGTTCGCGACGAGCACGTCGACGGGGCCGAGGCGCGCACGCACGGCGTCGAGCGCCCGCGTGCAATCGGCGGGCACGGTGACGTCGCAGGCCACGCCGATGATCTCGGCCCCGGCCCGCGACAGCTCGGCCGCGACGCCTGCGACCGCGGCGCCGTCGAGGTCGAGCAGGGCGACGCGTGCCCCCGCGCGCAGGAAGCGCGCCCCGAGCGCCCGGCCGATGCCGCCCGCCCCGCCGGTCACGACCACGGTGAGTCCCTGGAAGCTGCGCGCCGTCATCGGCCCGACTCTAGATCATCGAGCGCGCGTCCGGATCGAGCAGCTGCGCGCGCTCGCCCGACGGCGGCGCGCGCCGGGGCCGGACGGTCAGGCCGACTCCCGCGCGAGCTCGGACAGCGTGCGCCGCGCCAGGCGCAGCTCGCCCTCGAGCGCGATGGCGAGCGCGCGGCGCCCGCGCGTCGTGCGCCGCACGAAGGAGCGCAGGTGGTCGCGGGCCTCGTCCCAGCGCCGCGCGTGGTACGCGAGCTGGCCGAGCACGAAGCGGCCGTAGCCCTGACCCGCCGGGCAGCGCCCGAGTCGCAGGATGAGCTCGTCGGTGTTGCGCACCTTGCGGCCCGCGGCGAGCTTCACGAGCGCGAGGTGGCCCTCGTAGAGCGCCTTGTCGGTCGTGCCCCAGCGCGCCGCGCGCCCGAGCGCCGCCACCGCCTCCTCGTAGCGCCCGGCCAGGAACAGGAGCGAGCCGAGCGTCCAGTAATGGAACGCCCGCCGCGACGCCGGCCCGAGACGCGCGGCGAGCCGCAGGTGGCCGAGCGCCACCTCCACCTCGCCGACGGCCTGTTTGGCGCGCGCCGCGTCCTGGTGCATGACGTCCGGCAGCACGTCGAGCTCGGCCGCTTGGGTCGCGACGCGGTACGCCTGCTCGAAGTCCTCGAGCGCGAAGCTCGCGAGGTAGAGCTGCCGCAGCAGCATCGCCTGCGTCGTCGGGTCGAGCGCCCCGTGGTGGGCGAGCCCGCGCCGGGCCCACAGCCGACGCGTGCGCTCGCTGCGGGCGGCCATGGCGCGCGCCAGGTGGTCCTCGGGCAGCTCGCGCGCTCGCGGACGGGGCCTCGCGCCGTTCGGGGGCGCGCCGCGCTGCGATGCGGGCTCGAGGTCCGCGGCCGGCGAGGCCGCCAGCGCCCCGTCCGTCGGGGGCCGGCCTCGGTGCCGCGTCGATGCGCCGCCCGGCAGGGGCGCAGCCTTGGGAGCCACGGTGCAAATGTAGCAAGCCCGCCGCAAGCGTCCAGAAATCGGCCGAAAACGGGCCGTGTCGCGCGTCGGTGGGCGGCCGCGGAGGTGGGCCGCTTGCGCCCGGAGCGCGGCGTCCGCATGTTGCGGCCGGTGAGATCGGCTTCCATGGCTCGCGCGCTCGTCGCGCTCTCGTGCGCCACCGCGGCGCTCGCCGGCTGCGGTCACCCCGCCTCCGTGGCCGAGTGCGACGAGATCCTCGAGCTCAGCGCGCTCATCGTGCTGCGCTCCGAGAACGTGACCGATCCCGAAGTGGTGCGCGAGCGCACCCAGAGCTTCCGCGAGCTGCGCGGGCCCGAGCTCTTGAAGGGCTGCGTCGGCAAGCGCATCACGGATCGCGCCATGCGCTGCATGCGCGCCGCGGCGAGCGCCGAGGAGTTCGACGGCTGCCTCGACTGAGCCCGCGGCGGCGCCGGGGCTCGCCGCGCGCGACGGTGTGTTAGACTCGCGGCGCCCCCGTGAAGCCCCACACGCCCGTTCTCGGCTACAACAACAACATTCCCTACAAAGGGAAGATGTACCACATCCAGACCGAGGACCAGGGCGCGGGTCGCTGGCAGATCGCCACGCACCTGTTCGCCGACGGGGGCCGCGTCGTCACCTCGGCGAAGACCTCGTACGCGGAGCACGCCGGCACCGAGGATCTCGAGGAGCGCGTCCGGCAGCTGATGCGCGACCAGCACAAGGCGATGGTGGTGTCGTTGCGCGACGGCGCGTACGACCACCTGATCGAAGCGAAGCCGGCGGTCATCCCCCGACCCTCCCAGCCGCAGATGGCCGCCGCCAGGCCTCCGCAGCCGCCCGCGGCGATCCCGCGGCCGGCACCGCCGCCGGCCCCTTCCGCGATCCCCGACACGGCTCCGGCGGGCCGGGCCGGGCGCGCGCCGGCCGACCGGCCCGGTGCCCCGGCCGCTGGGCCGCTGTCGCAGGGCAGACCGGCGGCAGCCCCGGCGCCGGCCCCTCGTGAGCCCATGCCGACCGCGCCGGACGGCAGCCCGCCGGGCGGCAACATGTCGAGCACGCTGCCCATCGGGACCAGCGTTCCCATCGAGGTGCTCGAGGCTGCCGCGGCCGATGCCGACAACGCCTTCTACCGCGAGATCCAGGGGATCGACGCGGCCGAGCCGCCGCCGACGCCGCCGCTCGTCCCGACCCCGGCGGGGCCTGCGCTCACGCCCCAGGGCGTCAAGCGCCCGACGCCGTACCAGGGCGGTGGGGGCGCCTACGCGGTCGTCGCCAAGCGCGCGACCCCCCAGGGCGAGCAGAGCGTCGGGAGCTACCGCTACGTGTCGCGCATCCCGCGCTCGGGCAGCCCTTCGGGCTCCGAGCCGCCGGGCGACGCGCGCGTCTCGTTCGGGGCGACCGTGCTCACGGACCGCAGCCTCGACGCCGTGATGCTCGACTTCCTGGCGAAGCTCGGCGACGGCGCACGCGCCCGCTGAGCGCGCGCCTCGGCCGCGGCCAGCGCCTTCGGCGTGGTGCTCGACCGCGCGAACGCGTCGCGGACGAGCACCGGGTGATCGTGCTCGCCGCGAGCTGGCGGTCGCGGCCGTCAGGCGAGATCGAAGACGAGCACCTCGCCCGCGTCGACGCCCTCGAGTCGCACGCTCGCTTCGTCGGAGAGCGACGCTCCGTCGCCGGCGGAGAGCTCCGCCCCGTTGACGCGCACCGTGCCGCGGGCGACGTGGACCCAGGCGTGTCGCCCCGGCGCGAGCGCGAGCTCCGCCGCCTGGCCCGGCCCGAACAGCCCGGCGTACAGCGAGGCGTCGGTGTGGACGGTGAGGCTTCCGTCCCGGCCGTCGGGCGAGGCGACGAGGCGCAGGCGCCCGTCGCGCTCACCGCGCTCGAAGTGCTTCTGCTCGTACCCGGGCGCCAGGCCTCGCTCGCGCGGCACGAGCCACAGCTGCAGGAAATGCACGACCTCGGTCGGCGATGCGTTGAGCTCGCTGTGCGTGACCCCGCTGCCGGCGCTCATGCGCTGCACGTCGCCCGGGCGGATGACCGAGCCCGTGCCCATCGAGTCCCGGTGCTCGAGCGCGCCCTCGAGGACGTACGACACGATCTCCATGTCCCGGTGCGCGTGGGTGCCGAAGCCCGAGTCGGGCTGCACCCGGTCCTCGTTGATGACGCGCAGGGCGCGGAAGCCCATGTGGCGCGGGTCGTGGTAGTCCGCGAACGAGAACGTGTGGCGCGAGTCGAGCCAGCCGTGGTCGGCGTGGCCGCGCGCGCTCGCGGGGCGCAGCGTCAGCATGGGGCGCGTTCCTCCGGCGCTCATGTGGCCATCGCCGGGCGGGTGCGCCACCCGAATCGACCGAGGCGATGGCGACCCGCCGCTGCGTCAGCGGCCCGGCGCGCGCCGCGGTTGCCGGTTGCCGAGCCAGGCGCCCGCGAGGATGAGCGCGAGCGCGACGCCGGCGCGCGGGCCGAGCTCGCCGCCGGCGAACAGGGCGAGCCAGCCGGTCGACAGCAGCGGCGTCAGGTACGCGAGCGTGCCGATGGAGCGAGGATCGCCCCGCTTCAAGGCCGCGTCCCACAGGAAGAAGGCCGCGCCCATGGGCCCGAGGCCGAGCGGCACGAGCAGCGCGAGCTCGCGCAGGCTCGGGCAGTAGGGAGGTTCGAGCCAGACGTGTGCGCCGAGGGCGAGCAGCCCCGAGAGCGCGCAGAATCCGCCGACGGCACCGGTGGGGAAGGGGCGCACGCGGCGCGTGAAGAGCGAGTACGTGGACCACATCAGGGCCGCGGCGAGGCCGAGCAGGTAGCCGAGCAGGTGTCGGCCCGAGCCGTCGGGTGCGCCCTCTGCCGAGACGAGGACCACCGTGCCCGCGAGCCCGGCGAGCGCGCCTGCGACGTGCCGCGCCCCGAGCCGCGCGCCCCGCAGCACGAGCGGCGCGAGCAGCACCATGAGGAGCGGCCACAGGTAGTTGACGAGGTTCGCCTCGACCGGCGGGGCGAAGCGCAGCGCCATGAAGAGGCAGAAGTGGTAGCCGAAGAGCCCGTAGCAGCCGAGCAGCAGCGTCGGCCACGGCACGCGCCACTCGCGAAAGCGCGGCACGCCGACGAGCGAGCCGATGCACAGGCTGCACCCCACGAGCAAGAGGGGCGGCACGTGGGCGAGCTCCACCGAGAGCGCCGCCAGGCTGCTCCACAGGCCGATGGCCGCGAGGGCGAGGCCCGTGGCGCCGCGGCGCGAGGACGGGTCGCCGGGGACGCCCGGCTCGAGCTCGCGGCCCGTCACGACGCCCTGGGCCCTCGCCGCGACGTCGCGGCCCGCGCGCCGGCCCCGTGGGGCGGTGCGGGCCCGCACCGCGGCGCCGTGACGGCTTTTTCGGGGGCGGGGGCGGTGGGGCCTCGTGCGCGAGCTCGAGCACGGCGGCGCCCCGTGCGTAGCGCGCCGCCGCGTAGGCGAAGCCCTCGCTCGTTGCGAAGCCGGGCAGATCGCCGCGGTGCTCGTCGAGGTACGCGCTGAAGCGCTGCCACAAGGCGCGTGCCTCCTCGGCCGGGAGCTCGACCCCCGCCACCGTGGCGCGGAGCGCGCCCGGCGCGTCGGGGGCGGGCTCGCCCGCGGGCGGTGCCGCCACAGGTCGCCGGGCGCTCACAGCTCGGGGGGCTTGGCGCTCGAGGGCGGCTTCGGCTTCTCGGGCGTGCCCTTCTGCTTGTTGGACGAGTCCCAGTCGCCGCCGCCGACGTCCTCTGCCGAGGCGTTGCCGATCGAGCCGATGTCGGGCTTCACGTTGCGCTGCTTGATGGCGTCCCAGGTGGTGCCGACCTCGTCGTCGTTCTTGCCGACCTCGCCCTTGAAGGTGTCGTCGATGTTGTCGCCGGGCGGCCGCGTGTAGACGAAGTAGCCCTTGCCGCGCTTCTCCGACGTCGCCGTGACGAGCCCGTACGGGATCTCGCGCCAGTCGAACTTGAGCAGGTTGCCGTTGGCCGAGCCGTGGAGCTCGCCCCAGCGGTCCTTGACGGGTCGGTTCCAGCGCCCGGTCACGGCGCTGCCCTCCTGCACGAGGTGCAGCTCGCCGAAGAGCGGGCTGTAGTAGACGCCGGTCCAGCTCGCGCCGTCCGGCATCGGGCCGGGCTTCACGTCGGCGATCCTCGCGGCGACGTCGTCCTTCTTGCAGCCCGTCGCGCCCGCGGCGGCGCCGGCGAGGGGCAGCGCGACGAGCAGCGACAGCGACAGGCTTCGGGCCAGGGATCGGAGCTTCATGCGCGGAGCCTAACACAGCGTCCCGCACGGTGCGGAGGGTGGGCTCGCTCCCGACGGCGCCCCGGGGCCTGCCCGCTGGAAGCGGCGCCAGCGCGGTGGTACCCCTCGGGGCGCCATGACTGCCACGACCGGCCTTTCGTTCGACGAGCCCCCGATCTTCGAGCGCGGCGCCCCCGGCCGCACGGGCGCCTCGCTCGCGCCCCTCGACGTGCCGCGCGTGGACCCGGCCGGACACTTCGGCCCGCTCGCGCGCCGCACGCCGGCGGGCCTGCCGGAGGTGAGCGAGCCCGAGGCCTTCCGGCACTTCCTGCGCCTGTCGCAGTGGAACTTCTGCATCGACTCGCAGCTCTATCCGCTCGGGTCGTGCACCATGAAGTACAACCCGAAGATCAACGAGTGGGCCGCGCGCCTGCCGGCCTTCGCCGACCTCCACCCGCTCATGCCCGACGAGCTCGCGCAGGGCTCGCTCGAGGTCATGCACCGCCTCGGTCGCGCGCTCGCGGTGGTGACCGGCATGGACGGCTGCTCGCTCCAGCCGGCGGCCGGCGCGCAGGGCGAGCTCACGGGCCTGCTCATGATCCGCGCCTGCCAGCGGGCGGACGGGCGCACGCCGCGCAAGGTGCTCGTGCCCGAGAGCGCCCACGGCACGAACCCGGCGAGCTGCACGCTCGCGGGCCTCGAGGCCGTCAGCATCCCGCGCTCCGCCGATGGGCTCTTGCACCCCGAGCAGGTCGCGCGCGCCATCGCCGAGGTCGGAGCGGGCGAGCTCTGCGGGCTCATGATCACGAACCCGAACACGCTCGGCCTGTTCGAGACCCACCTGCCGGCCGTCACCGAGCTCGTGCACCAGGCCGGCGGGCTCGTGTACGGCGACGGCGCCAACACGAACGCCATCATGGGGCGCGTGCGGCCCGGCGACCTCGGCATCGACGTCCTGCACCTCAACCTGCACAAGACCTTCACGACGCCGCACGGCGGCGGCGGCCCGGGCTCCGGCCCGGTGCTCTTCAAGTCGCGGCTCGCGCCCTTCCAGCCGTCCCCGGTCGTCGTCGACACGGGCGCGGGCCTGCGCCTCGAGCGCGACCGGCCCCAGTCGATCGGCCGCGTGCGCGCCTTCCAGGGCAACTTCGGCATGTTCATCCGCGCCTACGCCTACGTGTGCGAGATGGGCGGCGAGGGGCTCGCCCTGGCGACGTCGCTCGCCGTGCTCAACGCCCGCTACCTGTGGTCGCAGCTGCGCGGCGACTTCGAGGTGGCGAGCAGCCTGCCGTGCATGCACGAGGTCGTGCTGAGCGACGAGCGCGTGCAGGCCGAGACGGGCGTCAAGACGCTCGACATCGCCAAGCGCCTGCTCGACTACGGCTTCCACGCGCCGACCGTGTACTTCCCGCTGGTCGTGCACGGGGCGCTCATGATCGAGCCGACCGAGAGCGAGACCAAGCAGACCCTCGACGAGTTCGTGGCGGCTCTGCGCTCGATCCTGAAGGAGGCGCACGCCGAGCCCGAGCTCGTCAAGTCGGCGCCGCACAAGACGCGCGTCGGGCGCCTGGACGAGGCGCGGGCCGCCCGCAAGCCGCGGCTGCGCTGGACCCGGGAATCGTGAGGCCGGGGGCTCGTCCCCGACGGCCCTGCACGGCGCCGCTTTACACGCAACCCTGCGGCTTGATACAGAAAAGGTGTCAATCTGCGGCCGGGTCGCTCCGGCCTTCTCTCCGGCGGTCCTGCCGCTCGGAGGAAGTCGTGCGACCCGGGCCGACGGCGCCAAATTCGCACAAGGGCCGCCATCTTCATACAATGGCCCGGCGGCTGGAGCGCCGCCCCGTCAGGAACCCCTCCCAGTGCCCGCCAAGATCGTCAGCTCCGGCGAGATCGAAACGATCTGCGACGCGTCCGGCTTGACCTCGGGCGGCACGGCGAAGCTCGTCTTCCGAGCGTTCGACGACGCCTCGCCCCCGTTCACGATCAAGGTGCGCGCCCCGGGCGGCAAGGTCATCCTCGACCGCGTCGTGCGCGAGCTGCCGACGGGCCGGCCGCAGAGCGCGCCGCCCGTGACCTTCGCGGTGGCGGCCGCGGGCCAGTACCGCATCGAGATCACGCAGCTCTACGGCGGCGCGTCCGGCCAGGCGACGCTCGACGTGAGCTGACGACCTGGCTAGACCGCTCCCCGGTGGTCGAAGAGTCGAGCCAGCGCGCGCCCCGGACGCCCGACGACGCCGAAGCGAGCTCCGCCCGCGCCGGCCGCATCGACGGCGCCAGCCGCGAAGGTCGCGACGGACAGGCCGACGCGCTGCCGGCGGCCGTGCTCCGGCACCGCCTGGTGTCGCCGGCCCTCTTCGCCTCGGTGGTCGTCGTCGCCACCTCGGGCCTCGTCTACGAGCTCATCGCCGGCACGGTCGGCAGCTACGTGCTCGGCGACTCGGTGCTGCAGTTCTCGTCGGTCATCGGCGTCTACCTGTTCGCGATGGGCGTGGGCTCGTACCTGTCGCGCTTCGTGACGGGGCGGCTGCTCGAGCGCTTCGTCGCCATCGAGCTCGGCATCGCGCTCGTGGGCGGAGCCTCGGCGCCGCTGCTGTTCGGGGTCTATACGGCGCTCGGGGCCTTTCGCGCCGCGCTCTACCTCGTCGTGTTCGTGGTCGGTGCCCTCGTCGGGCTCGAGATCCCGCTGCTCATCCGGCTGCTCGAGTTCCGCCTGTCGTTGAAGGACCTCGTCGCGCGCGTGCTGTCGCTCGACTACATCGGCGCGCTCCTCGCGAGCCTGTTGTTTCCGCTCGTGTTCGTGCCGCGCCTCGGTCTGCAGCGCACGAGCCTGCTCTTCGGCATCCTCAACGCCGGGGTCGCGTTCCTCGGCACCTTCCTCTTGCCGGTCGAGCGCGTGAAGCGGCTCGCGCTCCGCGCGCAGTGCCTGGTCGTGGTCGGGGCGCTCGCCGTCGGCATGGTGCTCGTGGACCGGGCGCTCGGCGCCACCGAGGCCGCCTACTTCGGCGCGCCCGTCGTCTACGCCGAGCAGTCGCCCTACCAGCGCATCGTGCTCACGCGCAGCACATCGACGACGCGCCTGTTCCTGAACGGCAACCTGCAGTTCAGCTCCGACGACGAGCACCGCTACCACGAGGTGCTGGTGCACCCGGCCGTCGCGGCGCTCGGACGCGACCCGCGCACGGTGCTCGTGCTCGGTGGTGGCGACGGCCTCGCGGTGCGCGAGCTGCTCCGCTACCCCGCCGTCGAGCGCATCGTGCTCGTCGATCTCGACGGCGCCGTCACGCGCCTGTTCCGCACGCTGCCGCTCGCCGTCGAGCTCAACCGCGGCGCCCTGTCCGACCCGCGCGTCGAGATCGTCACCGAGGACGCGTACGGCTACGTCGAGCGCGCCGCCGAGGCCTTCGACCTCGCGGTCGTCGACTTCCCCGACCCGGCGAACTACGCGGTCGGCAAGCTCTACACCGCGAGCTTCTACGAGCGCCTGCGCGAGCGCGTCGGCATGCGCGGCGTCGCCGTCGTGCAGGCGACCTCGCCCTACTTCGCGCGCCAGAGCTTCTGGAGCATCGTCACGACCCTCGAGGCCGCCGGCTGGACGGCGCGGCCGCTGCACGCCTACGTGCCGAGCTTCGGCGAGTGGGGCTACGTGCTCTGCGGCGCCGAGGGCCTGCCCCAGCCCGAGCACCTGCGCGTCCTTGGCCTGCGCTTCCTCGAGGACGCCCGTCTGCCGGAGCTCTTCGACTTCCCGCGCGACATGGCGCGCGTGCCGGCGCCCGTGAACCGCCTGAGCGATCAGCGCCTGGTGCCGATCTACGCCGGCGAGTGGACGGAGTGGCCGCGGTGAGCCACGTCTCGCGTCGCGCTCTGCTCTCCTCGATCGGCGCCGCGTTCCTCGCCCACCAGCTCGTGCCGGACAAGGCGCCCTTCGGCGGGCGGCTGCTCGGCGCGAGCCACACGCGGGGCCACCTGCTGCGCGGCGCCGAGCTGCCGGCGCCGACGGCGCCGCCCGAGCAGACGGACGTCGTCATCGTCGGCGCGGGCGCGAGCGGGCTCGGCGCGGCCTACCGCCTGCGCGAGAGCGGGCTCGCGCTCACCGTGCTCGAGCTCGAGGACTTCGTCGGCGGCACGAGCGCGTGGGGTGACGACGGCGTCGTGTCCCACCCCTGGGGCGCGCACTACCTGCCGGCCCCGGGCCCCGAGGCGCGCGCGGTGCTGCGCCTGCTGTCCGACCTCGGCGTCGTGACCGGCTGGGACGCCGCCGGGCTGCCGCGCTTCGACGAGGAGCGGCTGTGCCACGCACCCGAGGAGCGGCTCTTCTACCGAGGTCGCTGGCACGAGGGGCTCACGCCGACGGCCGCCCTCGAGCCCGCGGAGCGCGCCGAGCTCGCGCGCTTCGAGGCCGCCGAGGCCGAGCTCGAGGAGGCGGTCGGCCGCGACGGGCGGCCGGTGTTCCAGATCCCGGTCGAGCGCTCGTCGCGCGATCCGCGCTGGCTCGAGCTCGACCGCATCAGCATGGCGGACTGGCTCCTGCGCGAGGGCTACCGCACGCCCTTCCTGCGCTGGTACGTCGACTACGCGACGCGCGACGACTTCGGCGGCCACGCCGAGGACGTGTCGGCCTGGGCGGGCCTGCACTACTTCGCGGCGCGCAAGCTGCGCACCGAGCAGCTCGCGGGCAGCCACTACCTCGTCTGGCCCGAGGGCAACGGCTGGCTCCTGCGCCGCATGCTCGACCGCACGCCGCTCCGCGCCGTGACGGGCGCCGTCGCGCTCGGCGTCGAGCCGACGGCGCGCGGGGTCGAGGTGCGCTACTTCGACGC